>QGUY01000346.1 GCA_003242315.1 Bacteroidota bacterium
TGCGGGGAAACGTGCAAATGAAAACCCGCTCATGACGGTGCGCCCGTTCCGAAGTCCTCATCACACGATCTCAGACGTCGCCCTGGTGGGTGGCGGAGGCAATCCTCAACCTGGTGAGATCTCTTTGGCGCACAATGGCGTGTTGTTCCTTGATGAGCTTCCCGAGTTTAAGCGAAGTGTGCTTGAGGTAATGCGTCAACCCATGGAGGAGCGCAAGGTCACGATCTCAAGGGCCAAGGTTTCCCTGGATTACCCCGCGAATTTCATGCTGATCGCGAGCATGAATCCCTGCCCCTGCGGGTACTACAATCATCCGGAGAAGGAATGCTTATGTGGCCCCGGTGTCGTGCAACGCTATCTCAGCAGAGTAAGCGGTCCGTTGCTGGACCGGATTGATCTTCATGTTGAAGTGGTGCCGGTCAGTTTCGACGAGATGACGGCACGAAGGCCTGCCGAGTCGAGCGACACGATCCGCGAACGCGTCGTACGCGCCCGTGAGATTCAGTCGAAACGCTTTGAAGGCCAACCAATATACTGCAATGCGATGATGCCATCGAACAAGGTGAAGGAAGTGTGCGTCATCAGCGATGCCAGTCGCAGTTTGTTAAAGACCGCTATGGAAAGACTGGGTCTTTCCGCGCGCGCGTACGATCGTATTCTGAAGGTGTCTCGTACCATCGCCGATCTGGCAGGTGCTCAAGACATCGGAGTAGAGCACCTGGCAGAGGCCATACAATACCGCAGCCTGGACCGCGATGGGTGGGCAGGGTAGAATGTGTTTATGTGTGTATGTGCGTACGTGTTTGAGTTGGCTAAATCCTGCGATTTGGTTAAATTGTGTCGAAGACGACACATTCACAGGATATGACTGAGAGAAGATTGTTTGGCATTGTGACGTTCTGGATGGCTGCTGCAATTATACCTGCTGCCGCGACATTCCAAATTGCGAATATGTTTCCGGGAATAGGATTATTCCTGGCAATGGCTGTGTACTTTTTCGCGTACCGGCCGGTTATCGCTACGTTGAGGCTTTTGAGCCTGGGTGTGATTGAGAAGAAGGATGCGTGGAAATCCCTGCTGCCATTTTGGGCAGATCGGTATCGGTGGTATTTGTGGTTGGGTTAGAACCTGATTACAAAAGTAGTCCCAACGTTCACTTCGCTTTCGGCGAAGATTTCTCCGCCCAACGTTTCCACTTGCGTCTTCGTGAGGAAAAGTCCGACACCGCGTGCTTCACGGTGTTCGTGAAAAGTTTTATGCATTCCAAACAACTTGTCGCCGTAGCGCTGCATGTCGATGCCAAGGCCATTGTCGCTAACCCGTAACTCGATCCTGCCATCTGCATTGCGTGTGGAGAAGTGCACTTCAAGGTGACGCTCGGGCGAGCGGTACTTAATGGCATTGCTCAGCAGGTTCTGGAAGATGCTTTCAAGATAAGGTTTCGGATAAAGTATCGTCGGCGCTTCATTAAAATCGAAGGTAACGGAGGCGCTGCACTGGATGAGGTTGCCCTCGAGCGACTGAACTACCTTGTCGAGTATATCCTTAAAACGAAGCTCGGATTTCGCGATACGAATATTCTGCTTGATGCGCAGCGTGTCCATGAGCTCGTTCATGGTTTCCTTCAGGTTCTCGGACGTGTTCTGCAGTTTCTCAAAGATCACCCGGTAGTCTTCGATGGTGCTGGTGGGGGTGAGGAATGAGAGCAAGGCCTGGATGTTGCCCACTGGCGACCGGAGATTGTGCGATATGATGTGTGCAAATTCGTCGAGCTGATGGTTTTGTTCACGGAGCTTGTGCATCATTGACTCGATATTAGCCTTCTGATGCAACAGATCCTCTTCGGAAGTCTTTCGGTTCGTAATGTCTACGGCAGATGTAAAGGCTACCTGGTTTACCGTATCAGACGCAGCCGCCCACAACAGCCAGCGGTATGAGCCATCGGCACACTGATAACGGCTTTCGAAATTTGAAATATCCCTGCCAGCCTTGAGCAGTTCAAATGCTCTTGAAGCACGCTTTAAGTCATCAGGATGGATGAAGTCGGTGAAGGGCCTTGACATCAATGTCTCAAGCGGCCACCCCAAAGTTTTTTGCCAGGCAGGATTCAGTTTGATGAACTTTCCTTCAAAGCTGGCGACCGCATTCAGACTCAGCGTGTTGTTGAATACGTGAAGGTTTTCGGACGACATCCGAAGCAATTCTTCTTCGGCCTTCTTCCGGTTCGTGATGTCGTGGAGAAATCCTTCCAGCCACGCTTCCTCACCTTCGTATACGCCGCCGCCGTGATCTTCAATCCATCGCCAATCTCCGTTACGATCACGCAAGCGGTATTCTATACGGTAATTGCGATTTTCTTTCAGCGCTTCGTTGATGGATTGAACCACACGATCCTGGTCGTCCGGATGCAGGAGTTGACCAAAGTGTACTTTCCCCGAAAGGAATTCTTCCTTGGTATACCCGGTTACCTCGAACACCTTATCATTAAGGTAGATCATCGAGTAATCCTCGTCGTTACGGCATAAGTAGATGACGCCGGGAACATTTTCTGCGAGGAGGCGGAAGCGGCGTTCCGTGTCTCGCAACTTGTCGTGCGCCTTGCGTTGTTCGCTAATGTCAGACGCAATGAAGGCGTACCCGATTATCGCGTCGTTGTGGTCGGCTAACGCGGTAACGGAGAGCACGACGGGGAAGAGGCTTCCGTCCTTTCGGATGTAGGTCCATTCCTTTCGTTCTGCTTCGCGTGTCAGTCTGACTCTCGCTACGAGGCAGTCGAACCCCGGCCCCACGGGCATACCCAATTCTTCCGACAATTTCTGCGAATGATCAACGATCTCATGAAGGTCGTGAAAGACAATCGGATTCAATCTGCCAATGACTTCTTCCGAGGAATAGCCCAGGAGCTTCTCTGCGGCGCGGTTGAAGCTCGTGATCATCCCGTCAACGGTGGTAGACATGATCGAAAGCTCCGTAGCGCTAATGATGGCTTCCTGAAGGCGATAGGCATCCGCCAGGGCGTTCAGAAACTTGTCGTCCTGTAGAGCTTTCGTTTTGGTAGGGGCCCGCCTCATGGGAATGCAACGGTAAATTTAGAACAACTCTAAATGCCATATCCTGCAATAATCGCCCGGAACTTACATCTTATCGAAGATATCGTTTCGGCGATTAAAGCTTCACTTAAAGTTTCGCTCGAAGTTGCGCAAAACCGCGTTGGCGTCGCGCTTCAAAGATCAGGACCGCTGCAGCTGTAGAAACATTCATCGAATCCGCAATTCCAGTCATGGGGATGATGATGTTAGTATGGGAGCGTGTTGTCCAGATTTCTGTTAGTCCCGTGGATTCTGTGCCCATCACGATTGCGCACGGTTGAGTAAAATCTTGCGTATGGTAAGGTTTCGCCGCCTGCAATGCCGCACTGTAAATGTGAATCTTGCGGTTATTTAGCCACTCAATTGCCTCATCCGACGATGTGACCGCTAACGGAACGGCAAAAATGCAGCCAATGCTGGAGCGAACTACATTTGGGTTATATATGTCCGTGTGAGGGTCACATACAATTATTGCGTCGACACCTGCCGCGTCTGCTGTACGAAGTATGGCGCCCAGATTCCCTGGCTTCTCAACGGATTCAAGAATAAAAATAACGGAATGTCAGAGAACTGAAAG
>QGUY01000347.1 GCA_003242315.1 Bacteroidota bacterium
CTTTAACGCCGTTAATTTTTGGGGGTGTTCGGCGGGCTTGTCTGTAGGTTATCATCTTGCTCGCCGCGGGCTCGACTTTGTAATCCTTGACGCGCATGATCGCATCGGTGATTCCTGGCGCAAGCGTTGGGACTCGCTTCGGCTATTTACTCCGGCAGCATTCGACGGATTGGATGGCACGCCCTTTCCTGCTGAGCCATTTTATTTTCCTACCCGTAATGAGATGGCTGACTATCTTGAAAGCTATGCTAAAATCCACGCGCTGCCGGTGCGATGCGGAATATTTGTCGATGCTTTGAGGAAAGATGAAACAGGTCGGTTCGAAGTATGCTCAGGATCGCAACGGTTCACCGCTGATCACGTAGTCGTCGCAATGTCCGACTATCAAAAACCAAAAATACCTGCATTTGCTAAAGACTTACGCGGTGACATCGTTCAGCTTCATTCATTCGAGTATCGATCTCCGAGACAGCTGGCGCCAGGACCAGTGTTGGTAGTAGGCGCCGGCAACTCTGGTGCAGACATTGCCCTGGAACTTTCGAGATCGCACACCGTATTTCTTTCCGGTCGCGACACCGGACATATTCCATTTCGAATAGCAGGCTGGGCGTCGCGTACATTCCTCTGTCGCTTTATTCTAAAGGTGTTGTTTCACCGTCTGTTTGCTGTCGACAATATTATTGGCAGAATTGTCAGATCCCGTTCTTTGGACAAAGGTGGCCCGCTCATTCGTGTACTGCCGCGCGATCTCGCTGCTGCCGGCGTAACACGTCTGCCTCGTGTGATCGGCACAAAAGCCGGCCTGCCGTTGCTGGAGGATGGCAAAGTTCTGAACATCCGGAATGTCGTTTGGTGTACGGGACTGTACACTGATTTTTCCTGGATACACCTGCCAATTTTTGAAGAAGGGCGGCCTATTCATAACAAAGGGGTCGTCCCCAACGTGCCTGGATTATTTTTTTGCGGGCTCCATTATCTGTATTCTGTGTCGTCCGTCATGGTTCACGGCGTCGGACGTGATGCCAACCGTGTAGCAGCTGCCATAGAACGCCTTGCAAAGCGTGCTGCGCATTCCTGAAAACGCTACATTGCGTAGAACTCATCTTTCCCGGATATGCGTACGTTGCACTTTATCGCCTGGTGGATGGCAGGTATATTTCTACCTGCGCTCTCATCTGCCCAGCCTGTCGCGAAGGTTCCTTATCAGGACCTGCCGCATCAAAGCAAAGTATTCGGTCGCGAAAAATCCTATAGGCTCTATTTACCTGAAGGCTATCACAACAACCAGGAACGCTTTCCTGTCATCTATTTCTTTCATGGATGGGGTGGACGGCATTACATGGACCCCAGCGCCAAGCTGGAGTATGAGATGATCAAGGATTTGGTCGATAAGTACCGCGTCATCCTTGTCATGTGGGACGGAAATTACGAGGAGGGTCAGCCCCGGCCATACAACATGGGTAACCATGAAAACATTACGTCCGACATCCAGATGAAGGACTACTTCCTGGAGTTGGTCGCTCACATTGATTCTACCTACAACACGCTCACGGACCGAAACAACCGCGGTATTATCGGCTTCAGTATGGGGGGACTCATGTCGTGGTTTATTGCCGGCAAGTATCCGGATAAAGTGTGTGCGGCCGTCAACATGACGGGAAGTCCCGAGTTCTTTATTGGATATCCCGACAACCATACCCTCCTTCCACTTCGTTATGCGTTCAAGAATCTTAGGGATGTCAAAATTCGACTGCACAACAGCACGAATGGTGAGCTGGTATACCTGAACACGGAAGTTCATCGCGGCGCTGAGTGGGAGGGAGGTCTTGCGTACTCATATCAGCAGTTCCGCGGCGGTCACCTCGTCGACGATCCCGGTGAGACGAAAATCTTCGAAACAGCGATGAAGTTCGTTGTGGATGCCTTTAAGAATCCTCTACCCAAGTCGGAGCGATGGCGGCATTTTGATTTCTATCCTGACTTTGACGTGTGGGACTATCATGTACAGTCTGACAAGGCGGAGCCGGGTTTTGTCGTTTTGAAGAAAGTTGCAGACGCGGGCTTCGGCATCGCCAGCCAGCGCTGGCTTCCCGATGGACCACCGATAGAAGGACTGAATGTGAGCGTGACAACGGCACCTGTTTACAATCCTGATACTGACTACGAGGTAGTGATGTGGCCGCCTTCCGCGGGCAAAGTCGATCAGCATCGTGTTCGGGCGAGCAGCGACGGGAGAATAAAAGTTGAAGTAAAGGGCGACACTGAAATAGGCATTTTCAAAAAAGGTGACAAACCTGATCTAATTGTAGCCAGTTACACGTTGGAGGATGGAAAACGCTATCTGCGCGCCGGACAAACGCACAGACTAACCGTTAACCTCTTCAATCGCGGTGCATTGCCTTCACGCCGTACAAAGGTGAAGGTGGAATTGAATGTCCCGGAAGATGCGGCATTCGAGATCATCAACGAAGGTGAACCGGCAACGCTGTCAGCAAAGAGCAGGATCGTTCCCGTCACGTTCACCGTGAGAACGAACAAAAAAGCCCCCACGCACGGGGAGCCTGCCTGGGTCAAGCTGGGAGTAAAGATCATGGCGCAGGAATCGTATGATGATGAGCTCGTGATTCCGGTGTTCTTCGATGTACCTCCCCTGGACGATGTGAAAGTTGATGACGGAAGAGCAATCCGCGACAAGGCGTATGGTAAGGGTAATGGTGATGGCGTTGCGGCCCCTGGTGAGCATGTGTTGCTTTACACAGGCGATCACAGGCTTCGGCTCTACACGGATGATCCGTATGTAAATTCCATTGATGAACGCATGGTAGATGAAGTGGTTCCTTCGCGCTGGCCCGACGGCTTTACCCAAAGTTCACTGATCAAGATTTCTGAGAATTGTCCTGATGGACACGTGATTCGCTTCCTGGCGAGCTACGATACGAAAGTATTCGAGACCATGGAGCGAAAGGTGACCTGGCACATGGTATCGTTGACCGTGAAAAGATGAGGATGCTTGGCCGCCTTGTGAATAATTGCTACATTCATCACCCCAACAACTTATGTTATGAAACGGTTCGCGTATTCCCTGCTGCTGTGCGCCGCCTTGTCGATCGCACCGGGACTAAGTCAGGACGATGGCTGGATCAGCCTCTTTGATGGAAAGACCTTGAATGGATGGAAAGTGAATGAGAATCCCCAGACGTTTAAGGTTGTCGACAACATGCTGGTGGCAAATGGTCCACGTGCGCATCTGTTCTATGACGGTGAGGTGGCGAACCATCATTTCACGGATTTTGAATGGAAGGCGGACATCATGACAACGCCGGGTTCGAATTCGGGAATGTATGTTCACACAGAGTTCCTGGAAGAAGGTTGGCCGGAGAAAGGCATTGAGATACAGGTGAACAATTCACATACCGACTGGCGGAGAACGGCGAGCGTGTATGGCAAGAAGGATTTGCGTGAGCCTCCCGCGAAAGACAACGAGTGGTTTACACAACACATTATCGTGAAGGGTAACAAGATCACCGTTAAGGTGAATGGAAAAACCGTCAACGAGTATACCGACACGGAAGGAAAACTTAAAGGAGGTACCATTGCAATCCAGGGTCATGATCCTGACAGCAAAGTCTACTATAAGAATATCATGGTCCGTCTTGGCCG
>QGUY01000348.1 GCA_003242315.1 Bacteroidota bacterium
AGCGTCGTGACGGGCTCGATCTCACAGGTGTCTGGTGAGAGCCTGGCCAAGGTGCCCAATGGCCGGATCGAAACGGCGCTGCAGGGCCGCGTTGCCGGTGTGACGATTGCACAGAACTCAGGGCAACCGGGTTCGTCGTCAACGATTCGCATCCGCGGTGTGACCACATTCGGCGATGCGGGAAACAATCCGCTGTGGATCGTTGATGGTATTGTCGTTGACGCAGGGGGAATTGGATACCTCAACCAACAGGACATTGAATCTATCGAAGTCCTCAAGGATGCAACTTCAGCCGCTATCTACGGTACACGCGCGGCCACGGGTGTAATCATCATCACAACCAAGAAAGGGAAGGCCGGAAAGTTTACGATCGATTACAACGGCTTTGTTGGCGTATCCGGACCTGCAAGAAAGCTCGACCTTTTGAATGCCGAGCAGTACGCAACGATCATGAACGAGCGGTCTGTTGGCGGGGGAGGTCCGATCGTATATCCTAACCCCAGCGCACTTGGCGCAGGAACCGATTGGCAGGAGGCGATTTTCAATAACAGCGCCAAGAGGACGAACCACCAGATCAGCCTCAGCGGTGGAAACGACAAATCGCTCTTTTATGCCTCCATTGGTTATCAGGATACAGAGGGTATCGTGGCAACTCCGATCTCGAACTTCGAACAGTTCAATGTTCGGTTGAATTCATCCCATAAACTTTCCAGGATCTTCACGATCACACAGACCCTTGGATACACCCACAGCAAGTCCGTCGGGATTGGAAACACCAACAGCGAGTTTGGAGGTCCCCTGAGTTCGGCACTGAATCTGGACCCGATCACGCCTATATATGAAACCGATCCGGTAAAGCTCTCCAATCAGAGCTTGTATCCGGCGCATGCGGTGCGTGATGCGAATGGTAATGTGTTCGGAATCTCACAAGCGGGGGTTCAGGAAATGTCGAACCCTCTTGCATACATCCAAACGCGTCTTGGTCGGTACAACTGGGATGACAACTTTGTGGGCAACATTTCCCTGGAGGCAGCAATCACGGAGGAAATCAAGTTCAAGTCCGTCTTTTCGGGCAAGATCGCTATGTGGGGCGATGAAGGCTTTACACCTGTGTCCTTCCTGGGTGCAGGTGGCGGACTCAACGTTCAGGTCAACAGCCTGTCGCGTAACCTTCACGAAAGGAAGAACTGGAACATTGAGAACTACATAACCTATACCAAGGGTATTGGAGATCACGACTTTTCCTTGCTGCTCGGACAAGGTGTCTATGTAGAAAATGTGGGCGGAGGAAACAGCTTTACGTTGCAGAACCTCCCGGTGAACGACTATCGTGAAGCATCGTTTGGGTTCTTTAGTCAATCGTCAGTATACGTGGCGAGCGCCTACACGACAGACGGTAACCTGAACAACAACGTTCACAAACTTGCTTCCTTCTTCGGAAGAATAAACTATGCGTTCCGCGAGAAATACCTGTTCAGTGGGGTACTTCGTGCGGATGGAAGCAATCGCTTCGGTAAGAACAATCGCTTTGGTGTGTTCCCTGGCGCTTCTGTGGGATGGAACATTTCCAACGAACCTTTCTGGCCCGCGAACGATGTGGTCAACTACGTGAAGTTGCGCGGAGGATTTGGTGTAACCGGAAATGATGGTATTCGCGACTACGGATTCCTGGCGCTTGTTGAGCCCGGATACAACTACAAGCTGGGCAACACCATTCTTGAAGGATACGCGCCGTCGTCACTTGACAACCCCGACCTGCGGTGGGAAGAAACCACACAGATCAACGCCGGTTTGGAGGCGACGCTCTTCAACGACTTCGATCTTACGTTCGACTATTACATCAAGAAGACAAGTGGCATTCTTCGTCCCATCACGATTCCTGGTTATGTCGGTGTAACTACGTCACCTGTGGGCAACGTTGCTGACATGGAAAACTCCGGTATCGAAGTCGAGTTGAAATACTCGCGCAACTTCGGTCCTGTGAACTTTACGGGGTCGGCTAACTTCGCTACGCTTAAGAACAAGGTTACTCACGTAGCGGATGATGTTGACTTCATCAGCGGTGACGCCGGATTCCAGAACATGGGTGCTGTGACCCGCATCCAGGTTGGTCATTCCTACAATGAATTCTTCGGATATGTATCAGATGGAATATTCCAGAACCAGGAAGAGATTGATGCATACCGCAATGCGGAGGGCGAACTGATTCAGCCTAACGCACAGCCGGGTGACTTCCGCTGGGTCGATATCAACGGTGACGGTGTGATCACCACTGACAACCTCGACCGTGCGTTCCTGGGCACCAGCCTTCCGAAATACACATTCGGTGTTACGTTGAATTTTGCGTACAAGAATTTCGACCTGATGGTGTTCGCCAACGGTGCAGGTGGAAACAAGATCTTCCAGGGCCTGCGTCGTCTTGACATCGCCAACGCGAACTACACGACAGCCGTGCTGAAGCGTTGGACCGGCGAGGGTACATCAAACGACTATCCGCGCTTGTCGACAACCGATCCTAACGGAAACTTCAGCCGCATGTCATCTTTCTATCTCGAAGACGGCGATTACCTGCGCTTTAAGATCGTTCAGCTCGGTTATCGCATTCCGGAAAACGGCGTGTTTGAAAGATTGGGTATCGGAACATTCCGCGTGTATGTGACCGCTGAAAACCTGTTCACCCTCACACGGTATACAGGCTTTGATCCCGAGATCGGTGGCGGTGTGTTTGGAATCGACAAGGGCCAGTACCCTCAGGCGAGGTCGTTCCTGTTTGGAGTTCAAATTCAACTTTAAAAGCAGAGACCAACAATGAAAAAGATATTAAGAAATTCACTTGCTGTTCTCCTTGCCGTAACGACGATTACCTCATGTGACGACTTCCTGGAAGTGTCGCCTAAGGGCGCTTTCCTGACGGAGAACTACTACGCGAATCGCGACCAGGTCTTTGCCGCATTGGTTGCTACTTACGACGCAATGCGGAAGAACACCGGTGGCTTTGAAAATATGGTGGCCTTGATGAATGCGGGATCCGACGACCACGTGGCAGGTGGTGGTTCCGCTTCGGACGGCCTGCAACTCCACGTCTTTGACGATTTTACGCTGACGCCGGATAACATGGCGACCAGCTACTGGGATGATCACTATCAAGGCATCTTCCGCGCAAACATTTTGCTGCAAAAGATCGAAGGCGTGGCAATGGACGAAGCGGAAAAAGCCCGGATCATCGGTGAAGCAAAGGCGTTGCGTGCGCTGTACTACTTCAACCTGGTGAGAATGTTCCGAAACATTCCGCTCCTGCTTGAACCGCTGACAGCTACCAACATGTACGACGTAGAGCAGGCTTCGCCCGATGCAGTCTACGATCAGATCGAAGCGGACCTCATCGACGCTAAGGCAGTGCTCCCCACTACGGTACCCCCGTCAGAAAACGGCCGGATCACAAAGGGTGGTGCGCAGGCGTTGCTCGGAAAGGTTTACCTGTACCGCGGAAAGAATGCTCAGGCCGCCGCAGAGCTCGCTGAAGTGAATGGCGAGCCCGGGGGAACCAGCATCTATGGTTACAAATTGCTCGACAACTTCGCTGACCTGTGGGTCTTCAGCAATGTTTACAATCAAAAGCCCACAATAGACCTGTTTTTTAAAAAAATCTAACGCGCCGA
>QGUY01000349.1 GCA_003242315.1 Bacteroidota bacterium
ACTCCCACCAATAACAAACCCAGCTTTCTAAACTTAAGGATGCCATGTCCAACCTGACTTCGCAGCAACGCAATGCCGTTTAATACTGGACCAACAATCCGTCGATCCGCTGGATGGAAATTTCAATGGAGCTGGTGGCGAAATACAACCTTATCCCTGGCCCGAACCCAGACGGAACTTACACGCTTCCGAGTCCGGCAAATCCCGTGGGACCTCCGCCATTCCCCTTTGCGCACCCGGCGTATTCAAGCCGCGCGTATGCTCACCTGAGTGTTGCGCAGTTTGACGGATTAATCGCTGCATGGCACTACAAATTCCTTTGGGAACGTCCTGCGCCCTCGAAAGTGGATCCGTCGATCAAGCCCGCTTACGGAGAGAGCGACCTTCCCTCTTACCCGTCTCATGGCGCGGTTATAGCGGCTGCTTCCCGCGATGTTCTGACTGCAATGTTTCCCCTCGAGAAAGATTATCTGGCTGCGCGGGCGCTGGAGCATCTCAACAGCCTTATGTGGGCAGGTGAAGCTGTGGAAAGTGACATTGCAGCGGGAGTCGTTATTGGCACCGAGGTCGCGAAACTTGCACTTGCACGTGCAAGCACAGATGGTATGAGCAAGGCTCAGACGCCCAAACCTCAGTCGGATTCAATAAAGCAAGCTGCGATCGATCGCTTCGGCTGGTATTGGGAAAACCAGGAAATCCCTCAGCGTCCCGTCGGTCTTGCGCCTTTGTACGGCAGGGTAAAGATGTGGAGTGTGCCTAACGTCGAGATGACCCGTCCCGGTCCGCCTCCGGCCATCGGTTCTGCTGAATACGAGGCTGATGTTGAGATACTGGTTTCGCATCAGAATAATATGACGGAAGAGAAACGCCGCATTGCGAACTACTGGCAAGACGGTCTTGGCACCTATACTCCTCCTGGTCACTGGAACACCATCGCATTTGACTACATCGTAAAGTACAAGATGAATCCTTTGCGGACGGCGCGCACACTCGCGTACTTGAACATGGCCATCCAGGATGCAGGTATCAGCTGCTGGGATGCGAAATACTATTATCACTACCCGCGTCCCATTCAAATGATCCCAGGCTTTAAGACTATAGCCGGTACGCCCAACTTCCCAAGCTATACCTCTGGTCACAGCACGTTCTCGGCAGCGGCTGCTGAAGTACTAAGTCACATTTTCCCTCAGGAGGGCGAAATCTTCAGACAATGGGCCGAAGAGGCAGCCATATCAAGGGTGTACGGAGGCATTCACTGGACTTTCGATTCCGACGTAGGTCTGGAGCAAGGTAAAGACGTAGCGTCATATACTGTTGCCAGGATGGCAACTGACGGAGCAGAATAAACAACTTGATGGCGAAGCTGGTGATGTTGTTTCGCCGGCTTCGCTGTCAGTTTCTTCACAGGAGACATTTATTATCGACAAAACCAGGTGAAATGAAAACGTTAAAACCAGGTGAAATGAAAACGTTGGTGGTTGGCCTGGGATTGCTGCTCGCGGTTGTGGTGGCCAATGCCCAGGACGGTTTTGAAGTCACGGGTCGTGTTGTTGATGCCTCTGGAGGCGGACCGCTGGCAGGCGCACAAATTGTCGCTGCCGGGGGTACTGGAACAGTGGCGGACCGAAACGGAGCATTCCGCGTTCGTGTTTCATCCGACGATCCGCACGTTACAATCAGTTTTCTTGGTTACTTGACGCAGACACTTACTGTGTCCGAAGGTCAAACGGATCTCGGTACAATCTCGATGGAGATTAGTCCGACAAGCCTAAACGAAATCATTGTCAGCGCAACATCACAGAATTACAGGAGCGACTTTAAAGGTTCGAATTTTACCATCAGCCCGCGCGATATCAGTAACACCAACCCACTCAATACGGAAGAAGTGTTGAAGACTGTTCCGGGTGTCAACATTGTCGGCGATATGGGACTTTCAAACCGGCCCAACATCAGCATACGGGGCTCGTGGGGGAGGCGGTCTCGCAAAATCTTGCTTCTTGAGGATGGCTCACCGGCAGCTCCTGCACCCTACATCGCGCCGGGCACCTATTACAACCCACTTAGCGACCGCGTACAGGCAATTGAAGTATACAAGGGTGCCGATATGCTGCGGTATGGTCCTAACAATATGTATGGGGCTGTGAACTACATTACAGCGCTTCCTCCGCAAGCACCGGAACTCAGAGTCAAACTTGTGGGTGGATCAAGGAACTACGCAACAGGTCTCTTCTCCTACGGAGGTACCTGGCAGAACCTTGGGGCCCTGGTAGAAGCCGTGCACAAAAAATTCGACGGATTCACCGATAACGCCGAAGTTGAGGTACTCAACCTGAACGCAAAAATCTTTGCGAAGCTTTCGGAGGATCAGTCGCTCTATTTCAAAGTCAGTGCACAGTTCGAAGACAACCAGGCAACGCTGTCGGCCCTTACGCCATTCACATTCCGTGTCGATCCGAAACAGCAACCGTTCGACGCGGAGTACTTCGACATGCGTCGCTATGGTATGGACATCATTCACAAGTGGCTGATTAGTCCGACAATGAGCCTCACCTCCAAAGTTTATGCATCGGATTTTGAGCGCGACTGGTGGCGGCAGGTTACGACGGTTATCCGCGCGGCAGACGTTCAGGCTTACGTTGGTGACAAAATCTTCAACGAACGCTACAGCTATTTGTCGGGCCTCACCTTCGGCGACGAAGACTACGTTCGTGTGGGGCGAATAACGGACGGGCGCGAAAGCACGACCGATAGTCAATGGGTCTTCACGGTATCTGGCATACAGGAAACCTTTGAAGCAGATTGGCAGGGGGGAGGGAAGACCCATCATTTTGAAGGAGCAATCAAGTTGCATCAGGAATCCTATCGTGATCGATACCTGGCAGCCAACAATTCCCGGTGGGCGCGTACTGGAAACCCGACCTCTGACAACAAATACCACCTCTGGTCTGTCTCGGGTCATGTACGCAACGAGTTCAACATAAATCGCATTAATGTTACGCCTATTTTACGATTCGAACATATCGAGATGTACAGGCAAAACGTTCTCGCTGCGGCGCAAGACCCGGATACGATGAGTCCGGACGCGGGCAAGCTGCATAGTTCATACAATGTGGTGATGCCAGGTTTGACGGTTGGCTATGAGATTTCTGGTGGAGAAGTATACGGAAGTGTTTATCAGGGCTTCATAGCGCCTTCCAAAATTTTTGGATTTTTCGTCGAACGCAATGGCGTACTGACCGATCCACTGGAGGGCGAGAATGTTAATATCAAACCTGAACTCAGTCTGAACCTCGAACTGGGATGGCAGGGTAGCGTACTTGATGGTCGCGTAAGTGGCCAGGCCGCTTTGTTCAGCACGACGGTTCGCAATTTTATCGCAGCGGGTGAAAACGAGTTGTTTATGCAGCCCGGACGCGTGCATATCCGTGGTTTTGAAGTGGGACTTGCTGCCATGCTAACTTCTTCGGCGTCGCCTCACAGCCTGAGGCTTTCGTTGAATGCTACGATGCTGACATCTGAAGTTCTCGAAGGTGTGTTGCAGGACAAGGACATGTTTTCGACGGTCGTTCACAATTCTGCAACACGGCAGGAATTTATCGACCGTGTGAACAGCAACCGTCAGGCTTATGAGCTGTACATACGGAACGATCGGGGCG
>QGUY01000070.1 GCA_003242315.1 Bacteroidota bacterium
ATAAGTTGTTATAGCCTTGCCTTTTACATGGTCACGGGTTTGGACCATAGAACTTCCCGACGGGGCTTGCCCGGTTAGGTTTGGATGGCCCCTTTCGGACCGAGATAATTGTAGAACGAATACCGCAAGCCAGCATATAGCGTCAGTCTAGGCGAGAGATCATACTCGTCACCCACGTAAACGGCGCCCTCTAGGGCCTGTTCATCCTCTAGTCTGTCGGGGACAACAATGGATTCGGATCCTTTTGGGGTGAGTGTTCCGGGCGCCAGGTCGTAGCGCATGACGGACGCGCCGAAAGAAAGAAGACTCTGATCGTTCAGTTGATAGGAGAAATCTGCTTTACCTGCAATCTGCTGTATTTGATAGTTCATGCGGACCGCGGTCGAAGGATTCCTGTCGCTTGAAACGCTGAAATCGTACTTATTGAATGTACCCGTGAGCACGCTGTAAAGCCGCGTGCCGATGGCATGTTTCCAACGTGCCGACGTGTTGAAGTTGTTGTAGTGATACAAGGTGTCGCTGTTCAGCCTGAAACGGTCATCGCTGTAGTACGCGGTGACATCTACGGTATTTCGACTGTCGGCTTCATGATTGAAATGGAAGTTGAGATCGTAAAACGAACCCGTGCTGTTCTTCAGGCTCCTGTCCGGGATGCGGTCCAGAATCCAGTCTGAGTACGTCGAGCGACCGCCGATAAGTATCGATGACTTTTCCTTCCTGAGGGGTCCTTCCAGGGTAAGCCTTCCGGTGATCGGACCGATTCCCCCTGAAGCGACAAACTTCTTCTTGTTTCCTTCGCGCGAGGTGACTTCCATTACGGAAGAAATCCGGCCTCCGTGTTCAGCTGGTGTTCCACTTTTGAACAGTTCAACATCCTTCACCACATCCGGATTGAAAGCGGAAAAGAATCCAAAAAGGTGTGACGGATTGAAGATCGTTGCGTCGTCAAGCAGCGTCAGATTTTGATCGGCCGATCCTCCCCTGACGTTGAGACCGGTAGAACTTTCACCAACGGACTGAACCCCGGGCAATGTGAGGACCACCTTCATCACATCCGTCTCGCCAAAGGCTACCGGCACCTGCTTCATCATCTTGATATCGAGTCGTTCCAGACCCATGCGGGTTCCTGATACGTTCGCACCCCGTTCCGATTCGATGATCACCTCTTTAAGCGGTGTGATGGATTCAACGAGATCGATATCCAATCTGCCGTTGTCGTACACCATAAGCTGCCGAACCGTTTCCCTCATACCGACACATGAGATGCGAATGGTATTACGACCTGTCGGGAGTTCGAGCGAATAAAAACCAAAGGGATCGGTCGCCGCCCCTCCCCCCGTTCTTTCGTTCAATACGACCGCCCCGACAACGGGCTCTCCGTTGGCTTCATTGCGAATGTGCCCAGAGAGTATGGCTGTGCCTCCCCGAACTCTGCGTGTTCGCTTGCCTATTTCGATGATTCGTGTTTCTTCCGTCAGCCGCTTCCTTTCCTCCGCGTCGTGGAGGTAATCGAGCAACGCGACGTCGAATTCACCCTGAACCGGACGGACATCAAAGAACCCTATCGGAAGTTCAGCGCGTATTTCACGTCCGCGCGTGAGGAATACTTTTCCTGAAGGATCCGCGAAGTAGTGGTAATCGGTAAATTGAAAGAGTGAATCGAAAACGACGCCCAACTCTACATCGTTGAATATGCCGGTAACGGTGAGAGAATCAAACTCTCTCCCGTCGTAATAGATGCGGTGTGGTGTCTGCGTCTCAACCTGTCGTACAAATTCAGAAAATGGTGTTTCCCTGAACTCACCGCGAATGCGGTGCAATTCCTGAGCCATGGTGCTCAGGCCGGGAAGTAGCAAGGCTGCGATGAAGAGGGTCCGGTAAATTTTTCTCATTCAGTACAGGCTAGGTACGTTAATTCAACGAATCATAGTGTTGAACCAACGATATCATCATTTCTTCTTTGTCGACTTCTTTAAGCCTATTAGCGCGGACAAACTGCCTCAGGGCTTTCTTCTTATCCGCCAACGCCTTCAACACTGCTGCCTTGTTTCTGAGTGTAATAGCCTGTCCGTCGCGCACCAGGTAATAGGTGTTTCGTTCAATGAAGCTGACGTTCACCCTGCGGTCTTCTATCCTGTCTTGTTTATTTTTTTTACGCCTGCAGAGAAGCTTGATTTTGCCATCATGAAGCAGGTCATAGAATCCAGGCCGTAAATCACCCCAGTCGGGTTCTCCGCGAACATGGATGAAACGATGCCCGAGCAAATCGAAATAGTCGATCAGGTCGTCATGTAGCCTCACCTCCGTCACGTAACCCCGTTGGTCATAATGTTCGATCACCAGTTGATCCTGGACGAGGTCGTATTCCATAGGGACATTGTGAAACAGTTCACCCGAATACATCACCGACCCCTCTTCCAAATATTCAGAGGCGAAAAATGGAAAGCCCTCATAAGGTTCGGGAATGGGAACATACTCGGCGCCGTTATAAAGCGCCACCTGTCCTCGCTGTGAACGGTCATAAGCAGCAACGGCCGATGCCACAGCCTGCGCAACGAACAGGCTGTCTGATGCATGCTGCTGACCCGATACATACCGAGGGAACAGCAGAGATCCTGCAATTGCTGATAAGATGGCCGCTGTTATTCTCATCTCCCGTAAAACCGTACAAAATATTCATTCTTGCCGAATTTCTAAGCGCCGTCCACCCTTTTTGAGAAGACAATTGACGCTATGACCATCGCTGGAGGGTTATTCCGACACGCGTTTTACCGGCGTGATGCTTACAGGACCAAGCAGACCGGATTCAAGTGGCGCCCAGGCCGCGGCATTAAAGAGTCCGTCGCGCCGGTTCTCCGCCAGGCGCGCCGGAAAGTTAACGTTGTAAAATCGCTTCCAGAATACCCCTCTTCGATCCAGATCCGCTATCCGATTGGCCATCAGGTTTGATACTTCTACCTGAAGCGTATCCGCGCCCTTAAACAATACGCGATCTATCACTGTCGTGTAATTCGGTCCGATAAGCGTATCCACAGGCACACCGTTAAGAAATACCCGAGCACTTTCCTTTACTGTGCCCAACTCAACCAAAACATCCCCATCCCAGGTCACAGGCAATTCGATAACGGTCGCGTATCGTGCGGTACCCGAAAAGCTATCGCCACCGCTTATTTCCATAGTTGTCCACGACCGCAGTGTCGATACGCTCTGCGGATCTGGCAACGTTGGCCCGCCTTTGATGAACGACAGCTGCCAGGGTCCTTCGAGCATCATTCGATCTCTCGTAATGCGGATATAAGGATATGGCACATAACGTCTTGCACGTTCTGAGGTACGAACGATAATCCCCTCGCCATTTCTAATCTGCAGCCGAAACCTCAGGGCATTCCCCCCTTCCACCATTTCAGCCGCACCAGCTGTACCCCTCATAGGATCGTATAGTATGGCGGTCTTACCGGGCGCGGAAAGCTTAACGGTGCCATCAAAGTCCCTTCCGGTCCAGTTGGTAATGAAATAAAGGAAGCCTTCATCATCGCGCTTGCGGACGAACGTCAGCCCCGCGTCGCTCATGAGTTCTCTCTCGATACCCGCCGCGTTTAACAGTTCATCCAGGTTATCACCCTCAAACGCAGAGGATGATTCTGTAAGTCGTGCTTTTGCTGTTTCGAATTCCGCCGCACGGTCCGGTAGCCCGGCGTAAGACTCGGGTACTCCTTTATATAATACCACCTTACCCCCGTCGCGGGCTAGCTCCGCAAGCGCTGCCAGAGTGTTGGCAGGCATGTACTTGCAATGTGGCACCACGATGGCTTTGTAAGACGCGCCCCCGGCGCTCACCAGATTGCCCCTGTCCACACGAAGGTCTCTTATCTGCCGATCTGAAACGTAGTCGTACGTGTATCCGCGTTGCAACATCTGTATTGCTGCTTCCTTGAATGCCGTGCTGTCATAGGCGGCGCCTACGCCGTCAAAATGCTCAACCATTTCAGGTCCACGTGCGGAGAATCGGTCGTAGATCGGGAAGTACAGCAGGATATCATTGGCCGGCGACGTATTCTGAAGAAACGACTGACATCGCGCCACATAGTGGTTGAGTTTTCCGAAATCGTCCCAAAGCGGATTGCGAGGGTTGAGGTGCACAGCGGCGTAGAACAAGCGTCCCGGCCAGGGATCATCCTGCGGTGAATAGCACGTGCCATGATAAAACACGTGGTTTACACCGCTGGTCATGAACAAGTCCACGGAAGCTTTGATCTCCCAGAGGTTCGATAGAAAATGCTCATCGAGCCATGTGGCGGACTCAGAGGAGATCAAACGCTTTCCGCTCACATGACCTGCAGATGAAGCCATCTTGATCCGCAAGGCATCGGTGCCCTCCATTTCGGGGATGTCGACAGCAGCATACAGATCGAGTATGTTCGCCGGAGATCCATGCGCCTGATTTCTCACAATTCTGCCCTTCGACGCTGCCCACTCACGCCATACCGTAGTGAAATTGTCGTGTATCAATTCGGAGATTGTCTCCCTGTAATCGCTCAGGACCCGTTCGTTTTCATCCTGCGAAGCGTGTCCAAAGAGCGCAGGCAGGTGCTCGCGAAGATCATAGCCACGCCGCTTGATGAACTCATCGAATAACTCCGGCGTCCAGTCGGCCGCACCTCGGGCATCATCAACTTCGTAAGAGTCGTTGAAGAATGCGCGCAACTTGCTAAGATCTGTATCTTTCAATGCGCTGTCGAATCGGCTGAGGTAACGGCGAAGCGCAGTAGCTGAAAAATGATCGATGACATTCCCCTCACCTCCCGGAGCGGCGCGCTCTACCATTTTACCGTGCGAACCCGGAAACACTGCATAAATCTGCCATGACCCGGGAGGTGCAGACCAATTAAGGCGACTATCAGCATCCAGCTGGTCCGTTACATTTAATACCTCTCCGGTTTCGCTGTATGCCATCACCACTACCGGTTTCAGCATTTTGTCGAACTTCACCTGATCGAGCGCAAGAGCCTGTAGATTGGGATTTTTCTCAACGGGCTCGACAAGCTGGTCGATGGTGATGGGCTTCGCATTTGTGCGTACGGCAGGTTCGGAAATGGTACCCTGGAGTGATTGACCCGGAACCCGATAGATGCCGTGCATCTCGTAAATCTGCGTTCCAATGGATCGCACGTACGGTTCCTGGTGATAGAGAACAGGCCGCCTAAGGCGCTCACCTCCGTTAAGGCGATACACGGTGTAGTTCATGTTCTTGCATGCGTCCACTTCGCTGACCCATGGACCACCAAATGGCCACCCTGTGCCAGTGGCCATGTCGACACCCAATCCAAGCCGCGCAGCTTCGTCAAGCGTATGTTTGAGTAACTCCACCCATTCCGGCGACAGGTACTCGACGAACTCTTCCTCCTCGCCGTACACACCATAGATCGGCGTGATCTCAACACCACCAATGCCGGCCTTTTTCAAAGCTTCCAACTCCGCTGTTATTCCTTCTCTTGTTACTGCGCTTCCATGCCACCACCATCGCGTCCACGGTCTGGATTCGTTGGACAGCTCAGGCCATTCAGGTCCCGTCGTTCTCTTACATGAAAATAGCGCGCTCACCAATAGCAGACACAAAGCAATTCGAGCGCTAAAGCGGAGAAGACAATGTGCAATCATCGTTAATCCAGGTGAAATACTTCTTTTAATGGTACAGACTGCGGTGAGTTGTCGGGATTGGTTTCCATAAGGTCTTTCATATAGGCCCACCAGCGCTGGACCACCTCATTACGACCCAGATCCTGAGAGCCAACCTCACCTGCATTCTTCTGAACAGCAAACAGCGTCCCCGTCTCTTCATCAAGAAATATTGAGTAATCTGAAATTCCGGCTTCTTTAAGCAATGCCTTTAGCTCAGGCCATATCGCCTCATGGCGTCTCGCGTACTCCGCCGCAGCGCCGGGCTTTAACTTCATCCGAAAGGCAATTCGTTTCATTGGGGTGTGACGTTTCGATTGAAACTAGCAACCGAATCCTCCCGGGGTATCCTGTTCTATCCCGCGCTTCTCTTGCCCCAACAAAATCACAAATCAAAAATCAGTGTTGTCCTGAGAAAACTCTTGAACCCGGCTTCGACTTCGCTCAGCCTCCGAATGTTGACACATACTATTGTTAGCGTATCAATCTTTCGGCGACTTCGACTTCCGTCAGTCACCGGAATGACCACAATCAGTTACCGGAGGCGGGGGACATTGGGAAACAAAAATAAGACTCCTACTTCGTTCTGCGCCTCCCATTGAACATTGAGCCCATTCAACTAAAAAGCAACCGATAATAAAACGACGGACGCGTAAATCGCATCTTCACATTGACATCAGCCAACGCATTGCAAAGAAACTCGTGCCAATAGGGATTGTTGTTGGCTTTTCTGACGACGAGGTTGAATAGCCAGGGGATGCGGCACAGGCGCTGCAGCGCATGACTGATTCTGAATTCCTTTCCCATCCTGCGATAGATTTCACGGTCATATGCAAGGTTGAATTGTGCGGAACAGTTGCCTTCCTGGAAACACCGAACAACATGTTCGGCCGCTACGCGTCCGCTGCGTATCGCATTGCCGACGCCTTCTCCCGTAAAAGGATCGATCAGGGATGCGGCATCTCCGACGAGAAGAAAGCGATCACCGGAAAGCCTTCTCTTTACTGATCCAAGGGGCAATCCATGGCCCTTCACTGTTTCGAGAGGGCGGGCATTGATGAATCGCTTGCGAAGAAGCGGATCAGTCTGCAGTAACTCTTCAAGCGTGCGACGGAGGTTGATACGCTTTTTCGCAACTACCGATGAGAGCATACCTATCCCTACATTGGCGCGACCTCCGTGCATGGGAAATATCCAGAGGTAACCGGGAAGAATGCTTTGGAAAAAGTGCAATTCGATGTGGTTCCGGTCATCGAAGCCTTCAACACCTTCATAATACACCCTCAACCCGGCACTGTGGTATCTCCGGTCAATTGCCTTATTGCCGCTCAATCGCGCAACAACCGAATTTGCTCCATCCGCGCCCACCACCATACGCGCACGCAACAATCCCTGGTTGGTGTGAACGTGAACTTCATGGGGATTCACCGAGACATCGGTGACGAATACCTTTTCCAGAAAGTCGCAGTTGCCGTCTGCCTTCACATGGCTTACAAGCAAGTTGTCAAAATCCTGCCTCGGCCACACATACCCTTTAGAGCCAGCCTTTGCCGTGAAGGAAAGGTCTACGGATGAACGATCTGGCGCAAATAGTCTGACGCCATATGAAGGCGTTCGCGATTCATAGGTATCGAAGTGGGTAGCCAACTTTTCCGAAAGCAGGGGAAGCTGCTTGATCACGTCCGCACTCAAAGCATCACCGCAAATTTTGTCGCGAGGGAATACCGCCTTATCGATTACACATACCTTCAGATCGGAGCGCGACAAAGCCAGGGCACACGATGCTCCGGCAGGTCCCGCTCCTACGATGATTACATCATATGCGCCTTCACTTTGATCCACGTATCAGGTGCTTTTCATCGGCTTCATTCGCCAGACTCCAGGTGGATTCAGCATTTATCGTAATCAATTCCGGTGGGTTGCAGGATCAACACGGTAGCCTCTCCATCCAAAGTACCAGATGACCACGAAGCAAATGAGTGGTACGATGTAGGCAACCTGGATGTTGATGTTATCCGATATCAGACCCATAAATAGCGGGAACACCGCGCCTCCGGCTATTGCCATCACGATAAGCGACGAACCGATTTCAGTGTCTTCCTTTAGATCTTTTATGGCTAACGCAAAGATCGTCGGAAACATGATCGACTCGAAGAACGGTACAGCAGCTATTGCCCACATGGCCAACTCCGATTTTGCCGTGATCGCAATCGCGAGCAGACCAATGCAGATGAGCGCGTAGATCGCCAGCAAGCGATTCGCGGGAATAAAACGCGTGAAGTATGTTCCGGCAAAGCGACCGATCATGAAGCCGAACAGGGCGCCGCTGAGCCACAGTGCTGCTTCCTTCTCAGGGATGTCGCTGGTGAAGCGGGCAAAGCGGATAACAAAGCTCGTCACGCAAACTTGCGCGCCAACGTAAAAAAACTGCGCTACGACGCCCCATGCCAGGTGCTTACGCCGGAGTGCCTTTGCTATGGACGACTTCTGTGCTTTAGTTTCCTGCGGTACTTCCGGCATCCAGGTAAACAAAACCAACACGCCAACGGCAATCACTGCGAGCGCGATAACGAGGTACGGCATCTTGACGGCGTCAGCTTCCATTTGCAGGTAAGCTTCCAGCTGGTCGGGAGACATTGCCTGCAATTCACTCTCAGAGTGCTCGATCCCGCTGAGGATAAACTCGCGACCGAGTACCGGGGCAAGAAATGCACCGAGCCCGTTAAAAGACTGAGCGAAGTTTAGCCGCGTGGTTGCTCCCTCCGGAGGGCCGAGAATAGTAACATAAGGATTTGCAGCCGTCTCAAGGAACGCACAGCCCGAGGCCAGTATAAACAAGGCGCCGAGGAAAAAGCCGTATACACGGAAGTCCGCCGCGGGCAGAAAGATCAACGCTCCGGAAGCGTAGAGTGCCAGTCCGAGCAGTATCCCCTTCTTGTACCCATACCTTTTCATGAACAACCCGGCGGGAATGGCCATGAGAAAATAGCCGATATACACCGCCGAATCGATCAGTGCCGACTCGAGGTCAGTGAGGCGGCACGCTTTCTTCAGGTGCGGGATGAGGATGGGTTCAAGGTTGTGAACGAATGCCCATAGGAAAAAGAGCATGGTCACAATGATGAAGGGAATCAGGAACACCCGTGTGCGGTTTCCTGCCCCGTTGCTGGACACGGCGGGACTTGTCATAGTCTTGGATTGGTAGGGCGAAATATAAGAAAAGATTACGTCGACAATCGACCGTTTTTCTTCTGCATCTGCGTTTGCACCTGCAACTGCATCTGCAACTACTACCTGTCGGTTTCGACGGTCTTGTCGAGCGGCATTCCAAGTTGCTGATAAAGACCACGCCGTCCGGCCTTGTCCTTGTTAAGAATTTCGCGGGCGAATTCGGCGACGGCTTTTGCATGCTCGCGAGGCACTACGACAACCCCGTCGCCGTCAGCTACGATCACATCACCTGGGCGAACCAGCACACCTCCAATGGTGACGGGCTTGTTAACCGACTCGATTTCGTTGCGTCCCGGCCGGATGCCTCTTCCGCGGTTCATGTAGTCGAGATATACAGGAATCTTTTGTTTGATGATCTCATCCGTGTCGCGTATGCCACCGTTGGACACAATGCCACGCGCACCCTTGCTGACCCAAAACAAGCCGTTGAACGATCCGACGGATCCTGTATCTCCGTCACCCTGAACGTCGAGTACCACTACCGAGCCAGGCTTGAGGAAATCGACAAACGGCTCGGTGGAAATCTTAGAATACCATTCTCCTTCCCACTTCTGAAATTCTTCCTTCGGCATGGGGTTCTTGAGGATTCTGTTGGTAGGCACGTAACGCGCTGTCACAGCAATACCGCAGAACACGTGACTCATGTCGTCGGTGTTTTTCCATAGTGCCTCGATTCGTGTGTCCATCAGCCCCACATCACGCAAGCCCACCATATCCATTCCATCTGATACGTCGGCAACCCGAAGGCCGTCGTACAATTTTAGAATTTCTTCATCAGGGATTGTCGCCTGTGCCACGCTCACCATCGGCGCGAGCGACAGTAGTATTAGTATAGTGCGGTTCATAGAGATGAAATTTGTTCGTGATCAATATAGTACCTATGACTCTTCTTCACTCTTCACACTCACACCCACACTCACGCTGTCTCCCTTAGTCCCCATTTCACCGATTGCATCCAAATTACCAGTCTCGGAAAGCCATATCGCGAGAAACCTCATCGTAGGAATATGCGAGGCAATGATTACAAGAATTGACGTAACAGGAACAGAAATAATCATCCCCAGGATTCCCCAGATGAGGCCCCAGAACGCGAGGGCAAGCAGCGTTCCGAGGGGACTAAGGTTCAACGTCCGGCCCATCACCCGCGGCTCTACAATGTTGCCAACCACTATTTGAACCGCCGCAATGCAGATAAGTATCCAAAACGAAGTCACGAACGACTGAAACTGCAGCACGGAAAACACAGCGGGCAACAAGGTGCCGGCAACCGAGCCGACATAGGGAATGTAGTTGAGCAGGAAAATCAGAAAGGCCCACAGTATCGGGAAGTCCACGCCAAACGCAAGCAAAATGAAATACGACAACAGGCCTGTGAGGAACGACATCTGCGACTTGATGATGACATATGTACGCACGGCATCGTTCACCTTCGATAGAATATTGAAGAAGGTGGCGGCGCGATCCGATCCCTGAGCGACAATCGTTAACTTCTTTCGGAACGTACGTTGTTCGGCAATGAGAAAACCGGCGTAAATAATGATCATCACAATGTTGCCGGCCAGGGTCGACAATCCATTCAGGAGCCCTGTAAGTAGTGGTCGGAAATCAAATTCCTCCAATCGTTCAATGAACCGCTCCTGAATTTCGACAAAGTGCCTGGAGGTCCGGATGCTATCCAGCAATGCGGTATAATTTGCAAGGTATTCAGGAAAGCGAACGATGATCAGCTCGAGATTCCGTGTCACGATCTCGATCACTACGTAAATAATGAAGATGATGACAACAAACGCCAGGGTTGTCAACAACCATTCCGGCAGGCGGCGGTTCCCGAACCGCACCCTTCGTCCGTAGTCCCGGAACGCGTAGATGAAATACCAGACCATCCCGGCAAGTACCAAAGGCTGAAAGAACGTCGCGAAATAGATAAGGCACACCACGACCAGCGCAATGATGAACAGCCACGCGGCAGTTCGTTCGATCCGGATCTGGCTGATATTGAATTCGGGGCTTGCCATAGGTATAATTTTTCAAAATATAACGGATTTGACGTTTATTTTTGGCACAAGGCATTTCCCCCGGAATGCCGAAATCTGATCCTGAACGTATCCATGAAACACACACGCACACTATACCTTTTCGCGCTTGGTCTGGCAACCATACTTTATTCTTGCCAGCAGCGCTCGACCGAACAATCAGAGTCTGTGGCTGAAGAAGCCGGCTTCAAGCCCAATCCGCAGAAAGTACCGGAGCATGAGGTTCGGACCCTGGAACCCGGCGACCAGGCTCCCGACTTCAACCTGCCCGATGTAAGCGGTAGGTTTTACAGCCTTGCCGACTTTGCCGACGCATCCGTATTGGTCATCATTTTTACCTGCAACCACTGCCCTACCGCACAGGCTTACGAAGACCGGATGATTCAGTTTACAGAAGAGTATCGCGACAAAGGCGTGGCCGTTGTGGGGATTATGCCCAACAGTACGTTGGCGCTATTACCTGAAGAATGTGGCTACACTGATCTCAACGATTCGTACGAGGAAATGCAAATCCGCGCCCGCGACAAGAAATACAACTTCCCGTACCTGTATGACGGCGACAACCAGGCCGTATCGATCAAGTATGGTCCGTCAACTACGCCTCACGCGTATGTATTCGACCGCGAGCGTCGCCTTCGGTATGTAGGTCGCCTCGATGCCAATGAAAAACCCGGAACGGGTAACGCGGAAGATCTGCGCAATGCTGTCGATGCCGTACTTGCCGGAACACCCATCGCCGAGCCCGTCACCAAAGCTTTCGGATGCTCGGTGAAATGGGGATGGAAAGATGAATGGGGAAAGAAGGTGGAGGCCGACTGGAAAGCGAAGCCCGTAACCATTACCAAAGTTGACGCGGCAGGCATACGCGAACTTGTTAAGAATCCCACCGACAAACTCCGTCTCATTAATGTGTGGGCCACATGGTGCGCACCGTGTGTGGCCGAATACCCTGACCTTGTTCAGCTGCAACGCTGGTACGGCGCGCGGAATTTCGAGTTTGTGTCGGTTTCAGCAGACAAGCCTGAACACGAAGACAAAGCGCTCGCTTTTCTCAAGGAAACTCCGTCACCAATTAAGAATTACCTGTTCGATGGAAACAGCTATGAGTTGATCGAGGCGATCGATCCGGACTGGAACGGCGCGCTTCCCTATACGCTTCTGGTTGAACCCGGTGGAAAGAAGGTCTTCGCTTACCAGGGTGTTGTCGATCAGCTGGAGCTGCGCCGGGCGATAGTGGAACACCCGCTCATGGGAAGATACTACTGATTCACCACAGAGACACAGCGAAACAGTGGCTCACTCGCGTCGTACCATCACTCTTTCGGTGTGTCGCACGCCGGCGTGAATTACACTCACCAAATAAATGCCTGGCTGCAACGTGTCCGGCAGGACGATGGCGAGGGTCCTTGAAGTCTGTTGGTTGTTGATGGGCAACTCGCCGGAGAACACCTGGTAACCCCGCGAGTCGTGTATCGTGACCGTGACAGGCTCCCAGTCGCGCGAATGGTCCAGAGTGACACTAAATGATCCATTGGAGGGATTCGGATAAACGCGCAATGTTGGTGCCTCGGTGACATCCACCTTCACCATTGAAAAGTAGTCCCGCTTCCCATCGACGTCGATTTGCGACAGGCGGTAGTATGAACGCCCAATTAACGGCGAAACGTCAACGAACGAATAATCCGTTCGCGAATCGATCGTGCCCTTACCCTCTACGGTGGCTAAGAATTGAAAGTTCTTTCCGTCTTGTGATCGTTCAAGCGTGAAGTAACTGTTGTTGTTCTCGGATGCAGTAGACCAAGTGAGGAGCACCTGTCCGTTGTCTTCGCGGGCTTTAAAATCGACCAGTTCGACAGGGAGCGGAGTCACCACAGTACCGAATGTGAAGCGTCGTCCAGCCAAATTGACGCCTGTAAAAGTGTACACCGTACCGTTGACAGATGCAGCCGCAATTACGCCACCGGCACCGGTAGTCTCGTCTGCAAAGGAGCCATTGTCGTTCGTGTCCACGATCAATCTCATATTTGCCACATCCGGGTTGCCAATGCCGGCGAGATCGACGTGCACATTGAAACTCATGCTGCCGACCATCGTACCCCGCCAAATCCGCTCAAGACGTTCAACAACTCCGGCTGGAATATTCGACGTAGTAGGCGTGAGTGGACCATTATCATGACCCCAGATATAGTATTCGCCATTTTCCATTCCCGAAGGAGTGTTGATTCTCACGATTCCACCTTGCGCGTCGTTGTGAATATTTGATCCGTCGTATTGGCCAATACCCGCTACCTCGTAGTCGAAGCCTATGTCGTCCTGGGTATAGAGGTCGTTTGCAGCCAGCGTAAATCCGTATTTGGCGGCGAGGTAATTGTCAATGATAATGCGTTGTGCGTGGTTGACAGCAGTGTTAAATATTATCACTTCAGCGATATCGCCATTCCAGGGTTCTGCTGCCTGACGCCCGATCCCTACCTCTGACCAGTTTTTCAGAGTTCCATCAAATGTCGCGCTACCGCCCGTCTGACCGTTGACATATTGTGTGATAGACGAGTTACCATAGATGCTGCAAATCGCGTATATGGTATTTGCATTCGTATTGATTACCTGGGGGATATCGCGCTGCGTGCCGTTAGTTTGCACACCACGTCCCCAGGGACATAGCGACCCCGAGTTTACCCACATACCAACATTCTTGTCAGTGGCAGTCGATGGAAAGGCGGTATTCGATGCGCAGATTAATCCAGGGTTAGGAGAAGGCAGAGAAGTGTAACGTGCCACGACCCACACCGAAGCGTTGTTACCGGTCGTGACTCCGCTCGATAAAAGTCGTTCATCATTACCTGCGTTGAAGCGGAGAACAGGA
Source organism: Bacteroidota bacterium (assembly GCA_003242315.1). GTDB lineage: Bacteria > Bacteroidota > Bacteroidia > Cytophagales > Cyclobacteriaceae > ZC4RG29. The sequence goes on from QGUY01000070.1 coordinate 13,804, forward strand.
AAGCCATTCAGCGCGTTGGTCTCGTAATTAGGCCGATTGCCGGCATTGACCTCAACCGCATGCTTGTTGTTTCCAGACCTGTCATTCCACTGGCGAACATCGTTACCGTCCGAAGCCGGCGTCAATCCCGCATCAGTATAAACTCCATAGTCGGCACTGAGCCAGAGCACATTGTTTAGGGAATTGCCGACACCCCCTGGCCCGGTTTGAGCAAAGACTGGGATATGCCCCAACACCACGAGACCGATCGCAAGCACACCCCTCATCGAGAGATGGCGTTTCATGTAGGTTAAGCTTACTGATGTAATGCGGAGGGACTTTTCCGGTAATGCTCAAATCACATACCAGCGCATTTGTCGGCCAATATAGTGCAATTCACAGGCTTTCAGCACCCTTGCATTCCCGAATCGGAAAAAAATTCCGGAATTGACACGCAAAGAAGAGGTAAGCTCAGACGCGTTTCGCCACCAAATCCGTGTTGTAAAATGTCCCCCTGTTCTCTTTTTTCTCTAAAGAATCTGTTGTGATGAGGTAGGCAACGGTGATGAGGTTACGGAGTTCACAAAGCTGCGGGGAAAGAACAGCACTTTGATACATTCTTTCAGTCTCTTCAAAAAGAATCCGCGTTCGCTTCAACGCACTCCTGAGTCGTTCATTAGAACGCACAATAGCAACGTAGTCGCTCATCAGGTCGCGAAGCTCCTTGCGATTGTGCGTAATGAATATTTGTTCCTTTGGTACAATAGTGCCTTCCGCATTCCAATCGGGAATGTTGTCAGGCACGCGAATGTCTTCCAACCTTCCCTCTATATCGAGAAAGCAACGATGCGCAAAGACAATGGCTTCGAGCAGTGAGTTAGAGGCAAGGCGGTTAGCGCCGTGTAATCCCGTTCGCGAACATTCACCACAAGCGTACAGGTTGTTTATAGACGTTGCTCCATAGGCATTCACCTCGATTCCCCCGCATTGGTAGTGCGCTGCGGGAACAACGGGAATCCATTCGCGCGTAATATCAATGCCCTTACTGAGACACTTGCTGTAGATATTCGGAAAGTGCTCAAGAAGGACGTCCTTGTCGAAATGCGTGCAGTCGAGATACACACACTCGTCACCTCTTGTAATTAACTCGTTGTCTATTGCCTGTGCGACGATATCGCGCGATGCAAGTTCGCCCCGGTCATCATATCGCAGCATGAAGCGCTCGCCATCGCGGGTGCGAAGGTAGGCACCGTGACCCCGAATCGCCTCGGTGATGAGGAACGCCGGATTATCGTCCTGCGAGTAGAATGCCGTGGGATGAAACTGAATATAAGCCATGTCGCGGACGCGCGCCATGGCGCGATACGCCATCGCCACGCCATCTCCGGTAGCGATCAGGGGGTTTGTGGTAGTTCGATAGACCTGGCCCGATCCGCCTGTGGCAAGCAACGTCACGCGCGCTACATATTTTTCAATTCGGCATGTGCGCTGGTCCATCACATAAGCGCCATAACACGTTATGCCAGGTTCAGGCCGAGAGATTTTGCGTTGAAAATGGTGTTCCGTGATCAGATCGATTGAAAAATGATGTGAGAGCAGCGTGATATTGGGCAGCAATTCAATCTGCCTGAGCAATCCTTTTTCGATTTGCAGTCCGGTAACGTCCTTGTAGTGGATAATTCGACGCGCCGTATGCCCTCCCTCCTTGCTCAGCGCCAGTCTGCCGGAGGCATCCTGATCAAACTCGATTCCCCAGTTGATGATTTCTTCCAGACGTTCGGGCCCTTCGCGCACCACAAGTTCAACGATATCGGGATCGCAGGCTCCGTCGCCGGCGCGCAACGTATCGGCTATATGCTTTTCAAAGGAGTCGGTAATCTCGTCCAGCACAACGGCGATACCACCTTGTGCATATTTGGTGTTTGATTCGCTGTCGTCTGACTTGGTGATGACTGTAACCGTGCGATCAGGGAAGCGTCGGGCAACTTTTATAGCGAAAGACAGT
>QGUY01000071.1 GCA_003242315.1 Bacteroidota bacterium
AAGATGTGAAGCGGCACCAATTCTCCCGGCAACGGCAGCAGGGTAAGAGGGAACAAGGGAATCTGTAGCGTATCAGCCATAAAGCCGTTTGGCAGGAAAAAGTTAATACCCTGTCAGTATTCCGCCAAATAAAAGGGTAAAATTCCGAATTGCTCTTTAATCTTCGTCTTACCCGGTAGAAAGCCAAGGTTGATGAGGAACGAAAACCCTGCAATGCGTCCTCCAAGTCGCTCCACCAACTCGCCTGTGGCAATCGCCGTACCTCCCGTCGCCAACAAGTCGTCATGTATCAGCACATTGCACCCCTTCTCAAAGGCATCGACGTGTATTTCAATCGTTGCCTTGCCATACTCGAGTGAGTAGTCGTTGGACTCCGTCTTGAAAGGAAGCTTGCCCGATTTCCGCACTGGTATGAACGGAACTTGCAGTGCATTAGCAATCAGGGCACCAAAAATAAAACCCCGCGCCTCGATAGCAGCCACAGCCTGAACGTTACGCGTCTTCCAATGCTCCACCTGGGCTATGAGCATTTCATTCACCAACGCAGGTGAACCCAACATGGGCGCTATGTCTTTAAATATTACTCCCGGTTTGGGATAGTCAGGAATATCGCGTATGGCCTGTTTGATTCGGGTCTCGAGTTGCATTGGCGATCACTATTTCGGGGCTGAGCCAATGATAGCAAAAAAATCTAAGAATGCGGGACAGGCACCATGTTAGCGAAGGATGGCTTAGAAGTAAAAAAGCGAATCCACCCGCACTGTTCGGCAATTATTTGCCGAACGACTCAACCTTATAGTTTAGCTGTGTCCCGAAAACAGGAAGGCTGATCTTGAGCAGGGCATAGAATCCACCGCCCTTCACGCTGGGTCGATATCCGACCTCTCCGCCATAGGCCCAGCTAAGGGTGCGATTGAACTTCCCCTCTACGCCCACGCGGCCGCCAAACTTCTGGACTTTCACCGGATCCACACTATAGATACGCGTGTTGCCCGCGTTTGTGTAAACAACATTATCGATTTCCAATGCAGGTGCTAGCAGGATGTCTGCGTACACGGTAAGAATCAGGTCATCAATTCCTTCCTCAAACTTATCAAAGTTGACGGCAACGTTTCGGATCCAGGTAATTGAACCACCAACATATCCACCCATGGAGGAGATGTTGCTGAATACATCCAGATCGTATGTGCCGTTAACATCACTCCAGGTAGATGGTAAACCATTGCCTTCGAAGTCCTTAAGGTCCTCGTTGGTAAGTCCCTGCTTCTCGAGCGCGCGACTCAGGTCGACCGAGCTATCCCAAAAAGTGCCACCGATGCGTCCACCGTAAATCGTTCTCACCTTGCAGGGTATCTCAGCGTTCAATGGTACACGAGCAGCCCAGGTGTTTCCCTTGTAACTCTTCTTGTACAAGAACATTTTGGTTTTCGAGCTCTGCTCGAAATCGCGGAAGTGATACGTCGCGCCAAGTTCGAAGTAATTGAAGACTTCGGTGCGGTTATCGACGTCACTTGTTTTCCTCGCGAGGTCGCGCGTGAAATCGTAAAAGCCTGCACTGTATGTCTTGCGGAACATTCCCTTGAAGTGGGCCTTGTCCCGCATGTAATACGTTGCCTCAAGTCCAAACCCAGCGTTTACATTCGTGGCGAACAGCTCACCGTACAACGGTTGAAAGTGTACAAACAGCTTGTTAATTGAATAAGGCTCGTCGTAGATCTCCTCATACGTAACGGCCGTCATGTCCTTTCTTTCGCCTTGTGCAAAGAGTACTCCGGTTCCGAGCAATAGGGCTACCGGTATAAGCAGGTAACGATTCATACAGTTCAAAAAAATTGGCTCACATTCCTCTTGGACGGTCTGTGATTCTTATTCAAAAAGTACCAATTAGTAAAAGTAACAATATTATCGGTAAAAATTCAGCGCGGAAGGGGCCATGTACAGAACCATGTAATACCTGGAGTGAAATCGAAGAAAACGGAGGTCTTTTTTGCCTGATTCGATCAGGAAATAGCTTCCTTCAGGGCTTTCCGGTGCGCTTCCAGGATGTGATCCACAATCTCCGGGGTGATTGCTGCGGATATGAACATGGCCTCAAACTGGGAAGGCGCCGGGTATACGCCTTCGCGCAACATCGCGTGAAAATAACGTCCGAATCGCGCCGTATCCGAGGTGCGAGCGGTGGCGAGGTTTGTGACTTTCTGATCAGTAAAGAAAAGCGTGAACATGGATCCTACTGCGTTCACTGTAACAGGCACGCCCTGCTCCTGTGCAATGGCGCGTAAGCCATCCACGAGCCGCGCTGTGGTCTCGTTCAATTGCTTATAAACAGAGCCGTTGTGCTTGAGGTACTTCAGCATGGCAAGACCTGCCGCCATTGCAAGGGGATTCCCTGAAAGCGTACCAGCCTGGTATACCGGACCCGCAGGCGACACAAAGTCCATGATCTTTGCCTTTCCGCCATACGCTCCCACCGGAAGTCCTCCGCCAATGATCTTTCCGAGCGTTGTTAGATCAGGTTGAACGCCGTACAATTCCTGCGCACCTCCGGGTGCAAGACGAAAGCCTGTCATGACTTCGTCGAAAATAAGAACAATGCCATGCTCATCGCATAGCGTGCGAAGGTCGCGTAAATATTGAGGATGCGGCGGTACGCATCCCATATTGCCCACCACAGGTTCGAGTATAATCGCCGCAATGTCTTCCGGAAACTTTTCAATGAAGGCGTTGATTGCGTCGATATCGTTATACGGAGCAACAAGCGTGTCTGTTGCTGTGCCAGGAGTAACGCCAGGGCTATCCGGCGTGCCAAAGGTTAACGCGCCGCTACCTGCAGCAATAAGAAACGAATCGCCGTGACCGTGGTAGCAACCTTCCATTTTGATGAACTTATGTCTGCCGGTGTAGCCACGCGCCAGGCGAATGGCCGACATCGTTGCCTCCGTTCCGGAGTTGACCATACGCACCTTCTCAATTGAAGGGACCATCGAGCAAATCAACTCCGCCATCTCCACTTCCCTGGCCGTAGGGCAGCCAAAAGACGCGGACATGCGCACAGCTTCAATTACTGCATTTTCTACTTCAGGATTTGCATGTCCCAGGATCATGGGCCCCCATGAGTTGATGAGGTCAACGTATCGGTTACCATCTTCATCATAGAGGTAAGCGCCATTGGCGCTGCGGATGAAGACGGGCGTACCTCCGACCGCGCGGAATGCGCGTACGGGTGAATTGACACCACCTGGAATGAATTGTTGGGCTTTATCGAAAAGTGATTTGCTGGTCGACAGATTCATTACTAAAGAGTTTCCACTACCGTGAGTTCGCCCTTGATGAATCGCAGGAACGGCACGACGCGATTATCGTGGCTGGTCGTATAGTCGAATCCTTGCGTCAGATATCCCGGTATTCTCCCTTTTGAAAAAGCTTCCTGAAAGTACACGCCGTTCTGTTTCATTGAATTGCCAATAAACAGCATGGTTTCGTAACCGAGCACCGCATACTCTGATGGGGGAATACCGTTCTTACGCATGTATTTACGAGCAAATGCCTGGTAATGCCGCGACCTTGTCGAGGCAAAAGCCGGAGCAGAAAACACGACATTCAGCTGCTCGAATTTTTCCAGGTCCAGCGCGGGCTGCTCAAGCCAGGCTTTTGATCCCACGATCAGAATGCCGTCGCCGCGGGTTTCGACACTGCTTATCACTTTCGAATAAATCAGGGCATCGTCCGAAGCAACGAAGATGCAGCCAATGCTATCCTTTTCTATCGTGAATTGTATCGGTTTCTTCCATTCGTCGAACTCGGTAGGCGTTGCAAGAATGTCGATGATAGCGGCCGATCCATCGCGCGGAATACGTTGAGACAGCACAATATTTAAACCGCGTTCCGTGGCCTTAGCCGCAAATGATGCCGCCAGAACGGAGTCCCGTTTCGACGTGCCGTAGAAGATAATGCAATTCTTGTTTTTCAACGGTTGTGATGCCGTAAACTCGGCCGACTTCTCCCCGATCGTTTCGTATGATGGTTGAATCATGAAACTGAATTCATTGGACCCGATCATCTCCGAGTTATTGGTGAACGGCTTAAACACATTTATCCTGTTCGCATTAGCGAAATCCTGGATCATCTTGTTCTCATCCGGAAAGAAGGGACCAATAATGAGGTCGGTATTCTTCAACTCAGGCGTAGCAAGCAAACGGTTGATGGTCGTTGTGTTTCGTTCAGTATCATAAGCGCGCAGTTCAATTTTCACGCCCTGACGTGAAAGCGTATCCACGGCGATCTTCATCCCCTCGTAGAGATCCAGTATAAGTTGATTGCGTTTTCTGCCCGGCGTCGGATCGAGCGTGCTGAGCATGAACGGATACATCAAAGAGACGGTGTAAACCGGCTTGTGATAAGTGGGTGGTGCTTCGTTGATGAACGAGCCGCGTTGTAATCGGTGCTTGCGTACAAGCGTTTCAAACTCCTCACGGGCAGCAGGATTGTTCAATTGGCCGGCAAGCAGTTGCGCGAGGGCTGAGGCAATGATCCGGTCGTTGGGATACTCTTCCAGCATCATCCTCAATGTTTCCGGATCGTCAATGCGGGCCAGATATTTTTTCTTCGATGCCTCGATGCTGCGGACGATAGACTGGTTTCGAATGCCCTTCCAGGAATTGAGGCCTTCGAAATATTCGCGGTTGTCCATGTGGATAACACCGAGCCAGTAGTTGACCTCCTCCGTTTTGTCCCAGTTGGGGCTCACCTTGCGGATTTGGTTCAGCATGTCCTGGGCGACAGATAGATAGCCCTGACGATAGGCGGCAATTGCGTAGTAGAACGACGCATATTGAGAATAAGGATTTGCCGCATCATAAGGGATTACCGGCTTGAAAGCCTCCATCGCAAGGTTGTACTTACCCTCGAGAAAGAGGTTTTTGGCATTCACAAATTGCTGCCTGAATTCATTCTGGCCGTGAGAAGCCAGCGACATCACGAGCAGGCAACAGGGTAGTAAAAACAGTCGTAGCTTCATGCCTGAAGTTTAGGATTTAGGTGGATAAGGCGGAAAAGAATTCCGACCACTCTACCGTTTCGGACTATAAAAGTCGCAAATGTTGTTCCAATTACTCCCATTCAATGGTAGCCGGAGGCTTGGAGCTGATGTCGTATACCACACGGTTGACGCCCTTCACTTCATTGATAATGGCATTGGATACGTCGGCGAGAAACTCGTGCGGCAAGTGTGCCCAGTCAGCGGTCATGCCGTCAAGACTCGTCACCGCCCGCAGGCTCACCACACGTTCATAGGTGCGTTCATCGCCCATAACGCCAACCGACTGTATCGGCAGCAAGATCGCGCCAGCCTGCCAGACTTTATCGTAAAGTCCGTGTTTTTTCAGTGCGGAAATAAATAAGTGATCCACTTCCTGGAGGATGGCGACCTTTTCGGGAGTGATGTCGCCGAGGATTCGAATGCCCAAACCGGGACCAGGGAAGGGATGGCGGCCGAGAATGCGCTGGTCAATCCCGAGTGTCTTGCCCACGATGCGCACCTCATCCTTGAACAGCGTTTTGAGGGGCTCGACAACCTTCAGCTTCATTTTTTCAGGAAGGCCACCCACATTGTGATGCGATTTGATCGTGGCCGATGGCCCCTTTACGGACACCGACTCGATCACATCCGGATAGATCGTCCCCTGCCCGAGCCATTTTACGTCGCGTATTTTATGCGCTTCCTCGTCGAAGACGTCAATAAATGTCTTTCCGATCGCCTTCCTTTTGGCTTCAGGATCTGTGAGGCCGGCGAGTGCGTCGTAAAACCGCTTGCGCGCGTCTACGCCGCTCACGTTCAATCCCATGCCTTTATACGACTCCAATACTTCCTGGAATTCGTTTTTGCGGAGCAGTCCGTTGTCAACGAAAATGCAATGCAGGTTTGATCCCACAGCATGGTGGATCAATGTAGCTGCCACGGTTGAGTCGACGCCGCCTGACAAAGCCATTACCACCTTGTCATTGCCAAGCATCTCCTTCAACGATTGCACCGTGCTTTCAACAAACTGGTCCGGCGTCCAGTCTTGCGCACAACCGCAGATGTGAACGACAAAATTCCGAAGCAGGTTCTTCCCTTCGGTAGTATGCGTGACTTCAGGGTGAAATTGTATGCCGTAGATGTCCTCCTCCCCGACACGATACGCGGCAACGCGAACCGTGGGGGTACTGGCGATGATTTGAAATTTTTCCGGAACGGAAACGATTGTATCGGCATGCGACATCCAAACCTGGGTATCGAGCGATATTTCCTTTAGCAGATCCGAGTGGTGATCAACGGTTGTCAGTCGCGCGCGACCGTATTCGCGATGTTTGGAGGGTGTTACCTGTCCTCCTTCCTTTCTGGCGATCAATTGGGCACCATAGCAAACGCCCAGAATGGGGACCTTTCCGCGAAAAGCCTGCAGGTCAAAATCCGGCGCGCCGGGGTCATTGACAGAGCAGGGGCTGCCTGAGAGGATTACCCCTCTTATTTCCGGGGTTAGGCTGGGAACCTTGCTGAAAGGGTGAATCTCACAGTAAACGTTAAGTTCCCTGACGCGGCGAGCTATGAGTTGTGTGTATTGAGAACCAAAATCGAGGATTAGAATCTGCTCTGGCATGGCGCAAAGATAACAGTCCACTCATGCCGAGTAAAAGGCAGAGGAAAAAAAGTCCTAATACGACATCATTACAACACCGACGTTAAAGCCAATGCTGTTGAAGCCATCGTAGCCGAAATAGTCGCTCTTGGCGGTCGAAAACGAGTAGTGGGCAGCTATCGTTGCGCCCCATTTTCCGCCGAAGGGGAACAGGACGCCGACTTCCGGTCGTCCGAGGAATCCCCAGACCTGGTCGTCATCCGTGTATATGTTGTAGTACTGAAAATAGCGGTTGAGCTGAGCACCGAGGCCGAGGCCGACGAAAGGCATCACCCTTTCTGTTGAAAATGGCAGGAAATACTGTCCACTCAATGTCAGGCCGTACGAGTACACGTAGTTGAAGTAGTCTGTTGTGATCGTCCGCGTTCCGTCCACAAATGTTGTAGTCGGATAGTACTGATCGTACGTTGCCCATGTGTAGTCAAAACCAGCGGCAAACTTTTCATTGATCAGCTTTCGGTAACCGAAGCGTACTCCTTTACCTGTGCTTTCGTCTATCCACGAAGTGTTGGACAGTGGCATGCTTGGCATCCAGGTGAAGTAAAAGTAACGGTCAAAATCCTGCGCAAAGCCGGACACTGTACACAGGAACAGAAGAAGAGAGCAGGTAAGCCAGGATTTCATAGAAAAATTATTGTCTCGTGATGTACGTTGACTGCTGGAAAGCCTGATCAATGGCCTCAATCGTTTGCTGCACCAGATCCACCGAACTGAACACGTCTCCCAGGTGAGCGGTCCATATGACAGCTACTTCATTTTGCGGTGTAATATTCTTCAGGTCTATAATCTCTACAACAAGCACGCCTGTGTTGTACGCGTATGTCTGCACATAAGGCGGATAGTAATAGTAGGAGTAATATCCGTATCCGGGGTAGTAATACCCTGGAGGATACACATAATCCTGAAAGATGTTGAGATCCTTCACGACATAAGCCTTAACAGCAAGGTCCGGATTTTCATCGGAATCGACCGATTGATAACCACGCGCGTTAAGATTGCTTTTTACTTGATTGACTACCGGTCGGGCATAGTATGATCCCACAATGATCGTATCGTCGTTGGGAATGTTCGACACCAATCCGATCGTGTCACTTTGCATGAAGTAGGTGAGGTACGAACCGAAGTCGGCATTCGCATCACGGTTTGTGGAGACTACAAATTGATCAAACAACTTCAGATCATCGGGCTGCGGTTCACATCCCCAGGACATTGCCGCCACGCATACCATCAGAAGAACAACCTTTAGGGCATTCATTAGATTCATTGTTTAGTACTTACGTAACGCGCTGCCGCAAAGAATAATTGCAGCATTGCGCCTTGCTATTAGACCCTTTTTTCTTCCAACAGGTTTAAATGCTTATAAAATTATCCCCAGACCAAATAACAGTACAAAGGCGAGCGTAGCCAGGGCCATTTGCTTCAGCCCCGGATCGAGTTCCGCAGGCGGCTTTCGCGTCACCATTAGCCCGTTTTGAATGAACACGGGAAGCACCAGCAGGAATAGCCATTGCCAGGGCGACCTGTAATTCACAACTGTGTACAACACAGCGCTCACACACCCCGCTGAAAGCAGAAACCAATGATAGCGAATCGCATTCTTTCTTCCGATACGCACAGGTATGGAATATTTCCCTGCCTTCAAGTCCGATTCAATATCCCGTATGTTGTTAATGTTCAGCACGGCCATAGAGAAAAATCCACAGCTCAGGGCAGGCAGCACATCAATGCCGGAAACCTTTTTGGTGAAGAGATACGACGAACCCAAAACACCGACCAATCCAAAGAATATCAAGACGGACACGTCTCCCAGACCGATGTATCCATAAGGACGATTGCCAACCGTATAGGCAATCGCGGCAATAATGGATGCGATGCCCAGCAGGAAAAAGAAGAGCAACGCGTTCCAGTCACGACCAAAAGCAACGATCAGCAGCGCGATTCCGCTTGTCAGACACAACCCGACAAAGATGAACAACGCTGTGCGCATCTGCGCTGGTGAAATTGCACCGGACTGCACCGCGCGGACCGGACCCTTCCTGTGAATGTTGTCCGCGCCATGTACGGAGTCTCCATAATCGTTGGCAAGGTTTGACAAAATTTGCAGGCACACGGTCGTGACAACGCAAAGAAGAAAGATGTCCATCCGGAACGCGTCTGCACCAGCAGCGAGAAAGGCTCCCATGCCGATACAGGCAAGAGCGAGGGGCAGCGTCCGAAGACGGAACGCGCGTAACCAGGCCATCAACGAGTTAGACTTAGCAGTCCCCATGAGGGCGAAGATAATGATTTAGTCGCAGACCCAGATGCGGATGCAACCCTCGATCACTAGATACCGAGTACTTCCTTGAGACGGGCGTAACCTGACTTACTTACCGGTATCTGCTTTCCATCTCTCAATACGGCAACGTGGCTTTCCTTCTGGTAGGGATCAATTCGTGTTATACGATTTACGGACAACAGATAGGATCGGTGTACACGAACAAACTGCTTTGGGTCGAGAGCCTTCTCGTAAAATTGAAGGGTTTTGTTCTTGAGAAAGCTTCCTTCATCCGTGACGATTTTCACGAAGTCGTCATCCGCTTCGAGATAATGTATATCCCGCACGGGGATGATCCGCACTTTCGTACCCGTTTTTACAACGATGCGTTCCTGGTTTATCGGCGCGTCGGCCATTGTACCAGCCAGTTGTTTTGCCTGCTCATCCGATTTTTGGTTCATGAATTTTTCGATCGCCTTTTTGAATCGTTCTTCGGAAAAAGGCTTTAGCAGGTAGTCCGTCGCATTGGCTTCGAACGCACGGATTGCATATTCATCGAACGCGGTGATGAAGATTACAGCCGGAGGATCATCGATCAGCTCAAGCATTTCGAAGCCGTTGATCTTGGGCATCTGGATGTCGAGAAAGATCAGATCGGGACGATGTTGTTGTATTGCTTTAACACCTTCGAAGCCGTCGTTGCATTCTTCCACCACCTCGAAGTCAGGATAGCTCTGCAAATATGATTTTACAATCTCGCGACTCAAAGGTTCGTCGTCGATAAGTACTGTTCTGATCATGACTGCCTGGGAATCTTTAAGGTTACCGTAAATACATAGTTGACCGCTGCTGTTTGAAGCAGGTCGTTGCGCGCAAAGAGCAGGTACATGCGTCTGCGCAAGCCGGCAAGACCAAAACCGTTGCCCTTGGTAGTGAGTGCATCTTCGCTGAAAGGATTGGTCACGCGTATTTCAAGCAATTCGTCCACCTGATGGGCATCTAGCGATATCGTAATGCTACCCGTTGTACCATACAATCCGAACTTGATTGCGTTCTCGACAAGAGGTTGGAGGACGAGAGTAGGTATCTTCCAATCCATTACTTCCTGGTCGAAGGAAGTCACGACTTCCAGTCTATGCCCAAAGCGAATCTTTTCAATGTCGAGATACAATTGAAGATAGTTCAACTCTTCTTCCAGCCTGACCCAATGTTCGTCGGCCCGCTTTAATGTGATGCGAAGAAACTCAGAAAGCTGTTCCACCATCCTCCGCGCTTCCGGGGGTCGGACGAGGATGAGGGCGTTGATGGAGTTGAGACAATTAAAGAGAAAATGAGGCTGTAGCTGGAGCTGCAACTTCTGCAACTCCGCCTCTCTCACCATGTCGGCCGTAGCTTTCTGCCTGGCGCTTTCTGCCTTTTCATCAAGAACGCGGAAGTGGAGAACGCTGGCAACGCACAAGCCGCCCATCATCAGAAAGTTGAAGCTCCAGCGCAAAGGGCCAGTGAGATACACAAGCTTCTGATACTCGAAGTCGTCTGTGGATTCCGGGATAATTATCTCGAGGGTAATCCAGACGCATACGAGGGAGAGAAAGAAACTGACCGCAACGGCAAACCAAATCTTTCCACCTTCTGGCATGTAACGTCGCAGTGCCACTGCGACTATCGCAGTAATTATCAGGACCGAACCATTGCTGGCTGTGCTGTCGAGCCACGCCAGTCTTGAGTCGACACCAAGTTTCGCGTGGAGTATCCACGCGTGGAAAGCAATCCAGGCGAAGGCTCCGAGACCGGCGATGAACAGCCAGCGCGTTCGAATGAATAAATCCTTAAACGTCACGCTACTGCCAATAGATTGATTGGGTTATTCACCAATGGCCCGCGCCTCCAGGATGCGACGAGCTTTTGCACGGGTCATTGCAACGTATTCTCCGGGATCGCCCGGCTCGACGATCTGCCCGTACACCTGTTCCCCGTCGTCAAGCGAAGCGATTCTGCTTATGTCTTCGACTGCCAGAAATTTCCACCGAACCAGCTCGTTCTTCACATTGGAGAAAGAGGTTTCACCCATCTTTCCAAGGATCTGGGCCTTTTCCAGTGCCCAGCTGGTATCTTCAGCCCGGATCAGTCTGTATTGTATATCGAATTGAGGCATGTGCCGACCTTCTCCGGTGACAATCTGGTAAACCAGCTTTGCAAGATACCAATTCATGCCTTCAGGAAGTTTTGTCATACGTAACTCTTTATTTCAATCCCCGCACAAATTGCTGTTCCAGATAACACGAGAACTTTGTCTCGTGCAGCAGAGGCGGATCCCCCACGTTTGTCGTTGATACCGCCCAGAATCGCCACCAGATCGGATTCCACCGCCCAGTTGGCAGGCACAATCAAAGTAGTTCCACCAAAAAACTGAGTGAGGTCTATCGTCGCCCGGTCCTGGATGTCAGCATTGGTGAGGTCTAGTTCCACACCTCCGAAAAGGGCTGTAACATCAGCGAACCGAAAACTCTTTGAGAAAACTTTTCTTTTAATGCTACCGAATATCGCCGTCAGGTCGACCGTGTCTTCGCCCCGGCTGCCTTTCGGCTGGCTCGTAGCTTCAGTGCTTTGGGTAGTCTGACTATCCTCCGACGCAGCCTGCGATGCAGGCTCCTTAGGCGTATGCCGGTATGGATTGTGATATGGATTATGGTGATGCGGTCCGCGTGGCGGCGGGATAGGTCGCGATACCGATCCGCGATACAGCACAAGTAGTCCCACAATGATGATCAGGATCGGCCACATATACGGCTCGATGCCCCAGGTAAAAGGGATGTGTTCCTTGGCAAAGAAGAATGCCCCCACGAAAATCAGGATGAACCAACCGATACCGGAAAAGCCTTGCTTGGCCCCTACCAGGAAACCGATGGCGATAAGAAGAACCGGCCAGGTCAGCAGCCAATGGGGAAGAAAGAAGAAATCGAGCTTGTCCAGCAGGATCAGCGTACCTACTGCAATAATGACAATGCCAACCAATTTCCTGTTGTCCCTGTGCGGATGGCGGCCTCTCTCTTTTGTCGTTGTGTTCATGGGTTTTGATTATACCCGAAATAACGACAGAAAAGGCCCTCCGGCCATCGGTTTCAGGGCAGTAGAGGCAGTTTATCGGTGAACGCCGGGTTTTTTAAGGGCGAAACCGGATGCCCAGCCAACTTCAACACATCAACACATCAACACATCAACACATTAACGCATTCTCGCATCGAACGCAAAGCGTCCGGGACCGAGGAAGAAGAGCGCGGTGAAGCAGGTCAGCAGCAGCGAAGGCACCTCCTTCCGGGCAAAGGGATCATCGGCGTGGACGACGAATACGACGGTGGCCATGGTGATGATGAGCGGAATCAGCGCATAGCGCGTGAAGAGGCCCAGGCCCACCAGGATAGCACATACGAACTCTGCCAATACTGCAAACAGGAATGTGATTTCGGAACCCAGACCATAGGGATCGCAAAACCGTGAAAGCGTTGGTTGAAGTTCGCAACCTTGGGCCATCCGTGCGTCAGCATAATGCCTGCTGATGCAACTCTGAGAACGAGCAATCCGAAATCTTGTGAAATGGGAGCAATGCGGAGTAATCTTCTAAACATTAGTTGCCAATGATTTGATCAAGAATTTCCTTATCCAGTGGATTCACTTTTGATGGAAAAAACTTTACCTGGGTGGCATCTTCGTTAACAAGATACTTACAAAAATTCCATGAAGGAAGCTTTCCCGTCATCGCTTCCAACCATCTGTATAAATCGTGACGGTCCTTTCCCTTCACGCTGATCTTCCCGAACATCTGGAATGTGACGCCATAGTTCTTCTCGCAAAACGTTGCTATCGCATCGTTGTCAGCGGGTTCCTGCCAGAGGAAGTTGTTAGCGGGAAATCCCAGCACCACTACCCGATCTCCATATTGTTCATGCAACTTTTGAAGGTCGGCATACTGTGGTGTAAAGCCGCACTTTGATGCTGTATTTACAATAAGAAGTTTCTTTCCCCGATATCGGGAAAAATGGATAGGGGTACCGTCAATCGCGGGGATCTCAAAATCGTAAAGAGACCCTTCGAATTTTTTTGACCCCCTGGCACCAGAGAGCTTTTCAGACAAAAAGGAGGCGATACCCATACCAGCAAGAATAAGTACAGGAACAGTCAGGAATATGATTTTCCTGGTCACTGCACGGGATTTACAATTCGTTCAGTATTTGCTTGTCGAGGGGATTAACCTTTGAATCAAAGAACTTCACTGTGCCATCAGGCTTTACAAGATATTTACAGAAATTCCACGTAGGTTCTTTTCCGGTTTTTTCCTTGAGCCAGGCGTATAATGGATCCTGGTCTTCACCTTTCACGGAAATTTTTTCAAACATCTGAAATTTCACACCAAAGTTCTTTTGACAGAATTCTGCGATCTCCTCGTTTGATCCTGGTTCCTGTCCTCCAAAGTTATTGGCGGGGAATCCCAGTATGACCACTTTGTCTCCATAAAGTTCATGCAACTTTTCAAGGTCGGCATACTGCGGGGTGAAGCCACACTTGGAAGCTACATTAACAATGAGCAGGTTCTTACCCTTGTAGCGCGAAAACTCGATCGGCCTTCCGTCGATGGAATTTTTGGTGAAGTCGTACACCGAAGGAACATTTGTGGTCAGCATCACAGCAGCAACAATTAAAAGGAATTTCATAGTGCGGGGGGTTTTGCTTTTAACGAGCAAATACTTTGCCCGTCTGCTCGCTAATATATGGCTTAGGAATGATACTGTCTACTACATTCTTTCGGGCACATCAATACCCAAAAGTCGCATAGCAGTGCGGATTGTACGCCCCACGGCTTCGGAAAGCGCTACCCGGAAACGCACCCGGACAGGATCAGCCTCGGAAAGTACAGGAATCGATTGATAGAACTGGTTGTACTCTTTTGCCAGTTCGTATACGTAATTGGCTATCAGTGCCGGAGAATAGGTTGCTCCCGCCTCACGTACCCTTTCCGGGAAGCGACTTAAAACAATAATCACTTCGCGTTCCGCGGGCTCGAGGATAACATTGTCCAGTCCTTCAACAGAAGCGGTAACTCCAGCAGCCTCCGCCTTGCGGAGCAGTGCGCGAATACGAGCATGGGTGTATTGGACGAACGGTCCGGTAAATCCCTGCAACTGGATGGACTCGTTCGGGTTAAACAACATCCGCTTTTTGGGATCGACCTTCAGCAGGAAGAATTTTAACGCACCAAGCCCAATCATTCGGTAGAGCGCGCGAGCTTCCTCGTCTGTCATCTCGTCGACCTTACCCAGCTCTCGCGTCTGCTTTTCCGCCTCATCAATCATTTCTGCGATGAGATCATCGGCATCCACCACCGTGCCCTCGCGCGACTTCATCTTACCTGACGGCAGGTCTACCATACCGTATGAAAGATGGTAACAACGTTGCGCCCACGCGTAACCGAGTTTCGCGAGGATCAGGAAAAGCACCTTAAAATGATACTCCTGTTCGTTCCCGACGGTGTAGATCTGTCCTACAATGTTTGGAAAGTCGTTGAAGCGAAGAACAGCAGTTCCGATATCCTGTGTAATGTATACCGAGGTGCCATCGGCACGAAGGAGAACTTTCTCGTCAAGCCCTTCCGCACGAAGATCAACCCACACGGAACCATCTTCCTTACGGAAGAATATTCCATCTTCCAGTCCTTTCAGAACGATCTCCTTTCCGAGAAGATAGGTCTGCGATTCATAGTACAGGCGATCGAATGACACGCCCATAGCCCGGTAGGTAATATCAAAGCCTTCATATACCCACCCATTCATTTTCTCCCAAAGGGCAACCGTTTCAGGGTCTTTGGCTTCCCACTTGCGCAACATTTCTGAAGCAAGCTGCATAATGGGCGCTTCCTTCTCGGCCTGCTCCTTGGGCATGCCTTTTTCGACGAGCGCAGCGACCTGTGCCCGATAGGCCTTATCGAAGGCAACGTAGTAATTCCCTACAAGGTGATCACCTTTGATGTTGGCTGTCTTCGGTGTCTCTCCATCACCGTACAGCTTCCACGCGGCCATCGACTTACAGATGTGGATACCCCGATCGTTAATGATCTGCACTTTGTGAACCTTGTAGCCGTTGGCTTCCAGCAATTGACTCACACTCCATCCCAGGAAGTTGTTGCGCAGGTGGCCGAGGTGAAGCGGCTTGTTGGTGTTTGGTGAAGAGAACTCCACCATGATCTCCTCCCCGGAAGGAGGCTGTATGCCGTAATTCGACGCGGCATAGATAGTTTCCAGGGTTTTCACCCAGGCGTGATCGTGTAGCGTAAGATTCAGGAACCCCTTGACGACCTGGTAACTTGCAACAACGCTTGAGTGCGCGAGGAGGTAATCGCCGATAATCTTTGCCGTCTCCGCAGGATTCTTCCCGCTGACCCGCGACAGGGGAAAACATACTAAGGTATGCGACCCTTCAAACTCAGGATTTGTAGGTTGAAGCTGAATGGATTCGGGCGCCTTGCCGAAAAGGGCAAGGATTGCCTGTTCTATCTCATCGCGAAGAAGGGTATCCGGATTCATTTCGTGGTCCTGCGCTTATGTGCTTACCAGTCGAGCAGGTAGGCAAAGATCAGCG
The DNA here is from genome assembly GCA_003242315.1 of Bacteroidota bacterium. GTDB lineage: Bacteria > Bacteroidota > Bacteroidia > Cytophagales > Cyclobacteriaceae > ZC4RG29. The sequence goes on from QGUY01000071.1 coordinate 15,565, forward strand.
GCGCCACTATAGTGGCATCCGACTCAATGATAAATTTGGGAGTATCGATGCTAAGTTTACCCCAGGTGATTTTCTCGTTGGGAACAGCGCCGGAGTATGAGCCGTAGCTTGTGGTGGAATCACTGATCTGACAGAAGTAACTCCAGAAGGGTATGCCATCCCTTTCAAGGTCCTGGTGAAGCATTGGCAGAACGAAAATCGGAAATTCA
>QGUY01000350.1 GCA_003242315.1 Bacteroidota bacterium
CCCTTTAAACCCCTTTTTTCCCCGAAAATGTGATTCCCGCCGCGCTGATAAAAGTATGGGGTCTGCCCCCAGCCTCCTCTACAGCCCGGCGCAATACTGCAGCGGACCGCGTGCGACTCTCCAGAATCTCTCTTTTGAAAGACTTCGTCCAGCGCCGCGAACCGATGTTCGCTCCTGACAAATTGATGATTACACTTTTGCCCTTTACGGCCTCCGGATCGATGCGTTCCTTGTAGGGAGCCCATAAGTACGTCGTAAATTGACTTTCGTCCGGCCGGCGAACGAGACGCGACACGTCATGACCCCGCCGGCTGAGCATCTCACAAAGCTCGGTTCCAATGAGCCCGTTGGCCCCCGCTATTAGTACCGACTCCCGTTTCATGGCACAAGGGTCTGTGCATTAAAGCTAGCGGAAAAATGGGCGATTTGTTAGCCCTTCAAAAGACTCAGGAACCGATTGTCGAAGGCCGCCTAAAACGCATACCCGACCTTTACTTTAACACTCGTACCGGGACTCACTTTACTGAACAACTTGTCGGTTGCCTGGAAGGAACGGAACACATACTCGCGTTTGTCGCCCAGGATGTTTGTTACGTTAATACCAACGTACAGGCGCTCATCCTTTCCCAGGTGTTGGATTGCGTTGAGGTTGAGGCTGTGAAACGCAACGGAATAAACGTCGGGCTTGTCCGCAATGCCGACGTACGTCAGTGTTTCTCCCTGCACGTTGTAATAAAGACCGGCTTCGAGTCCGTTGTTCTTCCCCGCATAGGAAAGGCCGGCATTGACAATGTAGGGCGCCTGACCTGCCATTCTTCGCGACACCGAAATGATCTCGTTCTCGCGGGCATTTCGCATGCGCGAGTTGTATTCCGTAGCGCTCATATCAACGCGTGAATGTATCATCGTCACGTTTGCATTTAAAGAAAAGTTGTCAAGCATCGGCGACAGAAACGAAAGGCCTTGCCGCGCCTCGAGTTCGATGCCGTAAACAGAAGCTTCCCCGACATTCCGCGGTTGGAAATTGTTCGGTGCCTGTACGTACTGCACCATTTCGATCGGGTTAGCGAATCGCTTGTAAAACACACTGGCCGCTAGCGTTTGACCGGACGCCGGAAAAGTTTCCCACCGCAAGTCGAGATTGTCGATATCCGTAGCCTTGAGGTTGCCGTCCCAGATGACTTCACCGGAAGGCGCCACATCCCTGAAAAAGGATCCTATGAATGTGCGACCAGTGAGAGGGTCCAGAATTTCCGCGTAAGACGCTTCCTTGAACGATGGCCGCGCAATGGTCCGAGCATACGAAAGGCGAAGATTTTGACGCTCATCAAGAGAATAGATGATGTTCACCGATGGGAAAAAGTCCAAATCATCGAGGACCATTTCATCCCGCAAGACAAGCCCTTGCTGGTTCTCGCCTGTGTATCGCAATTGAAATTGTTCGGCCCGCACACCAACTACCGTTCTCAGGCGTTTTCCAACGTTCAATTCGACGGATACGTACCCGGCTGCCGTTGTGCTCGTCGACTCAAACGCATTGGGATTGGAGGGAATGAACAGCGGCGCATATCGCGTGCCCCTTGTACCGCCTGTATTGGTTGGCCAGAGATTCTCAGGCAGGAAGAGTTCATTCGGATCGCCTGTGAGCGGCACGGCCTGCGGAATGATCTGAAAGCTTTGAATTTCATATTCGCGATTCTTCCGCGTGTACATTGATCCGAAACTGATCTTGCCCGTGGTGCCGAAAAGCGAGCGCTCATGCGTAGCATCCATTCTTCCAGACAAGCTGCTCTCGTCAAGGTATCGCCAAATTCTTTCCGGATATCCCGACTCTGTGCCGATAGAAAGGTTATCTCCGTCGATGCGATATCGTGTATACCGAATGTCCGGATCTTCGATGGCTGACCGCGTAGGTGAAATCTTCCATGACACATGCCACTTGTTTTCGTTCGCATAATGGTCGCCTCCAACCAGGAGGTTCGTTAACGAACGCTGACTGTATTCGAGATTGTGCTGGACAGCCTGGAAGTTTGCACCCAGATCGGAGTTTTCATATTGAAATACACCGGCACGCGACTCACCATTTTGTATGTGCAACACGGTCATACGGTATTTCGCGTACGCTCTTTTGAGCGCCAAACCGGCTATGCCGCTCAACATGACGGGATTGGCGCCGTATTCTCCAACCTGGTATTCACGAACCTCCAACTCCTTTTCGCTTGCCGTACCCTTTCCATAACGTCCGTAAGCAACATCGTCGTAGTATTCGGTACTGTTGGAATACGACAGCGCGAACGTATATCCCCACGTGTTATTCCCGGAAGTGAACTGATTGCCAATGCCCACACCCAGACCGTAATCCATAAGGCTCGTCGCGCGTATGGCGCCAAGGGTCGGATTAAATCCTTCAAGTATTCGCCGGAACCGTTGTCCCGCGTCACTGTCCGGTCTGCCTACCACATCGGCATACACGGGTATGTCGGCACCCCTTCCCGTCGGGATGGCGCGCGTGCCGTCGTCAAATCCCAGGAAGTCGGTCCCTCCACCCTCATACGTAAGGTAATCCGGGTTGAAGTGCATGGCAGGATTATACCCCAGGCTTACTGATGCAGACAATGTTTTTTCTCCCGGAAAATCCTTGGTGTTGATGTCTACGATTCCACCGGTAAAGTCGCCAGGCAGGTCAGCCGTGAACGACTTGAGTACAACGAGGTTGTCGACTATATTAGTTGGAAACAAATCCATCTGAAGGGTGTTCCTGTCGGGGTCTACCCCGGGCACGTCCATCCCGTTGAGTGTTGATTTTGTGTAGCGGTCTCCAAGACCGCGAACGAAGACGTAGCGCCCTCCTTCAATCGAGACACCTGGAACGCGTTTGACCGCAGACGCGGCATCGGAGTCGCCAATCTTCCGAAAGTTGGCGGCAGATATTCCATCGAGCAGATTAGCCGACCGGCGCTTCACGGTAAGTAATGCCTCCTCAGAAGTTCGTATGGCGTCAGCAGTAATGACTACTTCCTGAAGTTGCCCCACACTTTCCGCAAGCCGAATGTTGTCCAGAACGGTCACGCCGCCATTCCTGACTTCGGTGTCCTCGATGCGTATCGGTGAAAACGAAACATAAGATACGATTAGGGTATGCGTCCCGGCGGCGACGGTGATCTCAAATTTTCCGTCGAAATCTGAAATGGTGCCTGTGGCCGTACCTTCCACTTGTATCGTAACCCCCACGAGGGGCTCACCGGTAGCCTTGTCGGATACGGTACCACGGATTACACCGGTTTGGGCGAACATGGCGTACGGCGAGATCAGTACGAAGAGCATGGCGAGCAACGGTTTCATAGGCATTCGCTTATTCCGCGTCCAACTCACCAAGTATCGCTGCGAGCGTCCATGACAAGGCCGACTTGTCGGCGCCTACGGTATTCTCTCCAATTGCTTTCACCGTCACATGAGCATCCGTTCCGTTCTTGAAAACTTCATTCAAGACAGCGCCTTCCGCCAGGCTTATTTCCAGGGCCTCAAAAGTGAGGTAGCCATCTGCGTAATTGTCGGTTGTCTCTTCCCCACTCAGCGAGAAGTCGCCAAATCCCCCGGATGTCGCGGGATTGGGGAATCCATAGAAATATATGTTATTACAA
>QGUY01000351.1 GCA_003242315.1 Bacteroidota bacterium
GCCTAATACCTGGCCCCCGGGCTTACGGCGAAGGTGACATACGGTCTGGACCGGTCAGACGGCGAGCGCGTCACTCTTGCAACGGGTAACTCACGTGGCGCGGGCGACGGTGTCGAGAATTATGGACAAGGCCAACTGAATGAAAACCTTACCACGAGCAACCTGCTCGAAGCAACGCTCAACTATAGAAAGACCGCCGGAAATATTAAGATGGACATCGTAGGCGGTTACTCTATTCAAAGCTTCCGCAATAAATATTTCTGGGCAACTGCCAGAGGCTTTTCGGACTACAGCAGCTTCGGCGCAATGGAACGTGATTTGAGAGCTTCCTACAAAGCTGCTAACGCTGCAGCCGGAGCTATCTACTCCGACTACAACAACTGGGGTGTTTCAAATACGCTCGAAAACGGAACGCAGCCCTCGGGAGGTTTTGTGAGCGGTATCATCTTCGGTGAAGGTGTACTAGAGCAAACGTATTTCCCTCGTCCCGCTGGCGTGGCAGTCGAAGCAATCGGAGCTAACTTCTATGATCAAACCGACTACCTGCAGTCCTATTTCGGACGGGGTAACTTTACAATCAACGAAAAGTACCTTGTGACCCTCACACTCCGTGTGGACGGCTCATCGAAGTTCGGTGCAGACAACCGTTATGGTGTATTCCCCTCAGGAGCTGTGGCCTGGCAGATTCATGAAGAAGGATTTCTGCCCTCCGCGTTTAGTACCCTTAAACTGCGTGCCGGTTACGGTATCGTTGGTAATCAGGACGGACTTGGTTACGGAGAATATATCCGTAGAGAGCGTTATTCTGACGTGGGCGTAGGAACCAACCGTCAGATTAGTGTTCCTGGTACAGCCACACAGGGATCTGTGAACCCCGGACTGAAATGGGAATCTACTGCTCAGACCAGCGTGGGTCTTGACTTTGGATTTTTCAACGAACGCCTGACGGGTAGCATTGACTACTATCTCAAGGAAACTACCGACCTGCTGTTGCGGCGTCTCGCTGCTCAGCCCGCAGTGGCTGTTCAAATCTTTGACAACCTGGATGCCACCGTTGAAAATAAGGGATGGGAATTCTCCCTCGGATATTCCTTCATCGACAGCGACGATGCTGAATTCACGGTTAGCGGTAACATCTCGCACAACAAGAACGAGCTGAAAGATTTCGCAGGTGTTCTGGATGCGGGCACCATCTACGGACAAGGACTAACGGGCGCATATGCCCAACGTCTTGCAGGAGGTTATCCGCTGTTCTCTTATCACCTTCGCGTGTTTGAGGGCTTCGATGAAAACGGTCAACCCATCGGGGACAACCAAATATTCATCGGGAAGTCGGCACTGCCGACCTGGAACATGGGGCTCTCCATCAATGCGCGCTACAAGGGCTTTGACCTGGCCATGTACTTCACCGGACAGTATGGCCACTACGTCTATAACAATACTAAGAATGCGTTCTTCACTGCCGGATCGATCAACAACGCACGTAACGTTACGAAAGACGTGTTGACAAGCGGTGAATCAGGTGCAGCAGAAGCGCCGGTGTCTACCCGATTCCTGGAGTCTGGCGATTTCACGCGCCTGCAGAACATGACACTGGGATACAACGTCCCGATTAGTAATCAGAGCTTCCTTAACAGGTTACGGTTCTATGTCACGGCGCAGAATCTATTCGTGATCACGGATTACAGTGGCCTTGATCCGGAGGTTAGCACAAGTCCTGCCGATTACAGCCTGCTGAACGGTCTGCCGACAGCCGGTATAGACTACGCAGCCTATCCTCGGCCTCGCACGTTTACGATCGGATTAACTGCCTCGTTCTGATTGATGTCACTTGTTAATTGAATGACGATGAAAAGCAATAAGAAAATAAAAAGTGGATTTTACTTCCAGACCACGGTGCTGGCTCTGCTATTGAGTGCATGTAGTCTGGACATCGAGGAGACCGACTCCCTGATCACCAAGGGACCCTCGGATGTGTTCAATGGAGTGGAAAATCCTGCGGCAGCGATCGATGGTATGTACGGTACCCTATCGGGTCAGTTCGGTTCGCAGGAAGAATTGTTCGCCATAAGTGAGGTGACGACGGATATTTTAGTCGTACCTACGCGCGGAACGGACTGGGGTGACAATGGCGTGTGGCGTACGCTGCATGCTCACACCTGGGGCCCTACGCACCGTGATGTTGTCAACGTTTGGAACAACAAGAACGGTTTGGTGCTGCGCGCCACAGAAGTGATCGACCCGCTCAGCCAGGCAACTTCGGAACAGATCGCTCATGCGAAATTCATCCGGGCATACTGCATGTGGGTCATTATGGACTGCTACGGACAAGTGCCGTTCAGAAATCCAACCGATGGCCCTGATGTTATTCCTACGGTCATGAGCCGCTCGGAAGCTTATCAGATGGTCGTAAAGGATCTGGAAGACGCTATCGAGGGACTTCCTGCCAGCGACCCGACGGCGGCCAACAAGTTCCGCGCTGTTAAGGCGGCTGCCAGATTCCTTCTGGCCCGTGTGAAGCTGAATTCGATAGTCTACAACGGGCAATACGGAGCGGAAGATCTGCAGTCCGTCATCGACCTGGTTGATGAAATCGAGGCAGAAGGCTACGCGTTGGAAGAGGACTACTTCTCGATTTTCGTCGGTCCCGACTTCAACAACACAGAGGTTATCTGGGCGGTACCTGCCGACGTAGGATCGAAAATGTGGAACGCACTTCACTACAACCAGGCACACTCCGGAAACGCGGGTGGAGGCTGGAACGGTTTCGCAACCCTCGCCGAGTTCTATGACACATTTGAAGGACCGTCTGAAACCAACGCTATTGGCTCGGGACAAGAGGAACGGAGAGGCTATACCCATACACTGGCCACGACCAACGCAGATAACGAAGGCTTTGGCTATGGATTCCAGCTGGGTCAAATGTATGGTTGGAGGGATGGGCAGGCTGTTGCACTTACCACGAGAACGGGTCAACCTCTTGCCTTTACCAAGGAAATGCCGGGCTTGATCGGTAACAATGAAGTTCATGGTATGAGGCTCCTGAAGTACTCTCCGGCAAACGGTTCTTTCACTTCAGGTACGGTAATATTCCGCTATGCTGATGCCCACCTCATGAGAGCAGAGGCTATGATGCGGCTTGGTAATAACGGAGACGCCCTGAATGAAGTCAACGAACTGAGGGCGATGCGTGAAAATACGCCTGCGCTTGCTACGCTTACCGAGCAAGACATGCTTGAAGAAAGAGGAAGGGAGTTGTACATGGAGTATATACGGAGAACAGATATGATACGCTTTGGCGTGTTCAAAAATGCATGGGAGTTCAAGGAAGCCGGCGATGGACACACCGATCTGCTGCCGATTCCCTCCAGCGCATTGTTGTCCAATCCCAACCTCGTTCAAAATCCCGGATACTAGTAACTTGTATCCAATGGTTAAGACTAAAAAGGGGGCGCAAGCCCCTTTTTTTTGCCCACTGTTCTGCCTAGTTTTAAGCCGTCCAGTGTGGTAGTTTGCAACTGACCCACTATGATTGCCAAGCCATAATTTCCGCGAAATTATTGTCATCGGGTGGAGTAATGCCGAGATTGCGGACTCGGAAATAGCCCCCGATTTTTTGCTGATGTTCCTTAAGGG
>QGUY01000352.1 GCA_003242315.1 Bacteroidota bacterium
CCTCTTCTCAGAAACACTGGTGTCAGATATAGGCATCGTTATTCGCAACGGAGAGCTTAATGATTTTGAGCCTATCAAAAAACTCGACAAGTATCTCGATGACGAGGGATTGGACAGAGTGCGCTTCTCCGATATCAGGAATGAAATTCACATCGAGAACAAGAAGATTTTCATTCCTCAGATGGAAGTGCTGACCAATGTCACCAATATGTACATCAGCGGAACACATACTTTGGAGCAGCAAATTGACTATCGGGTAGTTACTCCGCTCCGCAGCTATCGCAAGATCAATCTCGGCGAAGCACGCGCTGCGATACAGGATAACGGAAACGGTCAGAGCAAACTTTTCCTGAAAATCGCGGGCACCACCGACAACTATCGCGTTGTATATGATACTGAATCGGTGCGCAAAAAGATCGGTGAAGACATCAAGAACGAAATCACTGAGTTAAAGACGATTTTCCGCAATGGGGGACGCCAGGAACAGGAAGAAGCGCCACAGTTGGAAGAGGACGACTATTTTGATTGGGATAACTAGTCACCCTATGTGCCCTATGTGATATCCTATGGCTCTATGTGGTCCAACAAGTCTTCTTGGACCACATAGGATATATTGGGAACATAGTGGCTATGATATCGCATCCATCAAATATTGATTCAGCGGTCTTAGCACCCCGAAGGCGGAAACTACCGACTTATAAAACCTCGGACTCTTTACTTCATCATCCGTAAATGCGTGCTCGGTGATGAACCTTTTCATTTTCAGAAACCCGGCATCAGGATGGTCTTTCGGGTATCCGCGGGGAACGGTTTTGAGCTGATCGCCATCCCACAAGCCGTGAAACCACTTCCTGAATTTCTTATCCGCAAGAATCTTATGAAGCGCTTCGCCGTTGTAGTCGATTTCCTGCCTCACCTTCGCCAGCTTTTCAGCTTCGGGCATATAGAGTCCACCCGCGACGATGCTCTTGTCTCCGGGTTCGATATGCAGATAGTAACCCGGCAATCCCAGCCCCTTGCCTACTGATGAGAACCCCGCAGCGAAGTTGGTCTTGTACGGTCGCTTGTCTTTGCTAAACCGTACGTCGCGATAAATGCGAAAGATTGATTTTTTGGGATCGACGCCTGCAAGCATCGGATCGATGGCCGGAAGGTCCTTGCAAAGCCTCGTGACAAATTCTTCAAACACCGATCGCGCAGCAAGGTATTTGTTCTTATTCTTCTCGAACCATTCACGATTGTTGTTGCGTGCGAGGGACCTGAGAAAGGATAGTATGCTTTCCATTAAATAGTTTTGATTGGGGTATCGAGGTTTTTTACGTCGCGAACCATGACAGGTTACGATGCCTGCCCGATATATTCCACGACTTCCTCCAGACCGATTCCGCGGGAGGCTTTCACGAGGACAAGTGCATTGCTGATATCTGCGCCTTTCAGGCTTTGGATGAGATCACCCTTGTTTGCAAAATGCTTCGCTTGAGGGAGTTCTTCCGCAGCCACAGCCATCAGCGCTCCACACAGGTACACCTCCCTGAACCCGTGTTGTCTTATTAGGGATGCCAGGTGTCTGTGTTCGCGTTCGCTTTCGTCGCCCAACTCAAACATGTCGCCAAGGATAAGTATCTTTCTGTCTCCCGGCATGGCAAGGAGGTTTTCGATAGCCGCCTGCATAGAGCTTGGGTTCGCATTGTAGGCGTCGAGGATTATCGTATTGCTTCCCTTCTGCACCACCTGGGAGCGCATATTTTCGGGACGATACGCGGCCACGGCAGCGTTTGCTTCCTCCGGATTTACGTCAAAGTATTTTCCGATACATAGGGCGGCAGCAATATTTTCGAAATTGTAGGCTCCGATCAGCTGGGTCGCTACCTCCTGATCGTTATCGGCAATCAGCCTCACGTAAGGGTCGGCGGCAATCAGCCGCGCTTTGTAATAGTCGCCATCCGCGGGATACGTTACTGTCGACTTAAACTTTTTCGCCATCCCCATGAGCAACTCGTTGCGCGAATTGACAAAGACGACACCGTTGCGTGCGGCAAGGTGGTCGTAGAGTTCTCCCTTCGCCTTAGCAATCTGTTCGATCCCGCCAAACAATCCGATGTGCGCCCTTCCAATGTTAGTTATCAGCCCATACGTTGGATCAGCAATGCCGCATAGCAGGGCGATTTCACCTACGTGATTGGCGCCCATTTCGACGACAGCAATCTCGTGGTGAGGTTTGATACTGAGCACCGTTAACGGTACGCCGATGTGATTGTTGAGATTGCCCCGGGTCGCAAGAACCTTGTACCGACGGGAGAGGACCGCGTGGATTAATTCCTTGGTTGTCGTCTTTCCATTGGATCCCGTAAGTGCCAGGACCGGTATGTCAAGGCGGTCACGGTGAAACCGGGCCAGCTTTTGTAACGCCTCGAGGGTATTGGATACGAGGATGTAGCTCTTCCCTTTGGCATACTCGGGCTGGTCAACTACCGCATAGCTGGCTCCTTTTGTGAGCGCCTCGGCAGCAAACTCATTGGCGTTGAAACGGTCGCCCCGCAGGGCAAAGAATATGGACCCGGGCGCAATGTTGCGCGTGTCGGTAGAAATGCCTGCCGATTCCAGGAATTTGCTGTACAGCTCGGGAATGCGCATTGCACTCAGTAGCGTTGTGATAACTATCTTGCAGGCAAGATAACAGGTTGACACCGGCCTGCGTTATTGGGGTACGAAAGAATCTTGCATGCAGCGATTACTATGGTTGGCGTTGATTGCGTGTCCCTCCTGGACCTTTGGCCAATTCTTTTACAGCCTGGACCAGTCCATCCCTGTCAGTCGTTCGGACGGTACCCTCTATGAAATCCCATGGGCTGGGGGATTAAATGCCGCCGAGTACAACAAGCTTGATCTCAATGATGATGGTATAGCCGACCTGGTACTGTTCGACAGGATGGCCAACAAGGTCACTACGCTCGTCCGCGAAGGGGAACGCTATCGGTATGCGCCCGAATATGAGACGCACTTTCCCACTGTCTCCAATTGGCTCCTTCTCCGCGACTTTAACTGTGACGGCAAACCGGATGTCTTCACGGGCGACGTCCTGGGGATTCGCGTATATGTCAACCGCACACCCCCCGGTGGTCCCATGGAATGGGAACACTTTCGTTTTTTTGCCGGCGAGGGGATACCGAAAAGCGATGTACTGCTAACCAGGGGATTCTCTGGCCTCATCAACCTGCAACTTCAGTTTGACGACCTGCCCGCGATATATGACGTTGATGGCGATGGCGACCTTGACATCCTCACCGTAAATTACAATGGCGAAGGTGGAATTGAATTTCACAAGAATTTCAGTCAGGAACGTTACAACTCCTGCGACTCGCTTGACTTCGAACGAATCACGCAACGATGGGGTAACGTGCTGACCTGCTCCTGTGGAGAGTTTGCCTTCGGAGGAGATGGGTGTCCGCCACATGGAGGAGGGCGCGTAAAACACAGCGAGGGCAAAGGACTGCTGGCCTATGATTTTGACAATGATGGTGATATCGACCTGGCACTGTCTTACGGTAACTGTGAGGAGGTCTACTATCTCGAAAACACCGGGGATGCGGCAAACCCCGATTTCACCTCTGCTACGCCCTTCCCACAACCCGATCC
>QGUY01000072.1 GCA_003242315.1 Bacteroidota bacterium
CCCCAACACGATCATCGTCGACATGCGCAACCACTATGAAAGCGAAGTGGGCCATTTCAAGAACGCGATACTTCCTGATGTCGATACGTTCCGTGAAGAACTGCAGGTCGTAGAAGATTTGCTTACGAATCACCGCGATAAAAATATTCTCATGTACTGCACCGGTGGTATACGTTGTGAAAAAGCAAGTGCGTGGATGAAGCACAAAGGCTTTAACAACGTGTATCAGCTGCGTGGCGGTATCATCGAATACGCTCGTCAGGTTAAGGAAGAAGGTCTCGAAAACAAGTTTATCGGCAAGAATTTCGTGTTCGATGAACGTTTGGGCGAGCGTATCACAGACGACATCATCAGCACATGTCATCAATGCGGAGCGCCGTGCGATGATCACACGAATTGCAAGAATGACGGATGCCATCTCCTGTTCATCCAGTGTCCCTCGTGCAAGGAGAAGTACAACAATTGTTGTTCGGAGACGTGTGCTGAAATCATTAAACTTCCCGAAGAACGGCAGCGTGAATTGCGCAGAGGCATCAGCAAGGGGCGGCAGGTATATCGCAAGGGACGCCGCGACAGAAACCTATTGAAAACCGAACGGTTATGACGGCCCGTATAGGGATAGTCAATGTGTCCGACAGGGCAAGCCAGGGTATCTATGAAGATACTCCCGGGAAAGCTATTGTCGAATTGCTGCACGAGTATATCCGCAGTCCGTGGGAGAAGGAATACGCTGTTGTGCCGGATGAGCAGGATCAGATCGAGCAGACGCTAATCGATATGGCAGACAATCGCGGATGCTGCCTCATCATCACGAGCGGTGGTACGGGTCCGGCCGTGCGAGACGTAACGCCGGAGGCCACAGAGGCTGTGTGTACGCGCATGATGCCTGGGTTCGGAGAACTGATGCGGGCAACGAGTTTGAAGTATGTGCCGACCGCTATTCTTTCGCGTCAAACCGCCGGAATTCGAAACAAGACATTGATTGTGAACCTGCCTGGCAGGCCCAAAGCAATACGACAGTGCCTGGAAGCTGTGTTTCCGGCGATACCGTATTGCATCGACCTGCTGGAAGGCCCATTCATAGAATGCAACGAGGGGGTGATGAAACCTTTCCGCCCTCAAACCATTTAATACAACCATTATGGCACGCATACGCTATTACTACGACACGGAGACCTGCAAGTACGAGCGCGTGAGGACGAAAAAGATCGACATCGTGCTTAACGCCCTGGGTATCCTTGCCCTCACGGTTGTGGTTTCTATCGCGATGATATTCCTCTGGACTGCCTACTTCCCTTCACCCAAGGAAGTGATCCTCCAGAACCAGATCAAGGAGCAGGCCTATATCATTGATGTCCTGCGCAGTGAAGTAGAGCAGGTGAGCCAGACAATGGCCGCGCTCGAAAATCGCGACGATAACATCTACCGGGTTGTGCTTGGCGCCGAACCGATAGACAAGGCCATACGCAACGCCGGCGCTGGTGGAGCCGACCGTTACGCTCACATCCAAGAAAAAGATCTCAGCCTTAAGGAAGAAATTCTTGATCTCTACAGCCGCGTCGATCGGCTCAAACGTAAAATGTACATCGAAGCGCGCTCTCAGGATGAGCTCGTAGAACTCGCGCGCAACAAAGAAGCGCTCTTCTCAGCTATTCCCGCCATTCAACCCGTCTCCAATGAACAGCTTGTCGGACTCGCTTCGGGTTATGGATTCCGCTTCCACCCTATCTACAAGGTGAAAAAGATGCACTATGGTATTGATTTTGCCGCGCCTATCGGCACGCCAATCTACGCTACCGCGGATGGCGTCGTTGATAAAGTGGAAGTGAAGTTCACCGGTTATGGCAAGATGCTGGAGATCGATCACGGCTTTGGATATCGCACGCGATATGCTCATATGCACGACTTTGCTGTCCGTCAGGGTCAGCGCGTTAAACGCGGTGAGTTGATCGGATACGTCGGCGATACCGGTACATCAACCGCCTCCCACCTCCATTACGAGGTTATGGTTAACGACAAACACGTCAACCCTGTTCACTACTTCTTCAATGACCTGACGCCGGCAGAATATGAAAAGATCGTAGAGCTAGCGTCGATTGAGAATCAGTCGTTGGGAATGTGATCGTGAAGCGGCCGCAGGCCTGCTTTACGGGTGTGTTGATGTGTTGATGTGCGCAAGTTTCTGTTATCCGATAGTGTGCGAATGGGATAGAAATTGCGATGCGCCACTACTACTGCTTACTGCCCATTGCCAGCTGCCCACCAAAAAATCGAGGGCTAACCAACCCCCGCTAAAGAGTTAATCAGCCCTCATTTATAACTCCACAGCCCCGATTTCATTTAATGGCGAACCAATAATTCCATCAGGGGCTTATTAACACATGTGAACGCTATGGCAAGAAGCTTTTTCACTGTGTGGAGAGAACCATAAAGTAAGAGCATCCGATCCAATTTTCCTAAACATTTTGAGAAACTTTGTTTAGGGTGAAAAAATGGCTTTTTTGCGCCAAAATAGCATGTTTGAGGACAATTACAGGCACCGCGGGCTACGCAACAAACTGGTCCGAACGCTCCGCAAAAAGGGCATAAAAGACGAGCGGGTTTTGGAGGCAATTGGCAAGGTTCCACGCCATTTTTTCTTCGATGACGCACTTCTCGAACACGCCTATCAGGACAAGGCTTTTCCCATTGGGGAGGGCCAAACGATCTCCCAACCCTATACCGTGGCCTTCCAGACCGAAAAGCTCCAGGTAAGGCCCGGAGACAAGGTCCTGGAGGTCGGTACCGGCTCCGGATACCAGGCCTGCGTCCTGCTGGAACTCGGCGCCAAGGTCTTTACCATCGAGTACAACCGCAACTTATACGAAAAGGCTCGTACTTTTCTACCCTCTATGGGCTACCGACCGACATTTTTTCATGGTGACGGCTCCAAAGGCCTACCCTCCCGGGCGCCCTTCGACCGGATCATCGTCACCGCCGGCGCGCCCTCCGTGCCTTCCGCCCTCCTCGAGCAGCTGGCCGACGGCGGCATCCTCGTCATCCCGGTCGGCGACCGCGAGCGTCAGCAGATGGTGGTGATCCGCAAAAAAGACGGCATTCTCCAAGAGGAGAGATATGACATGTTCGCGTTTGTACCGCTTTTGGGGGCTGAGGGATGGGGAGCGGGGTAATCGAGTGTTGACCCCCAAATAATCTCGGTTACGTTCAGGTGCTAAACCATCACACCTTCAACAAAAACTCCTTCAAATCCGCAAATTCGGCGCTCATCGGCACGCTCTGCTTCTTCCCTGCTGCAAACGCCTTAAGGCCTTCCGGTAGTTCAATGCTTCTATCCAGTGTTTCCTCGACGACATCACGGAACTTGCCCGGATGCGCGGTTTCCAAAAAAACGCCTGCAGCCGGTCCGTATTGGCAAAGGTATGACCGAATACCCAGGTAACCGACCGCTCCGTGAGGATCCAGCACATAGCCGGTACGTGCGTATACATCGCGCATTGCATCGCGTGTTTCCTCGTCGGTAAATGAGCAACCGTAAAGATCAGCGGCCATAGCTTCACGATCGTTGTTGTAGAGATCGAGCATCCGGGCAAAGTTGCTGGGATTCCCAACATCCATCGCATTACTTATCGTCTGAATGGATGGACGCGGATTAAACATTCCGCTCTCCAGATATTCGGGCACGACATCGTTAACATTAGTACACGCCACGAACTTCGCTACCGGAAGCCCCATCTTCATCGCAAGTAGCCCAGCCGTAAGGTTCCCGAAATTCCCGCTGGGCACAGCAAACACAATCGGCAAATCCAGATGACGCAGTTGCGCGTAAGCGTGAATGTAGTAGAACGACTGCGGGATGAGCCGCGCAACGTTGATCGAGTTGGCTGAAGTAAGAAACAGTGACCTTGTCAGATCCGGATCTACGAAAGCTTCCTTCACTAACCGCTGACAATCGTCGAACGTGCCGTCTACCTCCAGCGCGGTAATGTTGTGACCCAGTGTAGTA
Source organism: Bacteroidota bacterium (assembly GCA_003242315.1). Taxonomy (GTDB): domain Bacteria; phylum Bacteroidota; class Bacteroidia; order Cytophagales; family Cyclobacteriaceae; genus ZC4RG29. Next base: position 4,004 of record QGUY01000072.1, read on the forward strand.
AATTGCTTTTCCTGTATTTCGCTTACTTTTCCCCGCGGATAAAGTACAACTACGCGCGTGCCAGGCACACGAAGAAAACCATTGGCCACAGCACTTCCCGTGTCGCCTGATGTAGCGACGAGGATGACAACTTCGCGACCCTCCTGCTGCGCGAAATGTCCAAGAAGTCCCGCCATAAACCGTGCGCCAAAATCCTTGAATGCGAACGTGGGACCGTGAAAGAGCTCCAGTGCGTAGACGTTGTCTTCAATGCTGACGACAGGCGCGTCGAACGGCAACGCATGCGAAATGATTGACGATAGCGTGTTGTCGTCGATATCGCCCGACACAAATTCACGGGCTACAACAAAGGCTATTTCCTGGAGCGACCGCTCTCCCGCCGCATCAAGGAAACCTGCCGGAAGAGATGGAATTCTTTCAGGCATGTACAAGCCCTTGTCCGGAGCAAGGCCTTGCAGTACCGCATCGCGAAGGCTTACGCGGAGGGCTTTATTGTTCGTGCTATAGAATTTCACGCCGACTACACAATGTTTTCTTTCTGCTCCACACTCTCCACCGTCGCGCCCATGGCATTGATTCGCGAAACATAAACTTCACTTTCAACGCGAAAACCTTCGAACTCATCGCGGATGGCTTCGCCGACCTTTTTTGCAGTCGCCGCACTTACACTCAGCGCGAAAATGGTTGGTCCTGATCCTGATATGCCCGCGCCAAGGGCACCAGCCTGGACGGCCGTCTCCTTGATCCTGTCGAATCCGGGAATAAGTACCGAACGCAGAGGTTCCGCGATGTAATCCTGCAGCGACCGGCCGATAAGGCCATAGTCCGGCTTCATGAGCCCGACAACCAGTCCCGCGATATTGCCCCACTGACGTACGGCGTCGCGCAAGGGAACCGAAGCTTTCAGGACATTTCTCGAGTCCTCGGTCTTAAGTTCAAGCTGAGGGTGTATGAGCGTACAATAAAGATCATCGGGGGTAGGAATGCGTGTTACATCCAACGGTTCGTAACTCCTGATCAACACAAAACCTCCAAGCAGCGATGGCGCGACATTATCGGCATGCGCGGAACCACAAGCCACACGCTCTGCTTCCATGGCAAACGGGAGTAATTCGTCGCGTTTCAGGGGATTTCCCATGAGGTGATTCACAGCTACGAGGGCAGCAACAGAGCTTGCAGCACTGGACCCCATACCGCTACCAAGCGGGAGGTGTTTATTCAACTCGATGGCGATCCCCTGATTGTAACCAGTCGCCTTCAGATACTCCTGAACAGCCACGCCCGCGGTGTTTCGGTTCGCGTCAGTGGGAAGTCGACCGCCATCGCCGGTTATGGATGTGATCACGACGCCCGGCTCATCGCGCAGGGTGAGGATTACCTCATCGCAGGGTGACTCCACCGCGAATCCGAAGATGTCAAATCCGCAGGATACGTTGGCCACCGTCGCGGGGGCCATTGCCTTGATTGAGTTCATGGTTGGTTTCTTCATCGTTGTTACCGGGCATAGTGGCCAATCCGAATAATGTCGGCAAAGACGCCCGCGGCTGTTACAGCAGCGCCCGCACCAGGGCCACGGATTACCATGGGCCGCTCATGATAGCGCTCTGTGGTCAGCAATATAATATTATCAGTGCCCGAAAGGGAATAAAATGGATGCTGTGCATCTACGGCCGTCAACCCAATCGTCACCACACCCTCACGCAGCACGGCCATATAACGCAGTTTCTTGCCCTGGGATTCTGCTTTCTTTCTCATTGCATCGAAATGGTCGTCGTGTTGGGCCAATGCGTCCAGGAATTCGGATACCGGCATATCGCCCCGGCACGCTTCCGGTACGAGGTTCTCCACGTTAATATGCGAAGGTTCCAGGTCCCATCCCGCCTCGCGCGCCAGAATAAGGATCTTTCGCGCGACGTCCATGCCGTTGAGATCATCGCGCGGATCGGGTTCCGTATAACCATTTTCCTTCGCCTCGCGAACTACTTCGCTGAAACGCCGGCCTTCAACGAACGTGCTAAAGATGTAATTCAGCGTTCCGCTGAGCACCGCCTCAATGGAGATGACCTTATCACCACTGAGCAGCAAGTCGTTCATCGTGTTGATCACGGGCAATCCCGCTCCTACGTTAGTCTCGTACAGGAATTTTACACCGCGACGAAATGCAGCAGACTTCAACGCGTGATAGCGCTCCAGCGATCCGCTGTTTGCCTTCTTGTTGGGCGTGACAATGGAGATGTTCGACACGAGTATCGACTCGTAATGATCGGTGACCTCTTCGCTTGATGTACAATCGACAAATACACTATTGGGCAAATTCAGTGCAAACATGCGCTGGGCAAACGCCTCCATGTCCATCGGCTCCCCTTTCTCCAGCAACAGTTCCACAGGAGAGCTCAAACTGACACCTTCAATATCGAACAACATCTTCCGGCTGTTGGCAATAGCGACCACGTTAATCTCCAGCAAATTCTCGCTCGACAACTTTTCGCGTTGTTCCGCCATCATCTTCAACAGCGTGCTTCCGATAAGTCCGGTGCCAACGAGAAATATGTGCAGCACCTTTCTGTCCGAAAGGAAGAAAGCCTCATGCAACGCGTTCAACGCCTTCGCTATGTCGACTTCCTTTACAACCGAAGAAATGTTTAACTCAGACGAACCCTGTGCTATCGCATATACATTGACACCGTTCTTACCCAGCGCGCTGAACATGCGACCGCTAGTCCCGGGGTTGTGCTTCATCCCCTCTCCTACAACAGCGAGTATGGAGAAATCGCCTTCGACGGTCACGCGGTCCATCTCCTCCTTGGCAATTTCATAGGCAAACTCCCGCTCTATCGCCGCCTTCGCCCTGAGGGCGTGCTTCGTTTCAACCGCGAAACAGATCGAGTGTTCGGATGAAGCCTGGCTGATGAGGATGACGTTGATTTTTTCATCGGCAAGCGTTCCAAACAAGCGCTTTGATACCCCAACGACGCCGACAAGTCCGCTGCCGGTGACATTAAGCAGGCTGATGCCATTCATGGACGACACGCCTTTGATCAGCTTGCCGTTGGTTACTTCTGAGCTTATGACTGTTCCTTCCGCAGCGGGATCAAATGTGTTTTTGATGCGGATAGGAATGCGGCTTGCCATCGCTGGCTGCATCGTAGCCGGAAAGATCACCTTCGCACCGAAGTGGGAAAGTTCCATCGCTTCCTCGTAGCTGAGCTGCGGGACCGTGAAGGCCTTCTTTACGAGCCGCGGATCGGCGGTCATCATGCCGCTGACATCGGTCCATATCTCAAGCGATTCAGCCTGCAGTGCACCTGCGAATATTGCAGCGGTGTAATCGGAGCCACTGCGTCCTAACGTAGTCGTTTCGCCACCTTCCGATGTGCCGATAAAGCCGGTGATGATTTGCATCGCCTTGTGGTCTTCAAAGTAGCGGCGAATGTTTCGATTCGTTTCTTCAAAGTCGACCCGTGCATTGCCAAAGGTGCTATCGGTGCGGATCACTGTGCGCGCGTCGAGAAATTCGGCGTTGAAGCCGCGGTCTTTGAGAACTTCGGATATGATGTATGCGGACAGACGTTCACCGAAACTCATCACATAGTCGAGCGTGCGCGGGGTGCGTTCCTTTACGAGATACACGCCGTGCAATACATCCTCCAGTTCGTTGGTTCGGATCTTGACCTGTGCAAGGATGCTGCCTTGCTTTTTGATGCTGATAAGTTGCCTTGTTATGTCGAGGTGTCGTTTCTCGATCTCTGCGAGGGCCGTCCTGTACTCTTCATCTCCAAGTACGGCGCGACGGCTCACGTCGATGAGGGCGTCGGTGATACCGCCAAAGGCAGAAAAGACGACGGCGATATCTTTCTGTCCATAGGGCTCGAGAATTTTGATGACGGATTCAATCCTTTCTGCATTCGCTATAGACGATCCGCCAAACTTCAGAACTTTCATATACTGACACCTTTAAGCGCTGGGCTATCTATCATTGATTTTTTCATTGACTTACGCCCTCAATTCGTTTTTGGGGCGGTGGAAATTTTCTCAGGAAGATCACGGGTCCGAAGCGGCCCGCTGTGGGGTAAACAGAGCATGCCGGGAGCTACCCCGTGATGGTTGTCGTTCCAACCGTATATGTCCCGGCGGTATGCAGGGTATTGCGTGTGATATGGCTATTCGATGCCTTCATGGCGAGCCGAAATAATGAAAACAGGCGATGCTTTGCAAAATATTTTTATGATTTTTGTCCGCCTGCACAAACTAACAATCAGTAGGTAAGTCCCTCCCGTCTCACTGGAGCCGTTTTGGAGTGGAGTTCACAGAGCAATATGACAAGGATTAAGAAGACGCCCGCAGATTCAGCGCTCAGCATGACTGAGCTGGTGCTACCCAACGATACGAACACGATGAACAACCTGATGGGTGGCCGGCTCATGCACTGGATGGACATCGTCTCGGCTATTGTCGCGCAGCGCCATGCCAATCGGTTGGTGGTCACGGCGTCCGTTGACAACATTTCGTTTCGTCATCCGATCGCACTGGGTAATGTCGTGACCCTTCGCGCGCGGGTAACACGTGCCTTCAAGACTTCCATGGAAGTACGCATCGATGTGGAAGCGGAGGATGCGCCGTCAGGAAGAAAGTTTGAAAGCAACAGCGCCTTCTTTACGTTTGTAGCTATGGATGAGAACGGACATCCCACGGAAGTGCCGGAGCTTGTGCCTGTGACCGACGAAGAGAAGGAATTGTATGATGGCGCACTGCGACGCAGACAACTCCGACTTGTACTCGCAGGAAAAATGAAACCCACAGATGCCAGCGAATTGAAATCAATATTCAACCTACCTGACGCATGAAGGCCGAAGAGTGGATCACGGCGTTATATCCCGAGGAAATCTACAAGCTACCTCCCACGACGCTCGTGGTGTTACCTGTACCCTGGGATGATCTCGCAGACAAGGACCGCGATATGCTTCGAAAGCTGCTGCATGCCGTCGGCGCCGGCATGGGAAGGGCAAGGATCATTCATGAACCCGTTCTGACGGAGTCAATGATCAGGGCCATTGATGCGGAATACGCCATTGTATTTGGAGTGGATGTTGATCCGCCCGTAAACAATACGGAAATCGTGAAGATCGGACGCACTTCACTGATCAGGACGGTTGCGCCAGGAGAGCTTGTTGAGTCGTTAAAAAGACCGCTCTGGATGGCCCTTCAGAAAATGTATGGCCTGTAATTCATGGCTTTTACAGGGCGTCTTTTCGCGTTTTTTGTGTCTTTTGCCGATTATACCAGTTCTTCTATATTTGCGGTGCTTTGGCGGGTACTGTCTCTTCCGACAGGCCGGACAGGCGCATGGCTTTTATCAATCGAAAACCTTAAATCTCACTGATGGAAAACGTTCTTTATACTTTACCCGCCTTTGGCGTGCTGGGAATTCTCTATGTGCTTTGGCGCAGTAGCTGGATCAACAAGCTGGATGCCGGAACAGACCGGATGAAAAGCATCGCCAGTCACATTGCCGAAGGCGCGATGGCCTTTCTTAAGGCCGAGTACAAGGTACTGATCGTATTCGTCATTTGCGTTGCCATCCTGCTTGCCGTGAGCGCAGATGAATCTTCATCTCCTCTGGTGGGCGTTTCATTCGTGGTGGGCGCATTTACTTCGGCACTTGCCGGATTCATCGGAATGCGCGTAGCCACCAAGGCTAACGTACGCACAACAAATGCTGCGCGCACCAGCCTGGGCCGTGCGCTTGAAGTTGCCTTCGCGGGAGGGTCAGTTATGGGAATGGGTGTTGTGGGTCTCGGTGTGCTTGGCCTTAGCATTCTCCTTATCATTTACGCAAGCATGTACGGCGTGGACACGCAGGCAAATCTCACACGCGTGCTCACGGTGCTTACTGGCTTCTCGTTTGGCGCATCGTCTATCGCACTGTTCGCACGTGTTGGTGGTGGTATCTACACGAAGGCGGCTGACGTGGGCGCCGACCTCGTGGGAAAGGTAGAAGCTGGTATTCCGGAAGACCACCCGCTGAACCCGGCTACCATCGCAGATAACGTGGGTGACAATGTGGGCGACGTTGCGGGTATGGGTGCCGACCTTTTTGAATCATATGTTGGCTCCATCATCGGTACCATGGTGCTCGGCGCAGCGTTCATGGTGCCTGGTTTCGCCGATAACTTCAATGGCCTTTCAGCGGTATTCCTCCCTCTGGTCCTCGCCGGTGTGGGAATTGTGATGTCTTTCCTTGGAACGTTCTTCGTAAAAGTTAAGGAAGGAGGAAACCCTCAAAAGGCTCTTAACACAGGTGAATTTGTATCATCCATCGTGATGATCATCGCATCCTACTTTATCATTAACTGGATGCTGCCCACCGAATGGTGGTTCAAGGATCCTCTGTACGCATGGGAAGATCCTGAATACGGTAATCGCTACACAGCGATGGGTGTGTTCTGGGCAACCGTGATTGGATTGGTTGCAGGTTTACTCGTAGGGCTTGTTACTGAATACTACACGGGAACAGGCAAGAAGCCTGTGCTGTCGATCGTGCGTCAATCGTTGACCGGTGCTGCAACAAACATCATCGCGGGGATTGGTGTCGGTATGATGTCGACTGCTATTCCGATCCTTATCATCGCGCTCTCCATCATTGGTGCATTTTCAATGGCGGGCTTGTACGGAATCGCTATCGCCGCCGTGGGTATGCTTTCGAACCTCGGTATCCAGCTCGCCGTCGATGCATACGGACCTATCTCCGATAATGCAGGTGGTATCGCAGAAATGTCGGGCCTTCCAAAAGAGGTACGCAGCCGCACCGACAAACTCGACGCTGTTGGTAATACAACTGCGGCTATTGGTAAAGGTTTTGCAATCGCATCCGCAGCCTTGACTGCACTCGCACTGTTCGGTGCGTTTATGACGACAGCAAACCTGCGTACGATCGACGTATCGAAAGCCAATGTTATTGCCGGCTTGTTCATCGGTGGCATGCTGCCCTTTGTATTCTCAGCGCTCGCCATGGGCGCTGTGGGACGCGCTGCCATGTCGATGATTGAAGAAGTACGTCGCCAGTTCACGACTATCCCGCCGCTGAAGGCTGCACTTGAACTGATGCGTAAGAACGGTGACAAACCCCTTGAGGAATGGTCACAAGAAGATCAGCGAATCTTCCACGAAGCTGACGGCAAAGCTGAATACGGAAAGTGTGTTGCCATCTCGACGACGGCTGCAATCCGTCAGATGGTAGTACCCGGCCTTATGGCAGTAATTGTACCCGTCGTTATCGGCTTCCTCCCTGGATTTGGTGTAGAAGCTCTGGGCGGTCTGCTGGCAGGTGTTACCGTATCGGGTGTTCTTATGGCCATCTTCCAGTCGAATGCCGGTGGCGCATGGGATAACGCGAAGAAGACTTTTGAAGAAGGTGTGGAAATCAACGGTCAGATGTACTACAAGAAGTCTGATCCCCACAAAGCTGCCGTTGTGGGTGACACAGTGGGTGACCCCTTCAAGGACACTTCTGGTCCCTCACTGAACATCCTCCTTAAGCTGATGTCAATCGTTGCGTTGGTTCTCGCCCCGCTCCTTGCCCTGGAGGAAGGTGAGCAGCAGTCGCATCAGGACAATCAGCTGAAAAAGGAAATTGTTGTGAATGAGAAGGGTAGTCCGGAAGCCTCCCGATAACCTCCTTTTTTCTACGTTATGAACGATGGCCCCCAGCGGGCCATTGTTGTTTAAATGCACATCAATTCGCCAGAAATTCGCGGAATTCTCGATTATTAGGCGATATTTAAGGTCAGGTTCGGCTGGAGGGCAGTACGGATTTTTAGGCCCGTGACGGGTGTTTTTCGCAAAAGCCGGAATTAGCAGGATAATTGGCGGATACGGGCGTTTAAGTACCACAAAAACCCCAGATTTAAGGTTACCACGTAGAGCGGGAATGGTATACAAGGCTGGCTCAGACATGAACGAAAAAGAACTTTTCGAGCGCATCCGGAGTGGCGACGAAAAAGCTTTGGAGTTCCTGTACAAAAAATATTACCGGATGATGACCAAAATGGTCATCACCAACAGCGGAACCGAAGAGGAAGCTCGGGACATTTACCAGGACGCCCTGATCGTATTCTGGCAGAAGGCCACATCGGGTAACCTGGTGATGACTTCCAAGATCAGCACCTACATCTACAGCATCTGTCAGAATCTGTGGAGGAAGGAACTCGATCGGAAGAAGAGGCTTTCCAGCGAAACCAATGATGCTCCGGTGTCGATCGACACCGACTCTGCCGAAAGGGAAAAGATCATTGCCCGCTGTATAAATCAATTGGGCGAAACGTGTAAGAAGGTGCTTATGTATTACTACTTCGAGGAGATGTCCATGCAGGACATTGCCGAGAAGCTGGGATTTGCCAACACGGATACGGCAAAGACCAAAAAGTACAAGTGCAAAAAGAAACTTGACGAACTGATAAAAGCTCAATACAGCGAGCGCGACTTCTTAGATTAGCACCATGGCAACGGAGAGAGACCTGGAATTGTTGGACGATTACCTTTCAAACCGACTGAAAGGAGAGGAACGCATCGAATTTGAAAGGCGACTCGAAAATGACGCGTCTCTTCAGAGCGAACTTGCCCTTCAGCGCGAGCTCATTGAAGGCATTCGCGCAGCGAGGGTAGCTGAACTCAAGTCGATGCTCAACCAGGTGCCTGTGCCTCCGGCATCGGGTGGATCTGTTGCTGCCAAGTTAGCTGCATGGGTGCTCGCCGTAGCCGTTGTCGGAATCGGCTCGTACTATCTCTGGCAGAACACCACAACTGAAGAGCAGGCTCCCGCCGAAACAACGGAAATACAATCAACTGAACCCGCGGTTGCCGACGAACCGGCAGTCGTTGAAGAACAATCTTCAGAGCAGGCTACCGCGCCTGAGGCTGAAGAACCCGAAACCTCTGCATCAGAAGAGGTTGTCACACCTGCAGAGCAACCAGCAGCGAAGAACGATACGGAGACGAAGCCAAGGGTATCACCCCCCATACAACCAGATGTGACACCGTATGACCCGACGCGCGAACTCGAAACGCCCAACGGTCGTCCCGAACCTCTCAGTGACCCTGGTGAACCACAATCTGTGGAATCTTCCATCGTAGTTGAGGTGGTTGATACTGGCAGGAGGAATGATTTCCACTATCAGTTCAAGGACGGCAAACTGTACCTGATCGGATCTTTTGAGAAAGATCTCTACGAGATCATGGAATTTTTCAATGATGATAACAAGCGGACTGTGTTCCTCTACTACAACTCAGCATATTACCTGCTGGACGAAACAAAGAGCGAACCGACACCGCTGACGGCCATAACTGACACTGAATTGCTGCAGAAACTGCGCAAGTACAGAGACAGGTAATTATTACGGGGTTTTGACGATTAAAAGGTGCTCTCAAAAGGGGCACCTTTTTTGTTGATCTATAGGAGTGGATCGGCAGGTACACCGACATACGAAGCACACCGCTGGTTGAGCAATCGCGCAATCTTTGGGATTTTGCGGCAAAAGGTGCTAACTTTATCGAATGTATCTGCTCATGTTTAACTCAATCTGAATTGCCTATGAAAGTCTTACATTTTTTGGCTGCTCTCTTTCTGGTCGCTGGCGCATTTTCGGCACAGGCCCAGGAGGCGGAATCCACCGCGGTGAGCGACGAGGAGCTGCATCGGTACGCTGTGATGATGGACTCGATCGATGAAATGCGCGTGACGTTGCTCAACGAGATATCAGAAATGGTGAAGAATAGCGACAAGATCACGGTAGCACGATATAACGAACTTTCCAAAGTTGCTGACGACCAGGAAAAGCTGGCCGCGGCAAACGCCACTGAAGATGAACTGGCTGCCCTGAAGGAAATTCAGGCAAAGAAAGACGCTGGTACCGCTAGGATAAACGACGCCTTCAAGAACCTCGCAAAAGAATACGTTGGCGCCACTGCGTACAACAAAATCCGAAAAGCACTAAAGGATGACACGGCGGTGAAATCGAAATATGAGTCGCTGCTGGAAGAGTTGAAGGCGGATAATGGGGTAGTTAATTAATTAGTTAGTTATTTAGTTAGTTAATTAATTAATAGCAATTAATTAATAGCACCTGTCATCCTGAGCCCGAAGGGCGAAGGACCCCCGGGATAACGTACGATCTAAATGAAAAGCACCCCCACTTAACCGGTTGTTTAGGTAGGGGTGCTTTCTTTCTAAATCGTGCGTACTCGATGGGGGTCCTTCGCTCGCGCCTTGCCTGCGCGCGGCCACCGCTCAGGATGACAGCTGCTTATTAATTAAATTAAACTAATCAATCTTTCAGTATCCTCATCTCCACCCTCCTATTCATTGCTCTCGCCTCAGGCGTCATTTCATTTCTCAACGGCTGGCTACCTCCATACGCATGTGTCTTGATCCTGTTCTTGCTCACACCCTGCGACACGAGGTACTTTTTCACTGCTTCAACGCGCTCTTGTGAAAGCTTGAGATTGGCTTTGGCGCTGCCGACGTTGTCGGTGTGGCCTTCGAGCTGAATTTCCATGCGTGGATTCTCCTTCATCATCTGAGCTACTTCATCCAACTCGCGAAACGACTTCGGATCAATGGTAGCTTTTCCACGGTCAAAGATCAGATTATTAAGTATGACAGTCTCGCCTTTGGGAGTCAGCAGAATATCGCGACGGAGAGTGTTATTAAGAACCTCGCTCGGGTTAACAATCACGGTTCGTGGATTGTATCCTTCTGACTCCGCCGTAATCTGGTATTTGGCTGAGCCGAAAATGGTGAATGAAAATGTGCTGTCATAAAAACGCCCGGATATCCCGCCTGTCGGAATGCTGCTGTACCTGATGCGTGCCGGTATGGCCTTGCCCGAGCGGGCATCGAGAATCCGGCCTTCGGCGATAATCTCGTCCTCCTGGGCTTGCGCGCGCTGCCCCGCCAGGGCACCTGCCACGACAAGAAGTAGTGCTATTCGGCTCATGTCAAAAAAGTATGATCTCTGGGCATCAAAAAACCTAACCTAACACTGCCGGACGGTTTTGGAAACTTCATCCAGACCAAACGCAGGATAACGCGCCCGGAGATTTCAATTTGCCCCCTACAGGGAAAGTTCAACCGTGTCGCCTACCTGGAACGTCCCCCCTTCGCCTTCCGTGCCCCTACCGTCTTCGGCGCGACTTTTTTGCGGGCTTTCGAAGAGCTCCGGCTGCTGCCCGCTTTTTAACGGGCTTTTTCGCTCCGGCTTGCTTTCCTCTGGCGCTTCGCTGAAGAGACTTGCCTGTTTCCCGGCCGACGGCTCTTTTTTTTTTAATGCGGAGTCTTTTTTCTCCGCCTTTTCCGGCACCCTCGGTGCCTTGACTTCCGGTTCCTCCTCCTCGTCGTCATCCGGCTGAGTCGGAACTTCATTCAGGGGACGAACATCAAGGACTTTGTCCGATGTGAGTCTGTTCCCCAGCGCTTTCCATCCCCGAACCTCAATAAACTCTTCGAGGTTGATCGTTTGTACCGACTTGCCCTTTCCTTTACCCTTGGAAACCTCTACCTCTACTTCCGGACTTTCCGCAGTGGAGACATACACCAGGCGTGAACCAATCGACTCAGTGATGAAAATAAATTCCTTATCGACAGTGGTGGTCTCTATCTCGAACCGCTTCAC
>QGUY01000353.1 GCA_003242315.1 Bacteroidota bacterium
TATGAGTTTTAAAAATGACACCTGAGACCGGGTAAGTTCGGCACGGACGAGGCTTACAATCGCGCACGAAAAGCCGAAGTGCTCTTTCTTCGTTCATGGGCCTATTATCTCCTCACGAATCAGTTAGGAGATGTTCCGCTGCTACTGACGCCGAAACGGGAGGACAACGGAATCTATTACTATCCGAAGTCATCCATTGAAGACGTCTACAAACGGATCATCGCGGATATGCGGTTTGCCTACGATAATCTTCCGGAGAGTCAGGCAGATCGGGGAAGGGTCACCAAATGGGCAGCGGGTCACTTCCTCGCGAAACTGTACCTCAATCGCGCGCAGGCGGCAGGCTATCAAAATGGTCCGCAACACCTTGCCATGTTGTACAAGGGCAATGTAGCGACAGACCTCGATTCAGTGATTTACCTGACCACTGAAGTAATCAATGCAATGGGTGGTCCGGGAGGATTGGCGCCGGACTATTGGACCCTCTTCGATCCGTCGGTATCGGAGACTTCCCCGCACAAGGAAGTGCTTTGGGCAGCGCAATTCGATGTCAATACCGGACTCAACGGACGTTTCGGAGGGAACCGTTCGTGCAATTACCATACGGGTGATTATACGTACCAAACGGGAGTGACGCGCGCCATGGCTTACGGGCGTCCATTCGGGACTTACAAACCTACGGATTGGGCGTACGACAATTTCCGGGACAAGGTGAATGACTCGCGTTACTATAAGACTTTCCAGTACGAGTATATCAGCAACATGCCTGGTTCCTCCAGTACGTCTTATACATGGACCGATGCAGCTGCGGCATGGTGGAATGCGAACAAACCGCCCGAAGCGCCGGAAGCAATTGCTGGCGAAAAACGCATCAAAACAGGTGCGCGAGCGCTCATCTACCTGGAAAACAAAAAAGATGAAGCGCTTGACTCCGCCATGGTTATGAGCCAGCCCTACCAATTTATGGTTCGATGGATCCAATCCTCAAAGACTGGCAATTACTACTATCGCGTGTTCATCGATGGCTCGAGCATGGGACTCGCCACTACGCGAACAGCTCCGTACCTATCGTCCAAAAAGTTCGTCGACCCCATGCGCGGTGGCAGCGCCGATGAGGCAAACTTCAACAGCGAATCGGGCACCCGCGATGCAATCCTGATGCGCCTGGCAGAAACCTACCTGATCCGCGCCGAAGCTTACGGACGCCAGGGTCAATACGCATTGGCAGTTGACGACATTAACGTCCTCCGTCAGCGTGCAGCCTACAAAGGCGGAGAAAACAGGCCGTCAGTACTGGTTGAATGGGAACCCGGAGCAGCCTCATTGCCAGCAGAGGAAAAGGTTGAACCTTACACAGTCACCTCGAACACGTTCGACGCCATCCGGGTGACAGAAAATCACTTTACGCCCGGAACACCTGAAGCTGAAGCAGAGGGTTACATCCCCACTGTGACGACAAAGGAAGATATGTTCATCCATTTTATCTACAATGAAATGGCCCGAGAGTTCTTGTCAGAAGGTATCACGTGGGAAGCTCAGCACAACGCGGGCATTCTATACGAACGAACCATCTACAATAACCAGATGGCCTCACCGCTCACCGGGCTGTGGGATGTAGCCACCAACACGGAAAACGGCAATGGCCAGGACGGCAACGGCAAAGGACAAATGCAACCGCACCATACCTTCCGTCCTTGGCCTAATGATTACTTGTCGCTGCTTACCGACGAGAAGGGCAATCCGCTTGATGAAGAAGCGCGATCACAATACCAGAATCCTGGTTACTGACAACTCGTTCGGGGTAGGGTTAGGGCCACCTCAAAGGTGGCCCTTTTTTATTCTTCCTCCAGGTATTGGGGATCGATACGAACATGGTCGAAGCGCGTTAAGTTGTTTTGCTCGATGATAGTTCTTAGCTGTTTCGTGTAGGCAATCCCGCGTTCTGAGTACCGTGCAAGATGTGGCAACAAAAGGAACGGATCGTTCGTCTCCCGACTGGCACGACGAAGACTACTATACGCCCTTGCCGATCCAAGTGTTCTAAAATAATCTTGTATGGATTGCGCCAGGTTGTCGTAAGACCTAACGTAAATCTCCACGCTGTCCCTCATTGACCCTGCCCGCATCCTCGGCTCAAGGGGGTTGTATGACCATATGCCAAAGACATTGTTCGCTTCAAGAAAAAATCGCGACTTCCCCCACCCTGTCTCTACGGCAGCTTGTGCCAGGACAATGCTGTTGGGCAGCGTAATCATTCGTGTCAATAAGTTCTCTGGATTTGACGCGTTGTAGCGAAGGCATTGCGCTTCGTAGAATGCGCTATCTTTTGCTGTCCACCGTTCCTTCTGGAGCAGGTAGTGCAATTTCGCCGCTTCCTGCTCCAGTGTATGCTTCACGATCAGGATGGAAGGCAGCAAGGCAGACACAAAAAGCGTCTTTGCCTGCTCCGGGTGCACGGACTCCAGACCCGGAACATGACTGTAAAGGATAGGTTTTACTAAAGAGTCAGTAACCGGAACAATCTGACTCAATGAATCGACCTTAAGTTCAATGGTGCGTACTGCATAAGTCCTGAAGCCCTCTTTTTCGGAATAAATATGAATCAGCACGACGGTCGTGAGCGCGGCGACCAGGAGGCCGATAAGCCAGCGTACATCGACAGGCCGGGATTCGCCGGATGCAAGCCTTCCGGTGACTTCTTCCATAATGCTAAAATACGCAACAATGTGCAAGTGATGTTAACCGTGCCCGAACAAGCGGATGAACGCATCCCTCCGGCGGGGTGAAAGGCTAACGGAATCGCCGTTGTTCATAATCAGATAGCCGCCATCACCTTTCACGTAACGTGCGACCTCAGAAAGGTTTATCAGGAAAGAATTGTGAACCCGAAAAAATCCGTATTCACCCAACAGGTTTTCATATTCCTTGAGGTGCTTGCTCACGAGGAGCTTACCCCCTTTCTTCAGGTGAAACTGCGTATAGGATCCTTCGGCCTGGCAGTAATAGATGTCCGAGACCCTGATGAATTCCAGTCCCTCCGCCGTAGCGAGCGCAATGGTCTGATCCACTTTCGACCTTCCGAGATTTCTGAGCAGCGTGATGACCTTAAGGTTATCGACATCACGCTCTTTCTTTTTCGTCACTTTTCGGACAGCCTCCTGCAGCTCGTCGACATCGATCGGTTTCAGCAGGTAATCCAAAGCGCTGAACTTTATCGCTTTTAATGCATAGTGTTCAAACGCTGTCGTAAAAATTACTTCAAAATCGAAGCCGTTGCATTGCTCCAACAGCTCGAATCCGTTTCCTCCAGGCATTTCTATGTCGAGAAAAAGGAGGTCAGGTTTCCTGGTGCTGATTTCGCGCACGCCATCGGTAATATTGTCTGCACGTCCTACTACCCGGGTGCTCGGGCAGTAATCGCGCAGCAGGTTCTCGAGCGACATCATACTGTGAGGCTCATCTTCGACGATGACAACGCGCAGTATGCTATCGTCGCCTCTAATCATCAATTGATCGGGAATGGTGATTATGACTTTCGTCCCGCTGGAACGTGAACTTTCGTTCAGGTCTTCAATACGCACAAGTGTCTTTCGGCTTTGCTTTTTGTTAAACAGTGTTAGTCGTTGC
>QGUY01000354.1 GCA_003242315.1 Bacteroidota bacterium
CGAGTTCAGAGAAGCGAAATCGTATTACCGTAACGTTTACACCTTGGTCACCCCGGACAGCGTCATCCGTTCCCGGAAGAACGTCGAGGCCGCGTTGGGTATCGCCATGGAGGAGTTGACACCTTCAAACAACTTCGGGATGGAGGATCCGATCTTGTTTTTGTTGTCGGACACGACGGTAAACGGCGTCCGGCGGGTCCGGTACAGAGTTGAAAACTCGATGCCGTTGACGCACACCCAGGAAGAAACTGACATCAACGGCGAGATGCGAAACGTCAAAATAACCTACCAAAACAACATCCGCGTGATACAAACCACTTTGGATTTTCCGGACGACGAGAATATAAAACGGTATACGGTGGTGATATATGGATTTTTGCCTGAGAGGACGTATGTGCTGAGAAAAAACGATTAACAGTGGTAACAACGACGCTGACACAAACTATGGCCATATTCACTCATTCACTCATTCGCTCATTCACTCATTGCCTCAGTCGTGTGCGGCGCGGGAGGACATCTATGAATTATGATTCGTAAATATTTCATACGTGGGATTTTATGGTTGTTGCTGTTTGCTGGCATAGCGTGTGATGCAGACGCACAAAAGGTCTACATCACGAAGACCGGTGCGAAGTATCATCGGAAGGACTGTCGTTACCTGCGGTATAGCAGTATTGAGATAGAGTTAAAAGAGGCAAAAAAGACCGGGTATACGCCATGCAGTGTCTGCAGACCGGTGACCAAAGAACCGGAATCATCTCCAACCACCGGCAACACCCAACCTCAGCCGTCGACCAACCAGGTTACACCGCTTTACAAAGACAGTACACCGGCGAAGACGACATCCCGCCAGTGCACGGCGATGACCAAAGCTGGCAGTCGTTGTAACCGGATGACGACGAACGCAAATGGGAGATGTTGGCAACATCAATAATTGTGTTGAAGTGTTGGAGTGTTGGAGTCGGCCAGCCCCAACGTTCGCTCGTCTAAATTGAGCTAAAGGAGGACACAGGTGCCGCAAGCGGCACGGGAGGACATCTATGAATTATGATTCGTAAATATTTCATACGTGGGATTTTATGGTTGTTGAAAAAAATTATTTTCGCGGTAGTCCCTGGACGGAATTGTGTTTGTAGAGACGTTGCATGCAACGTCTCTACAACGTCCCATTTACGGGCGGGGACACAACAATTCAAAAACCCTCTCAAACAATGAAAAAATTTATTGACACGTATCGTGTTGATTCCGCCCGGGCAGAATGGTGGGATTATGCACGGAATGGTCGCTACTACGTTACCATTTGCACTGAAAATCGTGAGCACTATTTCGGAAAGATTGTAAAAAAGACCATGCGTCTGTCGCACGTAGGTGTCATCGCAGACATTATGTGGCATGAAATCAAGAACCACACAAAATATGTTGAATTAGGCGTTTACCAGGTGATGCCCAACCACCTTCACGGTATCCTTCATTTGAATTATCCCAAGATTGAAAACTACGACCTGGATCGGGGGCGTCATGTAGAGACTTACATGTGGGACTTCGACAGCCTCGACGTTAACAAAATACCGTTGCTCAAAGAGTATCTTAAGGACAAAGAACTGAGTGTGACTACCTCTGACTATCTGGAGGTCCCTATAATCGAACGACTTGAAATCGCTGAAGGCGTATATCGAATTTTAGGTCGGGATGATGACTTCTGGTGTCGGTTTTATCGGGTGAAAGGATATCATTATGATGGGGCAAAAAACAACGAAAAGGCCAGGGAAAGCAGGGCCAAGGCACTTGAGATCGCGGAGCAAATGAAATTGAACAAAGCCAATGAAGGCCGACTCAAAGAAATTCTATTCATTACCGGCGCCATGAAATATTTCCTCGACGACAAAGACAGCGCCATAGACGATTTCAAGACCGCCTTAACCCTGAAGTACAAATCCGATGACGGC
This sequence comes from Bacteroidota bacterium, assembly GCA_003242315.1. Taxonomy (GTDB): domain Bacteria; phylum Bacteroidota; class Bacteroidia; order Cytophagales; family Cyclobacteriaceae; genus ZC4RG29. Next base: position 1,947 of record QGUY01000354.1, read on the forward strand.
AACGCCGACAGAGACACCGGTTTTAATGAATACCTGGATCAGGTGTTAAATGAGTATATAGCCCGGTAGATGGGCAGCCGGAACATTTCGGTCATTTAAGTTGAGTCGGGGTTACCTAATTGCTTTACCCCTATCATCTTTCACCGCCAAGGCGCGAAAATGCAAAGCACCGCAAAGATCTGAAAGGAGGCCAACATTCTTTGCGCTCCTTTGCGCCATGGCGCCTTTGCGGTAAATATTCATACACCACGTTCAATTTCGCCGCCAGGCGACACTCGGGCATCCAACGCACTCACCTTGATATTCGCCCACACCCTTGCCTCTGCATCTGCCCCTCGCTCCCAAATCCTTCCCCGTCGGAAACTACTTCCCCCTCCCCGGAAAACTTTCTGGCTCAACATCCTCAACCGGAATAGATTCATGTCCGATTCGTCCACGTCTTCTTAGCCGCTACACGGGCATGCGTGGACATTGTGAACACAAACCGACAAAAAAGACACTCTCACCCCCTCAAACCCATACCAACCTAACCTACACATTTATGAAAAAAACAAAGCGTCCTCTTCTGATCATCACGTTGTTGTCATTTACCCTCAGCAGTTGTGGGGTAATGTTTGGCGGCAGTAAGTACAGTGGAACGATTATGGTCAAGGATCATCCCAAGGCAGACATCTATGTCAACGGTAACCATGCCGGTACCGGTACTGCCACCGGACTCTACCCCAGGAACAGGCCCCTCGTCGTGGAAGTGCGCCAGGAAGGCTGTGAAACGAAATCGAAGACCTACGTCAACACGTTCAGGACCGGCAACTTCATCGCCAGCCTGGTCATGTGGGGGCTAATCGGCGTCGTGATTGACCTCGGTACGGGAGCTTCCTACAAACCTGATCACATCAACGATCCCAACATCATTCGGATGAGCGACAAGAACTACAACTTCTTCGTCGACTACTCGGGCTGCACCACGGCTGAGGGACAATGAGGAATAGTCGCAGAGAGGCAGACGCAGAAGCAACGTGTTTACGTGCTCGCGTGTTTATGCGCGTAAGTTGAATGCGCGAAATCTGCGTCTGCCAAATGCCTCTCATCGGAAACTATATACCTGTTCTGGGAAAACTTTCTGGTTTCCCTCCCAAACCTAGATTAGATTCATAGGCATTACGTCCTCGTCATAGTCGTAGTCGGCACTATGCCAGGACGTCGCAAACCACAGACGAAATAAAGACCCTCTCCTTGCAAGTGCCGTTAGACCGTATCGATAAAAGCTAAATTGACTACACCACGTGGCAATGCGCTTCCGTAGACGTGTAAAATTATTCCCTGGGGTACGTTTGAACTTCAGTCTATCGGGTATTAGCACCACCATAGGAGTACCTGGACTAAGTGTCAACATCGGGAAACGAGGAACCTACTTGAATACTGGTATCCCAGGCACCGGATTGTACAGCCGTCAAAAGATCGGAGGACGCAGGAAGTATCGAGCCAAAAGTCAACAGAAGTTTACTGCATTCAATCCCTCGATACCGACCACACCCGAACCCATTATACCTGATATGCAGCAAGAGATCGCGGTGGGCGTGATCCAATCAAAACAGGCAGAAGCAACCACTACGGAAGGTCTCCGGGAACTTAAGCAGCTGCTGCTAGATGCTATTGACTTCAAAAACCAT
>QGUY01000355.1 GCA_003242315.1 Bacteroidota bacterium
CAGGAAAGACCGTCGGACCCCGCCGCCAGTGACGCCACGGCATGACCGAGATACGCATCGTATAGAGCAAAGTCATATCCGCGCGCCACCGCGATCTTCTCTCTTACCTGCTCGATGTCAAGGCAGGTGTCTTTATGATAGATTACCCGATTTGTCTCCAGCAACTGGCTCAGCTGGCTTGCCTTCAGGATTCGCTTGTACGGAAGTGGGCATTCATAAAATCCAACCGGAATGCCTGCGGTACGGTCCATAAGGGTGAAAGCATTTTCGAGAAACACCTCGTCGGATTCATCCTCGCCTGCGAGCAACCCGGTAACCAGGATGACTGCGGCAACGCCTGTGTCCCCCATACGCTTTACAAAATCCGCCTGTTCCTGCAGGGTACGGCCAAAATTTCCGGTGGCGACCACCGGCACTTGCCCATCGACAACACGTAAGACATGTCGCGTAGTCGACAACCGTTCATCGGGCGTGAGTTCGTACATTTCACTTGACAGACAATTCGCGAACAGGCCTACCGATCCAGATTCAAGATAAAACTCGGTAATACGGGACAAGCCGTCATAGTCTACGGTACCTGTGGAACTATACGGCGTCAGCATAACAGGAATGAATCCCTTCTTGTTGCTTTTCATGCGGAAGGATCGGCTATTACAAGGAAAGCTTTATTCGCGAAAATATCGCACATGGCACCAAACATACCATCCGTGCGTTGTCGAAGATTATATAATATTATCAAGAAGATGTGCAAAATTGCCATAGACCGCTATGCTAATCCCACCTTTACCACAATCTTCCTTACACGCGTGCAAGCCCCGTCGATCATACACGGGCGGTGCGCATCTTCCGGAAAGAAAATAAAGAAATTGTCACGCGAGGCGCGATAGACCTGTTCGTCACGTGCGTGCAAAAACACAATGTCATTCTTGATGTCATACGGTTGTACTACGCGCGCATACTTCAGGTCGGCGATACCAATCTTTTCCGTCCCTTCAGCCACGTACTGTATGTCTGCAAACTTTTGGTGTGCTTCGAAGCGTGTCTCCGCAGACTCCCGGGTGTAATACTCTTGCACAAGTATTATTAGCCTGTTGACGTCCAGAGTGTAGACGCCCGGGTCCAGCGTCAAGAGATCTGTGTTCTTTAGGAATGTAAAAGCATTTTCCCAACGATCGGGATCACGGTCATAGTATTCGCTGAACATCTGCCAATTAATCGTTGGATGCGGTTCCGGGTCCCAGCCATACCATAGTCTCTCAAACCGTTGCCTCTTCATCGACTGGCTTTTTTCCCGAATAGCGTGCTTGCCATGAAGCCGACCACAAAAATGGCGATGGTTCCTATTACGATTGCCAGATTCGTGTGTAGTGTACTCCGAAATGATACCCACCCGTCTGATGTAAAGTAAGTAGGAGAAAGGCTCATCCAACAGATGACCAATATCCCGACAACAACACCAAGCTTGGCATGAACGTTACGGGCCGTTCGCGCAAAATATCCCAACAGTAACAGACCCAGCATACCACCGCTGAAGATGGATGATAACGCCCACCAGGCGTCCAACGCGCTCTTCACCCTAATCATGGCCAGGGCAACTCCAATACCGATTATGCCGATCGCCCCTGATGCGATGTATAGGACAAGCATGGATGCTTTTTCAGAGGCATCCTTGCGTACAAATCGCTTGTAGAAATCCGTGAGTATGATCGTCGCACCACTGTTAAGACTCGTCGATACCGTACTCATACCCGCAGCTAAGATGGCGGCGATCAACAGGCCGGTAAATCCAGCGGGCAAACCGTCGACAATAAAATAAGGGAACACACGGTCCGCCATTTCAGGGTTATGAAGTTCGGCCGAAAGCCGATCGGGATACACCTTGTAGTAGGCGTACAGCGATGTTCCGATCAGGAAGAACAGCAAAGATACAGGAAGGTACATCAGCGAGCCGAACCATGTAGAAAACACGGCGTCTCTTGTAGACTTTGCTGTGATGTATCGTTGCACGTAGTTTTGGTCGATACCAAAGTTCTGAAGGTTGATGAAAAATCCATAGATCAAAATGACCCAGAAGGTTGACTCGGTGAAATTAAAGTCGAAGCTTCCTAAACTGAATTTATGATCAGCGGCGCCGATCGAAAACATCTGTGTCGGGCCTTCAGGCAGTGAGAACAAAAGAATCAACAGGCAGGACAAGGCACCACCGATCAGAATGATACCCTGCACGGCGTCTGTCCACACCACCGCCTGAATCCCACCCATCATAGAGTAGATCATGACCAACATCCCCGTACCGATGATAGTCAGGGCAATATCCCATCCCAACAAAGCATTTAGCGGCAGGGCCAGGAGAAACAGGATCGAGCCACATCGGGCGAATTGGGTCAACAAGTAGCAAGATGATGCATAAACACGTGCCCACGATCCAAAGCGTGTTTCCAGGTATGCGTAGGCTGATATGCTGTTGAGACTGCGGTAGAGCGGTACAAAGAACTTCACAGCAACCAACGCCCCGAAGGGTATCGATAAGCTGAATACAAAGCTGTTCCAATCGGATTGATATGCCTTACCGGGAAGTGCGAGGAAGCTGATGCTGCTGACGAAGGTTGCAAAGATGGACATACCAAGCACCCATGCAGGGATTCTGCCTCCACCTGTAGTGAAGTCGCCAGACGATTTGCTTCGGAAATAAAACGATGCCCCGAATCCTACGGTACCGACCATGTACAGTATAATAACAACGATATCAAGTACCGGTAGGGTCATCACGTCATTTACTATCCATCCTTACTTCGCCACAGAAGTTTGTTACAATGCCCAGTTCATTCATTGCAGCAGCCTTGATGCGACAGGCGCGATGCGCCGTTGATTCATCGCCGGCATACACCACCTGAATATGATTGGCTTGATGTCGCGCCATCAACTGATCGCGGGTAACGCCGCGCAATACAGCGTGCATCACCGGCCATTGTGGTGTGGTAAGCGACCAACGTCTTTGCGTCTCTTCTTCCGGCAGGTGCACCACTTCACCCACACCCAGGTCACAATGAAGCTTGTCGTCCTGAACAAAGATCCGGCTCCACACAATAAAGCCTGGTTTACTCACACCTTTCAGGGTACCACCGCCCCGATGAAAATACATCGGGGGCTGACGCTCACTCGAAGCCCCTGCATATCCACCAATGAAGTGAGCAGGAGGAGCGGCACCGGAGATCAGGAATACCCACACAAAGTCGTCTACGTTTTCGTTCTGATACCATTCGCCCCATCGAATATCGTGTAAAGTATTTTCCGGGTCGAGTCCCAGTTCACTCCATAGTCGATAAGTGATCAGCGCGTCGAGTCCTGCGCATTCATCCACCTCATTAAAGTGCGGCAATGCTTCTCCGGGAAATAACTCCTGACCACCTTTTGCGTAAACCGGTGGCCGATCCCTGTTGTTCAGCAGGCCTTCCGCAAGATCGCTCGCTGCGACCAGGTCCATTAGACCCTGTTGATACTGAATGCCAATAGTATCACATCCGAAACGATCTGCAAGGCGGAGGGCGGCAATATACATCTTACACTGGCCTCTTATACACATCCCAGACCCCCCGAGCGACACTCCATT
>QGUY01000356.1 GCA_003242315.1 Bacteroidota bacterium
TGACCTTGAGAACACCGTCACTTACACTGGCATTCTTGATATCGTTGGTGTAATACTGGAGTTCGTTATTGCCCCATCCGTGGCCACCGATGTCGTAATCCCATTTGTTGGGGTCGGGAGGGCCATCATAGTCAAACTCATCGGACCACACGGGTGTCGTTTCGAAGGCCCAGCCCTTATCAACCGGTTTTTGCGGCGTTGGATTGATCTTGGGGGCCGGCGGATTATCCGAGGAGCATCCCAGCAGCACGGCCAGGAAGTATGTGGAAAGTAAGCTGAACATTCGCATACTGAGTTGAATGTCAAGTTACGTTGATGGTCGGTGATTCGCAAATAAGCGAATGAGCCCCTGTCGCATCTTGTTCAGCTACAAATCCATTCGCCCAGGGGATGCGTGCGAAGTTTCCCGGCCATTTCAAAAGTCATGTTGTCGGAGTAGAGTTCGCTGGAAGTCAGAACTAATGTGCCCAATAGTCCCGGCAAGGAAGAAATCAGATAGAGCGTTCTTTCCTCCTCACCGGGAGATTCACTAAAATGAAACGCAGACACGACGTCGAACTCTTCGGGGGCCATGCTTACATCGAGATTCGGACAGTAGAGGTTTGATGCTTGCAACTGGAATTCAAGGGAGAATCCAATCCCTGTAAAGTAATCCAATGTTTTGGAGAGCGAGCTGTAGTCTATCATCTTAGTTTCTTTTTGCCTGGAATGGAACCTTTTTTACGTATACACCTACGTGTTGATCAGAGGTAGTTGACTTCAAATTTTTGAGCCATTTCAAAGGTCATGTACTCTGCATATACACCGTATGAATCGATCAAAGTGCCCTTCATTCCTGAATATGACGAAATAGCATATACAATCGAATTATCAGCGGGGTCTGAATTTTCCTCGAAGCGGTAGACTTCATCGATGTTGAACTGCTCCGGAGTGAACCAAAGGTCGTACACATAACAACAAATCCATTTCGGATCCTTCCTGAAGTCGATATTGTAACCGCGCTTCTTCAGGTCGACCAGGGCGTCCCGCAGTGTTTCATAGGTTCTCATAGTCAAGCCGGCTAGGCCATTCAAAGTGGTCTATTAGACAAATAGTTCAATCGTCGTCAGCAACGACTCGTAAGTACCATTATACAGGTACACTTTCTCCTCGTTCAGAAAGAATGTGGGCGTTCGATTTACACTGCTGTAGATGCCTCCACGAAAGTCGCTTTCAACCTTGGCGACGATTTCCATATCTCCGACATCGGCGAGGAACTGGTTCAAGTCGAGGTTTAGCTTTCTCGCCAAGTCGTGGAAGATCGTACCTTCATGGAATCGATGCTGATTTGCGAACAACAGGTCATGCATTTGCCAGAATTTTCCCTGTCGTCCCGCTGCTTCTGCCGTGTAAGCGGCCATGGCGGCCTCGGCATGGATTTTCCTCAAAGGAAAGTGGCGGAAAACAAACCTGAGTTCACTGCCATGTTCCTGAAGTAATCGTTGAACGAGGGGATGGGCATGTCGGCAGTACGGACATTGATAGTCGCCGTACTCCACTAATGTCAATTCCGCCTTTAGGTTCCCGGTCTTTTGATCCCTGTCATTGACCGGCAGTTGTAATTTGTTCATGGTTCTTCGTGTTAGTTTTTGCATTTATTGCTTCAAGTGCTTCCAGCACGCCATCCACACCGGGATTGATGCCTTCCGGGTATATCTCACTCCAACGAATGATGCCCTGTTCGTCGATAATGAATAGTGCGCGTTCGCTGCAGCCCTTGACCGCGTTGTAACACCAGAAGAGCCTGGAAACCGCTCCCTTCGGTTCAAAGTCCGACAACAGCGGAAAGTGCAGATTTCTGTCTTTGGCAAAAGCCATATGACTCCACGTACTGTCGACGGAGATGCCGATGACCTGCGCGTTATAACTGCTGAAGTATTTGAGCGTTTCGTTGAAAAGGTCAAGTTGATCTCCGCATACCGGACTCCAGTCGGCCGGATAAAAGGCGAGAACTACACGTTTGCCACGGAGCTCACTCAACCGCAGTTTTTGGTCAGGTGTCGCGTTAAGCTCGAAATTTGGAGCAAGCATTCCTTTTTGTAAGTTCATCAGAGTTTGTTTATAGTGTGATTGTAACAGGCTGGCAGCGCGTAGGGGAGACAGGACGAGCCGCCAGCCTTTTATATCAGTGGGCTTCCGCCAATTCCTTTTGAACGTTCACGTTCCTGGCGGCTTCGATGATGAATGCAGCGACCTTCCTGGGCTGCGTTACCATCGGGACATGGTTACCTTTCAGCTCCAATGTCGTTGCCCGGATGGTCTTCGCCTTGGCGCGTTGCAGATCGGGGTTGATCATGCCATCATTTGCGGCAATTATGGACCAGGATGGTTTCGTTTCCCAAGCTGGATGGTAAACCTTTTCAGTTGTTGCCGTTGCGGCCCATGGCACTTGCGTAGCAAAAATTATATTCCTTTGTTCCTTTGAGGCATCCTGAGCAAAGAATTCGTGAATTCCTTTGGATGACATTGATAGGAAGCCGGTTGCACCCAGCTGGAATTCTGCCGCGCCAGGTCCCGGGGGGAACGGAGCGTTGACGTCGACAACGTTTTGGCCGTCTTCTGGTACCAGGGCGGCGACGTAGAGAAGCCCTGCCACTTTAGGATCTTTTCCCGCCTCTGATATTACCATACCGCCGTAGGAGTGCCCTACCAGGAGTACAGGAGCATCCATCGCATCGATAGCTCGTTTTGTTGCTGCGACGTCTTCGCCGAACGATGTAAGCGGGTTTTGCACGGCAATTACATTGTAACCTTTCGCCTGAAGGATGGGGATTACTTTCGCCCAACTGGAACCGTCGGCGAAGGCGCCATGTACAAGAACGACGTTGTGTACACCGGTGTGACTGGACTGTCCGTTCGTTGCCACGGGCAACGCGAACGCGAATGCTGACGCCAAGGCGCCTGCGGAAAGCATAAGATGGTTCATTATTGAAAATTGATTTGGTGTGAAATTTTTGTCTGTTGTTGTCTTGAGTGTCCTAAGCGAGGAACTTTCTGAGCGCCGCTGCCGCATGCGCGAACAGCGCTTTCGTTGCAGAAAGGTGGGACAGGCCGTTCAGTAATCCGAAGTCGTGGATCATTCCGTTGTATCTAACGGTCGTAACAGGGACGCCAGCTTCGTCGAGCTTGCGACCAAATGCTTCCCCTTCATCGCGCAGGATATCGTTTTCTGCCACCTGGATCAGTGCGGGAGGCAACCCTTCGAGTTGTTTAGTGCTTGCCTGGAGAGGTGACGCGTGAATGTCCGATCGCTTTTCGGGATCTTTGATGTACATGTCGTACATCCATTTCATTAGCGAAGTAGTGAGGAACCGATCTTCGCCAAAGAGCTTGTACGACTCGGTTTCGAAATCTGCGTCCACGATAGGCCACATCATGATCTGCAGTCTGATCTTTGGCCCACCATTCTCCTTTGCTTTCAGGCAGGTCACGGCGGTCCTGTTTTCTCCCACGCTGTTTTCCACAACAGCCCTGCCCGCGCCCCCGACGTTTCTTTCATTCCCCTGTTCCGCCACCCATTTCTTCGCCACATAAATTTTCTTCATTGTAACCGG
>QGUY01000357.1 GCA_003242315.1 Bacteroidota bacterium
AATGAAATTGCAAAGTGGGACAATCAATTTTACAGACACTAATGTGTTTTTTTTTAAAAGCAGAGGTGTCAAACGGAATTAGGGTCGGTTCTTGGGGCTCGGAGATTGTTATAAATGCGATGGTTTAAGAAAGGATTTGAAACCGGCGATATACGACAGGGCGATACCTTCAATGCAGCACGCTTGTAGCACGCCTTAGAAAAACCACAGCTTGACCGCCATGACGATCACCATCACAACGAGGATACGCTTGATCCATTTTTCACCTTTGGTCACAGACCATCTGCTGGAATACCAACCACCGATACCCTGACCCACCGCGAGCAGGATACCGTATTCCCATCGAATTTCGCCTGCCAGTGCGAACACGATGACGGACACAATGGTTAGCGCCAGGATCAGAAATACTTTGATGTAATTGGTCACCACGAGGTTGAAGTGGTGAAACCCGTTGAACAGCGCGATGATGACAAAACCAATCCCTGCCTGAAGAAAGCCACCGTACATGCCGATGAGTACAAATGCAATTATGCCGATGATCTGATGGGTAATACTGAGTTTTTCATTTCCAACGGCGATGTTCTTGTTGCCATTTCGCACAGTCAATATCACAATCACAACCATCATTACCGCGAGAATACGGTTAAATAGCTGGTCGCTTATCGCTATGGCCATTCGCGCGCCCAGAAATCCACCGATGAGAGCTGCAACAGTGAGGTAGTAAATGTACGGTGTGGGCAATGCGACACCCTTGCTTCGAAATCCTGCCGTGGCTAGCGCACTCTGCGCAAGGACGGCAATCCTGTTAGTGGCATTAGCAACGCTGCCCGGGAGATCGAACAGGAAGATCAATAATGGCAGGGTGATGAGCGAACCGCCGCCCGCGAGGGTATTGATAAAGCCCGATAGGATGCCGACGGCAATGATGATAGGGTAATGGTAAAGCTCCAAAGTAATGCGGTTTGTGAACCGAAAGATACGTGTCAGCGCAATTAATTGAAATAAGGCAGGTCTCAGCCGTGATGTTGCCGATTGCTTGTATCGTTTGTTCAGGCCACTAAAGGCCTCTCGTACACGACGAAGTCGAACGAATACTTATGCCTCTCGTCCGCAGGGTGCGGAATGCGCGACAACTCCTTCCATTCGGAGCGGTCAAACTCAGGGAAAAAAACATCACCCTCGACGTTGGCATGGATTTCCGTAAGATAAAGGCGGTCAGCAAAGGGAAGGGATTGACGGAAGATTTCTGCACCTCCAATCACGAATACTTCTTCCTCTTCGCTTCGCATCGGGATGGCAAAAGCGTCTTCAAGGGTATTGACAACATGGCAACCCGGAGCATCATAGTTTTTTTGACGCGTCACGACGATGTTTGTGCGGTTTGGCAAGGGCCTGAACTTTTCGGGGATAGACTCATAGTTCTTTCGTCCCATGATAACATGATGCCGGCTCGTTGTCTGCATGAAGTATTTCATATCATCCGGAAGATTCCAGGGCAGGTCGTTATCCTTTCCGATGACATTGTTGCGCGATAGTGCGGCGATGAGGGAGACGATCATGGGAACGATATGAGCGCGTAAATTAGTGGATTTGTAGCAAAGTAGGGAACGGGCGCAAAATTACATGACGTGCTTATGCCGAAGAAAAGAATTCTCTATTTTCAACGCGAGGAATTCAGTTTGTTTTGAGCCAATTCAAGGTAAAAGGTCTTGTTCTCGGTCCGCTCCTGTTTGGAGTTGTGTACTTGTTGCTCATCAATTTTACGGACCTGAACCCGGATGCGTGTAAGGTGCTCGCAACGGCCGCCTGGATGGTGACGTGGTGGGTAACAGATGCCGTGCATGTGGCAGTTACGGCGCTCGTTCCGATGGTGCTGCTCCCGTTGCTCGGGGTTCTCACGGTTGGACAGGCCACCGCGTCGTACGGAAACCCCGTCATTTACCTCTTCATGGGCGGATTTATCATCGCACTTGCCCTCGAAAAGCATCGACTGCATGAGCGCATCGCACTGACAATGATCCGCCTGACGGGGACCAGTGGCGATGGCATCATTGCGGGATTTACCCTGGCAACCGGCTTGATCAGCATGTGGATCAGCAACACGGCAACTGCGATTATGATGTTACCTATTGCTGTATCGGTAACCCAACTCATCAGTGACAAGCTGGGATCTGAAGGGTCGTCGCAAAAGGGCTATCGCAATTTTGCAACCGGACTCATGCTGAGCATTGCGTATGCCTCGAATATTGGCGGCATGGCAACCATTGTAGGCACACCGCCCAACGTCGTGATGGTTGGACTTTACGATCAGCGATATGAAGACAATGTCACGTTCACAGAATGGTTGGCTGTTGGATTGCCCGTGTCCCTCACCGTATTGATTCTGTGCTATGTCATCATCACGCGCATCGCATTTCGGAACCAACTCAAAAGCATTAAAGGATCATCCGGCGTTATCAGGGCCCGACTGGCGGAAATGGGGCCTCTTTCAAAAGCGGAACGCATGGTGCTGATTGTCTTTGGTATCACGGCATTTAGCTGGATCTTCAGAGATTTTATCAATGATTTGCTTAGCGTTATTTTCTATGGGCGGGGTGAGGACCGGGCAATCCTTGACGACACGCTCATCGCCATGATCGGAGGTCTTTTAATGTTCACCTTGCCAACTAATTTCCGCAAAGGCGAATTCCTCCTCACCTGGGAAGATATGAAGAAGCTCCCATGGGGAATTCTCATTCTGTTTGGCGGCGGATTGTGCCTCGCGAAAAGCCTGGAGGATTCCGGACTCATTCAAATGATTGGAGACGGAGTGACATCGTGGGGTCAAGTTAACCTGTTGGTGCTCACCCTAATCTTATCAGCCATTGGGCTGTTCCTTACGGAGCTGATGAGCAATGTAGCGCTGACGACCATCTTCGTGCCTGTTGTCTTTGGCATCGCTGATGGTTTTGGTTACAATCCTGCTGTGCTGGCTGTGCCGGTTACATTAGCGGCAAGTTGTGCCTTTTGCCTTCCCATCTCTACACCACCTAATGCCATCCTTTTCGCAAGCGGTCACATCCGGTTAATTGATATGGTACGCGCAGGTATCATACTAAATATCGTCTCACTGACCGCGATTGTGTTGTTATCGCTATTGTTAGTATAGCTACATAGAAAGCACATAGGGCACATAGTTATTGTTCATGGTACCCTCTCGGATACCAGATAACGTAAACACGTAAGCACGTAAACACGTAAACACATTCACAGCCTGTTTCCTGCGAAGTACGCCTGCGTCGTCATCGCTCGCTTTCCTTCAGCCTGCAATTCAAGGATGTTCACCCAGCCATCAGCCGTGCGTACGTGGAGGAAGGATTTGTTGTCGGTGTCCCACTCGCCGGGTTTGTGATTGTTTCTATCGCGTTCCGCTACGGTTGCTTTGAGGATTTTGAAATGTCGACCATTGAATGTCGTCCACGCCGCGGGGTAAGGACTAAGACCGCGAACAAAATTCACGATGTCACTGCTCTTGCTGTTCCAGTTGATGGCACACGTTTCTTTGTGAATTCGCGGTGCAACGTTCAGGTGGGATACAATGGGTTGGGG
>QGUY01000073.1 GCA_003242315.1 Bacteroidota bacterium
TTGGGGTTTTTTCCCAACCCCTTTACCCAGTATTTTTTAAAAAATTTCGTATCGAAACCTTACGATCGGAACGCGCAACGCCGACCATGGCCGCAGCCAAACTCAATACTGCTATGTAATGGTGATATATCCGTTCCGCCTCGCGTACCATCTGCACGCGGTATGAACGCTTGTCGCGCGCGCATTGCTCGTCGTAGGCTGATAGCGCTTCACGCACCGCGGCGGAAACGGCTTCGTCATCAGAGTCAAACCGGCGTTGTTCATCTTCAAAAGCCTGCGCGAGTGCCTTCGAGGCACGCTGGCTTTGAGCAGCCAGCAAGTCGCGGTCCTGAACCTCCATAGAATTCAGGTCAGGAGTGAACCGGTCGCGTACACGGTCAAAGGCGAGCTGATAGTTCGCTTCGCGCGATTGATGCAACGCGAAAAGGCTCTGCATTACCTTGATTCGAAGATTCCTCCTGTTCAGCATGAAGATCAAAGAACGAATTCGCGCAAAAATACACCATAGGCCGTTTGAACCCAAAAGATCACCGAAATTGGTAATCGGCTCCTGAGCCTGTCGAAGGACGGTTCCGGTTCCTGAGCCTGTCGAAGGAGAGCCTGTCGAAGGACGGTTCCTGAGCCTGTCGAAGGACTTTTCCTTTTCTCCCGGGAACCCTACCTTGCAGGGTCCGTATTATAACTGATCGGTACGGTCAACTGAATGAAGGCGTTACGTTATCTCAACAAATACCTGCTCAAATACAAGTGGCTCCTTATCCTGGGGACTATTTTCACCATTATCTCTAACATCTTTCAGGTGATTCCCGGCCCCCTCGTGCGACACTCGATTGACCTGGTTGTCGATAACGTCAACCTTCACCGTTCCTTCGGATCGCTGGATCTCCAGGAAAAGTTCTTCGGCGCTTTCGCCTTCTCAATATTGGTATACGCCGGACTAATCCTGCTTATGGCGCTGCTTCGCGGTGTGTTTCTGTATTTCGTGCGGCAGACGCTCATTGTGATGTCGCGCCACATCGAATACGACTTGAAGAATGAAATCTTCGCACACTATCAGACGCTTCCCTTGAGTTTCTACCGTCAGCACAACACGGGCGATCTCATGAACCGGATCTCGGAGGATGTGAGCCGCGTGAGAATGTATCTCGGCCCCGCCATCATGTACGGAATCAACCTGCTCACTCTGTTCCTGATCCTGATCCCGCTGATGATACACATCAGTCCTAAACTAACCCTCTATTCGCTCTTGCCGCTGCCGCTGCTTTCTTTCAGCATCTACTTCGTGAACAACATAATCGAACGCCGGTCGGATGAAATACAGCGAAGCCAGTCGAAACTTTCAACATTTGTGCAGGAAGCCTTCAGCGGCATCCGCGTGTTGAAGTCTTTTAACCGCGAAGCCGAATCGATCGGCCGATTCGATATGGAGACGGAAGCGTACCGAAAGAAGTCACTGAAACTGACGGTCGTCCAGTCATTCTTTTTTCCTCTTATTCTCGGGCTTATCGGCCTCAGCACGATTCTTACCGTGTATGCGGGGAGCGCCGAAGTGATCAATGGTCCGTTGGGCTTTGGGCACATAGCCGAGTTCATCCTCTACGTCAACCTCCTTACATGGCCTGTGGCATCGCTGGGGTGGACGAGCAGTCTTGTACAACGTGCCGAAGCGTCGCAAAAACGTATCAACGAATTTCTCAACACGAAAAGCGATATCATATCGCTAAAGAATATCGAACGCCGCATTGAGGGAAAGATCGAATTCCGCAATGTTGGATTTACATATCCTGACACGGGCATCCGCGCACTCTCAAATGTGTCGTTCACGGTCAATCCCGGCGAGTCACTGGCCATCATTGGCACCACGGGATCGGGCAAGAGCACGGTCGCAAACCTTATCGGTCGCCTTTACGATGCCACTGACGGAGAAATCCTCATTGATGACATCCCCATTAAGGATTACGACCTCACATCGTTAAGAAAGCAGATGGGATTTGTTCCCCAGGACGTCTTCCTGTTCAGTGACACGCTGACGAACAACATCGGCTTCGGACTGGATGTTCTCGATCACAATAAAATTATTCAGGCAGCAAAGGATGCCGACGTATACGAAAATATCATGGCTTTCCCCGAAGGATTCAAAACACGCGTTGGCGAACGCGGCATCACACTTTCCGGGGGGCAAAAGCAACGCGTCTCCATTGCACGTGCCATAATCCGCGATCCTCGGATCCTGGTTCTTGACGATGCGCTGTCGGCCGTTGATACAAAAACGGAAAACACGATCCTCAACTCCATGAAACGCATCATGGAAGGCCGCACCACAGTGATCATCTCACACCGCGTCTCCTCTGCGAAGCTGGCAGATAAAATTATCGTACTCGCGGACGGAAAGATCGTCGAAGAAGGAACACACGATTCGATGATGGAGATGAATGGCTACTACAAGAGCCTATACGAAAAACAGATGCTTACCGACGAGGTCGGCGAAAATTGAATTGACGGGCGATATACCAGTTAACGAGGTATAGCAGAGACGCACGGCCGTGCGTCTCTATCAATTCCTCAACAGAAATCTGGCACCCACAGCACCGAACAGCTGGAGTGTCAGCGGACGGTCGGCAACTTCGAAAAGGACACTCAACTCTCCGAATACATTTAGCGGCGTGTCTTCAAAGGTGTATTCTACGCCACCAATTATTTCTGGGCCGAAGTCAATTGTATTTCGAACATCAGTGCGCGGGCCATTATCGGGCGGGCGCTGGCGGTAACGGTATTCGATCTTTCCGAATTTCAGCATACCGCCAGGACCCCAGTACCATTGCAGTTTGCCTTCCATGCCTTCTACGGGAATATCGTAGTGGAGCAGGTAGCGTGCCTGGAGGTAAACAGGATTGTCGAGCCGGTGAGAAATGTAATTGTATCCGTCATACTTCGAATACTCGTAGAATGATTTACGGTGGTAATCGCGTCGCCATTCACGCGAAGCTGTACCGAGCAGAAATTCTACCGCGCGGTTGGTACGAATTTGTCTTTTATAGGTAAGCGCTATGGGATCGCCAAGTCGCAGCCCCATGCTGTGATCCTGTGCCCAGGTTATAGTACAAACAAAAACAGGTAGTAACAAAAGGATGATTTTCCTCATAGCTTATTAGACCAGTTACGAAGCAATTGTACGTAAACCACGGGGAAAAGATCAAAAAATGTACCGCAGTCCTGCCCCTCCCTGAAAGCGTTGCCAGCCAGGGTCAAGCGAGATGTCGTGGAACAACTCCACTTCCATGAATGCCGACACCGGAATCTGGAAATAGGAATATTCGATACCTACCGACACCTGCGGTCCGAAGGTATGCCGCTGCCGTTCGAAGGTTCCGAGTTTGTTGACCTCAGAACCGTTGACAACGTTAGTGAAATAGTAGTTATAATCGATTTGCGTGTTCCGGATCTCGGTACCCACGCCAAAGTACATCTTAAGTCCGGGCGTTATGCCTTTTGCGTCAACGTGCCAGAGAAACTTGAGCTCCGCGACCCAATCGTAGTTCAGTTTGTGTGAAAGGTAATCCACTCGAGCTCCTTCACTGGCAGTATCCACGTCAATGTACTCGTAAAACTTTCCCCGGTAGTATCGGTTGTAGAGTCCGCTGGCGCTTTTCCCAAAGTCGACCGCGATGCCGAATCGCTCGCTCATATAGTATTTGTAGCTGATGGCGAACGGATCCCCGAGTTTGACGCCGATGCCGTGATACGGATAGCGCGAATTCTCAAACACAGGGCATATTATCTTCTTGCGGTCACGCCTTTTGTCCATGGAATACATGCTGCCAGACCGCTTCCCTTTATTGTTTTGGGCAAAACAGGGTAGATCCGGAGCAAAAAATGCCAATCCGGCCAATATGAGCACTATGCGCGCAAACATTCGAACCTTAAAGATACGCCCTTTCAGACCGCCAAAATGGCGCAAAACGACTGGTGGTAGTGTGGTTCGTTCAAACGAATTCTTTGTACTGCATGCGGTGAAGTTGGGCGTAAAAACCCTCCCGGAGGAGCAATTCTTCGTGGGTTCCTTCCTCCTTGATCTCGCCCTTGTCGAGCACTATGATTTTATCTGCCCGCTGAATGGTGGAAAGTCGGTGAGCAATAACAATAGCGGTTCGCCCGCTCATCATCTTGTCGATGGCCTCGCGAATCATCTCCTCAGTTTCATGGTCTACTGACGAAGTTGCTTCATCGAGGACAAGGATACGGGGATCGTACACCATGGCCCGGATAAATGATATCAACTGACGCTGTCCGACAGAAAGGGTCGATCCGCGTTCCATTACATTGTAGGAAAGTTTCCCCGGAAGGCGTTCGATGAATCGCCGGGCGCCAACAAGATCCGCGGCGTGCCACACCATTTCCTCAGTCACATCCGGGTTGCCCAAGGCGATATTGTTAAAGATGGAATCGGAAAAGAGAAAGACATCCTGCAGCACAACGCCAATGTGTCGTCGGAGAAATCCCAGATCGTATTCATTCAGGTCTACACCATCAATGGTAATGCGGCCCTTCTGAATCTCATAAAAGCGGTTAAGCAAATTGATGACGGAAGACTTCCCCGCACCTGTTGCGCCGACGAGCGCCACCGTTTCTCCTTCGCGGATTTCGAGGTTGATATCCCGAAGTACATAATCGTTATCGTTGTACGCAAACCACACGTGTTCAAACTTCACTTCCCCGCGTATCAATTCCGGCCGATAGGTGCCAGTGGCCTGCACGTGTTCTTTGTTGTCGAGCAGGTTCATGATCCGCGAGGTACTCACTATCCCCATTTGTAAAGTATTGTAGCGGTCAGCGATCATCCGGATGGGGCGGAAGAACATGTGGATATACATGATGAAAGCGATGAGCTTTCCGATCGTGATTCCGGTGATCTCCGTATTTATAACTCCCTTCGCGCCATACCATACCAACAATCCCGTTCCGGCGGCTGCAATGATTTCAGCCACTGGGTAGTATACAGAATAGTAGAGCACGGAGCGCAGGTTGGCCTGACGGTGTTCGTTGTTGATCGCCTTGAACTTCTCAAACTCGCTCTTTTCACTTCCGAAAATCTGCACGACGTTCATACCGGTGATATGTTCCTGGACAAAGGAGTTCAGGTTGGACACGGCGTTGCGAACATCGTTGAAGGCAACTTTGATTTTCTCTTTGAAGATATACGTGCTCAGAAGAAGCAATGGAATGGTCGACAAACTCACGAGCGACAATCTCCAGTCTTCATAGAACATGAACGCCAGGATGAAAATGATCTGGAGCAAGTCGCCAGCCATTGCAGCAAGGCCTTCGCTGAAGACATCGGACAGCGTTTCAACGTCGGAGATCGTTCGCGTCACCAAGCGTCCGATAGGTGTGCGATCGAAAAAGCGAAGCCTCAGCCGAACGATGTGTTTATACAGTTGCGAGCGGATGTCGCGTATGACCTGCTGACCAAGCCATCCGGAAACGTACGTGTGAACGTACTGGGCGATCGACTGAACCAGCAGCAGCCCGATCAATACCATGATCATGAAGACCATGGCATCGTAATCACCGACAGCCACGTCGTGGTCCAGCGTGTATTGTATGAGTACCGGGCGGAGCGGTGAGAGGATACCCAGGACAACCGTGAGGAATATCACCAACCCGAATCTGAAACGATATGGCTTTACAAAAGCCAGCAGTCGTCGCAGAACCTTGAAGTCGATAATATTTCCGCTGCTGATCTGTTCCTTCTCCACTACTTGTTGGATTTTGCTGAAACGAACACGGACCTTGGATACGTAACACGCATCAGGAACAGTCCGTGCGGCGGCGCATTTGCGCCCGCCTTGCGCCGATCTTTGGCTTTGATAATATCGGCAAAACCGGCTACCGACATCTTACCGCTCCCGACATCCAGAAGTGTCCCTACCAATGCCCTTACCATGCCTCTGAGAAAACGGTTTGCCGTAATCCGGAACGTCAGAATATTACCGCGGAGTTTCCAGTTTGCTGACCTGACTTCACAAATAAAGTGATTTACGTCTGTTTTCACCTTGCTGAAGGCGGTAAAGTCGTGCGTTCCCACTATTAACGCAGCAGCCCGGTTCATGGTTTGAATGTCGAGGGGTCGATGCCACCGGAGCGCGAAGCCTTCAAGAAAGGGGTCCTTACCGAGGCAAATCCGGTACTCATAGGTACGCGCTCGTGCCGAATAGCGTGCATGCGCTTCGGGAATCACGGCCCTTATGGACTTTATAGAAATATCCGGGGGGAGGAATGCATTCAATCGGACCTGAAGCTTCTCAGCCTCAAACGACTTGCTGATATCCGCGTGAAAGAATTGCTGCTCGCAATGCACGCCCGCATCGGTTCGGCCACTTCCTACAATGGCTATTGCTTCCCTCAATAATGTGGAGAGCGCGTTTTCAATGACGGCCTGCACACCCAGGGCGTTATTCTGACTTTGCCAGCCGGCGTAGCGCGTTCCGACATAAGAAACCTCAAAGAAATAGCGCACATTACGTTAACTTTGCCCGGAAAGTTAAAGGAACCGTACTATGTGGCAAAGAATTCAGACCGTATTTCTGGCGCTGGCCATCATCGTGTTACTGGTCTCGCTGATCCAGCCCATCTGGTCGATCCGCTCCGAAACGGGTGATACCGTTCTGACGCCCTTTTACCTTCTGCGTGGTACGGAATACCAGTACTTCCCCTTTGCGCTGACGGCCATTCTTTCCGTCGCTTCTATTACAGTAGCGGCAAGGTCCATAACTCGCTACAAGAACCGGATACTTCAGATCAAGTTAGGCGCCCTCAACTCCCTGATTCTTGTAGGCGTCGTAGGCAGTTCCGTATACTTTGCCACCCGACTCATCTCGGAGTTCCAGGGCGGCGGATATGGACTGGGCATGTACCTGCCCCTCATCGCAGTCATTTGCAATCTGGCGGCAAACTTCTTCATCAGAAAAGACGAACGCCTGGTAAGGAGTTCGGAACGCTTACGCTAATTCTGCCAACCTGTCAGTCAAAAGGCGGCTGGAATAGTTTTTGAAAATCGCCCCTCACACATCTTTAACCTGAAACGACCTATGGCAACTGCAGAAAAAGGCACCATTTCTATTCATACCGAGAACATTTTCCCGATCATCAAGAAGTTTCTCTACTCTGATCACGAAATATTCCTCCGTGAACTGGTCTCCAACGCCGTTGATGCCACCCAAAAGCTGCGAAAACTAGTGTCGCTTGGCGAATACCAGGGCGAACTCGGAGACCTCCGAATAGAAGTGGAGTTCGACAAGAAAAAGAAAACTATTACGGTCCGTGATAAGGGCATCGGCATGACGGCGGATGAAATCAAGAAATATATCAACCAGATCGCTTTTTCCGGCGCAGCCGAATTCATAGAAAAATTCAAGGACAAGACCGACGCAAAAGACATCATCGGAAAATTCGGTCTTGGCTTTTATTCAGCCTTCATGGTGGCGGATAAGGTCGAGATCATCTCACGTTCCTATTCTGCAGGCGAAGATGAAGCCGCTCATTGGGTATGCGATGGATCGACCGAATTTGAGTTGGAGCCGACCAAGAAGGCTGAACGCGGAACCGACGTCATCCTCCACATCAACAAAGACTCCGAAGAATTCCTCGATGAGTGGCGTCTGAAGGGCATTCTCGAAAAGTACTGCAAGTTCCTCCCCGTAGAAATCAAGTTCGGCACAGAGGAACACAGCGAACGTGATGGAGAAGACAAGGACGGCAAGCCGAAATACAAGACGGTAAAACGCGACAGGATCATCAACAACACCAACCCCCTGTGGACCCGTCAACCTGCCGACCTCAAGGATGAAGACTACCTCGCTTTCTATAAGGAGTTATATCCTTTCTCGGAAGACCCATTGTTCTGGATTCACCTCAACGTCGACTATCCGTTCACGCTGACCGGTATCCTGTACTTCCCGAAGGTTAAGAACGACTTCGAGCTTCACAAGAACAAAATACAACTCTACAGTCGCCAGGTTTTCATCACCGATGAGGTTAAAGATGTTGTACCGGATTTTCTGATGCTGCTGCACGGCGTGCTGGATTCTCCGGACATTCCGCTGAACGTCTCGCGCAGTTACCTGCAGAGCGACTCCAATGTCAAGAAGATCAGCCAGCATATCACGAAGAAAGTGGCCGACAAGCTTCAGGATATGTTCCGCAAGGAACGCGCGGAATTTGAGAAGAAGTGGGATGACATCAGCATCTTCGTGAAGTATGGTATGATCAGCGATGAGAAATTCTACGACCGCGCCAAGGAATTTGCTTTGCTGAAGAACATAGAGAAAAAATATTTCACCCTTGACGAATACAGGGAAAAGGTAGCTCCTACGCAGACGGACAAGGACAAGCAAGTCATTTTCCTCTACACGTCAGATCCAGGCAAACAGGACAGCTTCATCCAGAGTGCGCTCAACAAATCGTATGACGTCCTCATCCTTGATGGTATCCTGGACAATCACTTCATCAATACGCTTGAGCAAAAGCTGGAGAAGACACACATCCGTCGCGTCGACAGCGACACCGTAGAAAAGCTCATCGATAAGGATGAAAAACTCGACAGTGTTCTCACCCAGGAAGAAAAAGACCAGGTGAAGGCTATCTTCGAAAAGGCCATCGACAATAAGAACATGACGGTTACGGTAGAGTCGATGTCCACCGACGAATTGCCTGTCGTCATCACGATGAGCGAGTTCATGCGCCGCATGAAGGACATGGCCAAACTCGGGGGAGGCGGATTTGCCTTCATGGGCAACATGCCCGACAGCTACAACGTCGCCGTCAACGCGAACCACGCCATCATCCAGCGGATCATCCGTACGGAGGCGGAAGAGGACAAGCTCAAACTTGCCAAGCAGGCGTATGATCTGGCCCTGCTTTCGCAGAATATGCTCACCGGAGCGGATCTCACCCGGTTTATCCGTCGGAGTGTCGAACTTGTTTCTTAGAACGGCCTGAAATTCCGTAAATTAGCCTGCAATATGGGGGAAAATTTTGCCCCTGCGCACCATACTCCCCCATTGCGGCGTTAATGCGGTTAATGAAAAAGGCGATTCTTTTTGTGGCTTTTGGATTACCCCTCCTGGCGTTCGGCCAGGAGCAGGATGCCCCGCGCGACGAGCGGTTTACCATCGACACACCCGTAACGCTGGACTTCAAGAAGGAGGAAGAAGAAACCGCGAAACCCAAGAAAAAGAAGAAGCCAAAGAAGAAGGTTTTTTACGGAATTAAGACCCGGAAGGGATTTACGAAGAAAGGTGTTGGCGACCGCGTAGTGTACGAGTTGTTTTACGTGCTCAAGACACCGGAACGACCCGAGACTTTTGTCCGCGATATCTATTGGTACGACTACACCCGTCGCGAGATTCGCAAGACTTCGACCTTCGATCCCACGAAGGGCGTCCTGCTACACGGACCTTATGAGAAGAGACAGGGTGACGTCCTGCTGGAGAAAGGCATTTTCTACAAAGGCACGAAGCACGGTCGGTGGATGAAATACGATCGCGACAGTGTGCTGGTCGACAAGGAAAAATATTACAAAGGCTGGCCGCGTGAGTCGCTCGTGTCCTACTACGATCCCGGCACGCACCGCAAGATGAAGGAAATCACTCCCATCGAGTACGGGGAGAAGGAAGGGTATTACTACCGCTTTCACGAGAACGGAACGATCGCCGTCATGGGGGAATACCAATGGGATCAACGGATTGGTGAATGGATCGAAAACTATCCCGACGGCAAACGCAAACGGATAATTGCATACCCTGAAAAACCCTTCGATACCAGCACCCCCGCCTACATCAAGATGGAATGGGACGAGAAGGGGAAGGAAATTTACCGCAACAACGTGACCCCGGCCCGCACAGGTCGAGCTTCCGTCGGCGGTCAATGAACGGCATCCTCCAGCTGAATAATCTCCGGCGGGTCAGTAAGGCGTACAGAAATTATGTCGAAGCGGACATTGCCCTGCCAGTCGGTGGCGAAAATGAAATTCTCGGCCGCCTTGAGCATCCTTTCCGATTTCTTCCAGTCAACAAAATCCTCGGGCTGACCGTACTCAAGGGATGTGCGGGCTTTGACCTCCACGAAGACGAGCCAATCATCGCGCTGCGCAACCAGGTCGATCTCCGACTTCCCGTAGCGGTAGTTGCGGAAGAGAATGGTGTATCCCTTGCCTACCAGGTAGTCGGCCGCCAGTTGCTCGCCTTTGGCGCCGGCTTCCATTTTATCGGTCATGATATTGTCATACCTTTGAATCGGGAAATTAGTGATTATGTCAGCGACATTGAAACACATTGAGGGATTTACCCGACAATTAGCCGATGCGTTAAAAATGGGGCAGACGATGGACCTGCACCGTCCCGGAAGCGATACGCGCAACATCGTCATTTCAGGGATGGGCGCGTCGGGAATCGCTGCCAACCTCGTTGAATCGCTTACGTTCGGACGTGTTCCGATTCCCATTACGGTCTGCAAGAGTTACAGTTTACCTCAGTTCGTCAGTCCGCATACGCTGTTTATCGCGTGCTCGTACACCGGCGATACCGAAGAGACCGTAGCCGCATTGCACAAGGCGCTCCTGAAGCGTGCCAGCATTATCGCGGTGGCATCGGGCGGAAAACTCCTTGACATCGCCCGCGAATACAACCTTTTCTACATTCAACTGCCCGCCGGAGCGGAAAGCGGCCGATACATGATCGGCCACATGATGACCGCGCTGCTGTATGCGCTGTACCACACAAATCTTATCGGCGCTGCTTTCATCAAGGAAACGGAAAATGCAATAGAATACATCGACCGCGGAGAAAAGGCGATCCAGGTCGAAGCCGAACTTATCGCACGAAAACTCAAGGGCAAGCTTCCCATCATCTATTGCGACGCGCGTCTTCACGCAATGGCTACGCGCTTCCAGCAACAGCTGAATGAAAACTCCAAACATCTCGCGCACGTGAACGTGTTTCCCGAGATGAATCACAATGAGCTGACAGGCTGGCAACATCCGGAAGCCATCCTTCCTCTGCTGCAGGTCATCTACCTATACTCCGATCACGATCACGAGCGCATCGAAAAGCGGATGGAAATCTGCCGGAGCATATTCGAAGGAAAATCCAACCCCATCATCGACATCGTTGCGGAAGGAGCGTCCCTGCTTGAACAGTATTACTACCTGTTGCACCTGACTGATTGGATTTCGTACTGGCTGGCAAGGGAGAACGGCGTGGAACCAGATCCCTCCGAAACGCGGTTATACCTGAAAAAGGAGCTTGACAAATCACAGTGAACGCCGTAATCAACCGGAAGGCCCGCTTTGAAGACCTGGGCCTGATGGATTATCAAGAGGCATGGGATTACCAGACCCGGCTCTTCCAACAGACCCTGGATGTTAAGTTAGCCAACAGGTCGCTGCCACCGGAACTTCAGCAGCCGACGGACAATCATGTATTGTTCGTCGAGCATCCTCATGTCTATACCCTGGGCCGCAACGGTAACCGGAACAACCTTCTCGTACCGGAAAATGATCTGCCAAGGATTGGAGCTTCATATTACCCGATCAATCGCGGTGGTGACATCACATATCATGGTCCGGGCCAAATCGTAGGCTATCCGGTACTCGATCTGGAGAATTTCTTTACAGACATCCATCGCTATATGCGGTCCCTGGAAGAAGCCGTAATCCTCACGCTTGCCGAATTTTCAATCCATGCGGAGCGTATTAACGGCCTGACCGGGGTATGGGTCGCGAACGGACGGGCACCGCGTAAGATTTGCGCCCTCGGTGTGAAAACCAGCCGATGGGTAACCATGCACGGATTTGCCCTTAACGTCAATACCGATCTGAAATACTTTAACCACATTATTCCCTGCGGGATCAGCGATAAACAGGTAACGTCGATGGCAGAGGAGCTTGGTGGCCCTTTAGACATTAAAGCAGTAGCTTCCGTACTGAGGAACCATATCGCCCGGGTGTTTGGGATCGAGTGGACGGAATAACATGTGCTTATGAACCCAATCCTGCGGAGATGCACGGCCGTGCGTCTCTACAAAGTAGACCCGTTGTTTCCTGATTTCGTCAAGTCTATTTCATCATCCCCTATTTCCGCCATACCTTAGCGTCATGCTGCCAGAACTTCGCGATGTAATTTTAATCGACATTGAAACTGTAGCCTGTGCTCCAAACTATGACGCACTGGACGAACGCCTTAAAGTACAATGGGCCCGCAAGTCGTCATACCTGCGACGAAATGGTGAAGAGACTGATGCCGATCTCTTCCACGCGCGCGCAGGCATCTACGCCGAGTTCGGGAAGATTGTGTGCATTGGCGCCGGTAAGTTCGTGGAAAACGAAGAGGGTAAGCTTATGCTGCGAACAAAAGCATATGCCGATCACAATGAGGGTCAGCTTCTTTCCGCCTTCAAAAGCATGCTGGAACGCACGGACCCCATGACAACGAGGCTGTGCGCTCACAATGGCAAGGAATTTGACTTCCCTTATATCTGCAGGCGGATGCTTATTAATGGCATAACGCTGCCGTCATTGCTCACCCTTTCCGGAAAGAAACCGTGGGAAGTGCTCCATGAGGATACCATGGAGTTGTGGAAATTCGGGGACTTCAAACACTACACTTCACTCGACCTACTGGCAGCCGTGTTCAATATACCTTCCAGTAAGGACGGCATGGACGGAAGCCAGGTCAACCGTGTATACTACGAAGACAATGATCTTGATCGGATAGCATCCTACTGCCTGCGCGACGTGGTAGTCCTGGCGCAGCTTTACCTGCGTCTCCATGGACTGCCGCTGATAGAGGATAACAACATTATAAGAGCATAACAGGCCAATGGGCAAAAAGAGGAAACAGGGCAAAGAAAAACTGGACAGGGCTAGCCTTGCTTCCGCCATAATGGATTTGTTCGCCCGCAGCTCGGGACAAGCTTTCAGCATCAAACAGCTGGCAAAAAAACTGGGCCTGAAAAAGAAGGCCGACGTCAAACAGGCAACGTTAGCCGTGCAGGAACTCGCTGTCCGTGGTAAACTCCGCCAACTCGCAAACGGAAGCTATTCAGCGTTACAAGTGCTGCAGGAAGCCGTCGGGCAAGTCGACCACGTGAGCTCACGGTTTGCCTATGTGGAGATTGGACCGGACCAACCTGACATTTTCATCAAGGCGCGAGACCTGGGATCGGCCTTTGACGGCGACACTGTTCGTGTGGCCATCTTTCCTACCAGGCACGGCGAGCATCCCGAAGGAAAGGTGATTGAAGTCATCAAGCGCAACAGGAACCGCTTCGTGGGAAGACTGGAACTGTCGCGCAACTTTGCCTTCGTCAAGCCCGACTTCAAAAAGATTCATGTCGATTTTTTCATTTACCCGGAAAATGTAAACGGGGCGAAGACGGGCGATAAGGTGATTGTCGAGGTGACGGCCTGGCCTGAAGGTGACAAGAGTCCGGAAGCCAAGGTCGTCGAGATTCTCGGCAAAGCGGGCGAAAACGAAGCGGAGATTCACTCCATCATGGCCGAATTCGGCCTCCCATTCCGCTTTCCCGAGAACGTCATTGCGGAGGCTTCGGCTATCGACGCTGGCATTACACCAGATGAGATCAAGAAGCGACGTGACTTCCGCGATGTACCCACGTTCACTATTGACCCCGAAGACGCGAAGGACTTTGATGACGCGCTGTCTTTTCGCAAGCTCGAGAACGGCAACATTGAAGTGGGTGTACACATTGCGGATGTTACACACTATGTTAAGCCCGGCAGTAGTCTTGAAGAGGAAGCATTCGATAGAGCTACGTCTGTGTATCTCGTCGACCGGACCATCCCCATGCTGCCCGAGCGCCTTTCAAACGATTTGTGTTCTCTAAGACCGGTTGAAGATAAGCTTACGTTTTCTGCTGTTTTTGAACTTGACAAAAACGCCAACATCATCAACGAATGGTTCGGGCGGACGGTCATTCATTCCGATCGACGGTTCACTTATGAGGAAGCCCAGGAAATCCTGGAGTCGGGAAGCGGACCGTTTGCCGAAGAACTGCTGGCATTGAATGAACTCGCAAAGAAGCTGAAGAAGGAGCGCTTTGCCAGGGGCGCGGTGAACTTCGAAACGACAGAAGTAAAATTCGAGTTGGATGACAAGGGCAAGCCGCTCGCAATTGTTCCCAAGGTCCGGAAAGATGCACATAAACTGATTGAAGAGTTCATGCTCCTTGCGAACAAGCAGGTGGCAACGTATGTGTATAACCAAAAGAAAGGCGCAGTTAGAAACACTTTCGTTTATCGCATACACGACTTTCCCGATCCTGAAAAGGTTCACGACTTCGCGATCTTTGCACGCCAGTTTGGTCACGACCTCCAGGTTGAACCTCATACCATATCGCGGTCACTCAACAAACTGATGGAAGAGATCGAGGGTAAACCTGAGCAAAACGTGCTTCAACAACTCGCAGTCCGTTCAATGGCGAAGGCGCGGTATTCCACGGAGGAGAAGGGGCATTTTGGACTGGCCTTTAGTCACTACACGCATTTCACATCTCCGATTCGGCGCTATCCGGACATGATGGTTCATCGGCTTCTCCAACATTATCTCGATGGTGGAGGTCCTGTTAATCGGGCCGCCTACGAACTGAAATGCGAGCACGCATCCGAACGGGAGAAACGTGCTGCGGATGCTGAACGCGCGTCGATCAAGTACAAGCAGGTTGAATACATGACGTTGGCGGAAGATCGCGAGTATGACGGTTTGATCAGCGGCGTGACGGAATGGGGTGTGTATGTTGAAATTGTAGACACGAAGGTCGAAGGCATGGTTCGAATGTCCGACCTTGATGACGACTACTACGAATATGACGAGAAGAAATACAGGATCGTGGGTCGAAAGACCGGTAAGGTGTACCGCCTTGGAGACCGTGTTACCGTGCGCATAAAGAAGACCGATATTGACCGTCGTCTCATCGATCTTGTATTTGTTACTCCAAAGATTGAATCTGAAACCAACCGAAAGACGGAACCTAAAAAGAGAAAATCGCGGCGATGAAAGATTTTCTAGGCAACTACAGCGCCCTCCTGGAATCACAGATCAGCGCCATGCCTTTTGGAAAACAACCCCCTTCCCTGTATGAGCCCATTCGTTATGTGATGCGCCTGGGAGGTAAGAGGATCCGTCCCATGCTGACACTGTTGAGTTACGCAATGTTCCGGGACGATGTGCGACCCATTGTCCCGTATGCTGTGGCCGTCGAGGTATTTCACAACTTCACGCTCATGCACGACGACATCATGGACAAGGCGCCCCTGCGCCGCACCATTTTAACATCCTCCACGCCACCGAGACCGACTTAGACCTCGAATCCGTTCTTTT
>QGUY01000358.1 GCA_003242315.1 Bacteroidota bacterium
TCCTCTGTTTCTCCCCCCGCGTTGGCGCTTTGTCCGGTTTTTTGCTTACTCCTGCTTCGCCGGGTGCGGTTCTTGCCCTCGCGCACGGAGCGGGGGCAGGCATGAATCATCCGTTCATGAGCACCCTCGCGGAAGCGCTGGTCAGGCATGGTGTAGCGACAGTCCGGTACAACTTTCCTTTCGCCGAAAAGGGCAAGGGTCGTCCTGACCCGGCGCCAGTGGCGGAACAGGTCGTCGCGGCGGCTGTGAGCTTCGCGCGGGAGCAGTTCCCTGAGGTGCCGCTCTTTGCAGGTGGAAAGTCGTTCGGGGGACGCATGACTTCACAGTGGATGGCACGGGAGAATCCTGACTACGTAAAGGGACTCGTCTTCTTCGGGTTTCCGCTTCATCCGCCGGGGAAGCCTGCTACCGACAGAGCAGCGCACCTTGGCTCCATCGATGTTCCCATGTTGTTTCTTCAGGGTACGCGCGATGCGCTCGCAGAATGGTCCCTCATTGAACGCGTTGTATCAAATCTTCCCAACGCCAGACTGGAAAAACTGGACGGCGCAGATCATGGTTTTCGGGCGGGTAAAGGCTATCTGACTGAGGAGCTGGCGGAGCGAGCGGCGCAGTGGATGAACTCACACTCACGCTGACACCGATCTTGCGCTGCTTCTTTCATTTTTTTCCATAATTATTATTTTTGCCCCCGTCTCCCGGGGCGCGGAGACGATCAGGATGTATCTGAATTTCAAATCATTGGGTGTCCGGTTTTTTGGCCTATGGATATTCGGATTGAAAACCTGTCAAAGCGCTACGGTAATCAGGTCGCGGTAGACAACATCTCGTTTAACGTTCGGACCGGAGAAATTCTTGGCTTTCTGGGGCCAAACGGTGCCGGCAAGAGTACTTCGATGAAGATGATCACGGGGTACCTGGGCATCGGTGAGGGAGAGATCTACATTGGGGGTCGAAGCCTTCGTCAGGAGTCCGATGCCCTCAAGCGTCACATCGGATATCTTCCCGAAAACAATCCTCTGTATCTCGACATGCCGGTCATCGACTACCTGGCATTCTGCGCCGAACTTCAGGGCGTGGAAAAGAGTCAGGTTCCCGTACGCATTCGCGAAATGGTCCGCGTATGCGGTCTGAATCGGGAAAAACATAAGAAGATCGGAGAACTGTCTAAGGGGTACCGGCAAAGGGTGGGGCTCGCTCAGGCCATGATCCACGACCCTGAGGTACTTATCCTGGATGAGCCTACGACGGGTCTCGATCCAAATCAGATCGTCGAAATCAGAAAGCTGATCCGCGAGCTGGGACGTGCAAAGACCGTTATTCTCAGCACGCACATCCTTCCCGAGGTCGAGGCGACATGCGATCGCATCCTCATTATCAACAAGGGTAAGATTGTCGCCGACGGAACGGCCGATACGTTGCGCCGCCAGGCCACCGGAACAGAACTCTTGAAAGTACGTATTGAGGATGGCTTGAGTGATGATATCGTGAAGGCATTGAATGCGCTGCCACCTGTAGATAAGGTGGTGGTGATCGATGGTTCCGAGAATCGCTTTGAAGTGCAGGCTAAGCCAGGGGAGTCGTGCCGGCGCGATATCTTCCGACTCTGTGTTGACAGGGGATGGACCCTCAGCGAACTGATTCCTGTGGAAACGCGCCTGGAAGACATTTTCAGAAACCTGACTATGAACTGATATGAAGGGAATGTGGATCATAGCTAAGCGCGAGCTGAATTCATTCTTCGATTCCCTGATCGCCTATATCATGCTCGTGCTGTTCCTGGGATTTAGCGGCTTCTTCACGTGGATACTGGGATCGGACGTATTCTTTATCGGACAGGCCAGCCTCGAGTCTTTTTTTAACGTCTCGTACTGGACGCTATTCTTTTTCATCCCCGCGCTGACCATGCGCTTGCTGGCCGAGGAACGAAAGACGGGGACCATCGAACTGCTCCTGACGCGTGCGGTGTCTGACCGCGCCGTTGTGGCGGGGAAGTTTCTTTCTACGGTTATTCTGATTTGTATTGCGCTTCTCTTCACACTCCCGTATGTAATCACCATCTCCAGCATTGGCGACATGGATTCCGGTGAAGTGATTTGTGGTTACCTCGGATTGCTGCTGATGAGCTGCATGTATGCAGGCATCGGCGTGTATGCCAGCAGCATCACGAGCAACCAGATCGTAGCGTTCCTCACCGCGTTGTTTATCGGACTTTTCTTTCACATCATCTTTGGTGTTGTCGCGGGACAGTTCCGCGGATGGATCGGTGCAATCTTCTCTGCGCTGAGTGTCAATACGCACTTTGAAAGCATTTCACGCGGGGTCCTGGACTCGCGTGATGTGTTGTACTTCTGCTCTGTAACGGTCGTAGCGCTGCTGCTGGCTGAATTATCGTTGGCAAAAAGACATGTAGTGTAAGATCGATGAAATCTTCGATATATACCCAGACATATCTGATTATCGCGATTATCGTAGCTCTGAATCTACTGGGGTCTGAATTTTATTTTCGTCTCGACTTGACAGACGATAAACAGTATACATTGAGCAGGGCTACACGCGACATTCTTAAGAACCTCGAGGAGCCGGTAACGGTGAAAGCGTATTTCTCTCAAAACCTGCCACCGGATATTGCCAGGACGCGTCAGGATTTCCAGGATCTTCTTGTGGAATACGCCAACCGATCTGACGGGCAAGTATTGTATGAGTTTATCAATCCCAACGAAAGCGACAGTAAGGAGCAGGAGGCAACTCAAAATGGTATCCATCCCGTCTTGATCAATATGCGGGAAAAAGATCAGGTGCGCCAACAAAAAGCTTTTCTCGGTGCGACGGTGTACCTCGGTGATGAAGAAGAGGTGATACCTTTCATTCGTCCGGGGGCGGCAATGGAATACGCATTGACGACGGCGATAAAGAAGCTGGCAGTTTCTGAAAAGCCCAGAATTGGATTTATCCAGGGTCACGGTGAACCCGCACTTCACGAAATGGGACAGGTGACCGAGCAACTCAGGGTAATGTATGAGCCGGTGACCATTAACCTTGACGACTCGTTGGGTATCCCTGATGACATCAAGACGCTGGCGCTCGTGCGCCCCAGGGATTCCATTCCGCAAAAGCATTTTGCATTGCTGGACACGTTCCTTGAGAATGGCGGACGCCTCCTGGTGGCGGTCAATGCCGTAGAAGGAGACTTCCGGTCGATGTATGGATACGCTTCCAATACGGGCCTGGTACCATGGTTGAAGGATAAGGGCGTCGAGGTCTTGCAAAACTTCGTGGTTGACGCAAGCTGTGGATCAGTCTCTGTCCCCCAACAATTGGGATTCTTCACGATCCAGGCTAGCATTTCCTTTCCCTATGTTCCGGTGATTGCCACGTTCGCCAATCACCCGATAACATCAGGACTTGAAGGTGTGATGTTGGAATTCGCCAGCGAGCTTAGATCGGCAGGTGATTCGTCCGTTGTGTATACACCGCTCGCGTTGTCGTCTGAATTGTCATCGACACTTCCCGCGCCACAGTTTTTTGACGGGAAAGTTAAGGGGGGTGAAAAGGT
>QGUY01000359.1 GCA_003242315.1 Bacteroidota bacterium
AGGCCCGGAAAACTCAGCAGGCTTGTTGTGCGAAAAGGAACGGATTTCATTGCACTCAACGTTGACGACGCCGCCTACTTTTTTACGGATCACAAGATTGTGTTCGTGCGTGATTTTGCGGGGCGTCAACTTACCGTCGACGCAACATTATCCGAACTCCAGGAAATGCTCGATGAAGAAAAGTTCTTCCGGATCAACCGGAAGTATCTCAGCAGTCACCGCGCCATCGAGAAATTCAAACCCGATAATGGGAAGATTAAGGTGTCCCTTCAGCCGCCAGTCAAAGAGGACGTTCACGTCAGTAAGGAAACCGCCCCGGCATTCCGAAGTTGGATCGCAGGGAGAGCACTGTAGAGACGCGCGACTTGCGTGTCTCATAAACTGCGCATCTCATGTAACGGATATTCATACGGTAAATACCGTGATGTCTACGGCTTCTGCAGGCCCGGCTCGCGGTGAAGGAATTCGTCGTACAATAATGTCTGACGAGAAACGAGGGGAATATCCCACCCCCTGATGAAAAGATACTTTATGTTGGTGGCAGGCTCAAGCGGATCACCGTCACATACGAACAGCGTTGCATCCTTTCCGGCTTCCAGGGATCCCATTCGATCGGCCACGCCGAAAATTTGGGCGGGCACGATCGTGATCGCACGCAATGCCTCCTCTTTTCCAAGTCCGAACGCGGCAGCAATGCCGGCGTTGTACGGAAGGTTGCGCACGTTGTAGGCTTCGTTCGTGCGCAAGGCTACGGTAACACCTGCTTTCCGCATAATTCCCGCATTGGCATAGGCCCTGTCGTAACGATCATACGCCCTTCCTTGAAGTGCGAGCACCTTTCCTGCAATCACAGGAATACCTGCCGCCGCGATCTTGTCGGCAACACGCCAGCCTTCACTCACCCCAGCAAAGATCACCTTGCTGATCTCCTTTTCCCGAACCCATTCCAGCGCGCGCAGTATGTCGCCGGCATCATGCACTTCAACAATCAACGGCATTTTTCCTTGTATCACGGGTTGAAGGGCGAT
Organism: Bacteroidota bacterium; assembly: GCA_003242315.1. Taxonomy (GTDB): domain Bacteria; phylum Bacteroidota; class Bacteroidia; order Cytophagales; family Cyclobacteriaceae; genus ZC4RG29. The sequence goes on from QGUY01000359.1 coordinate 1,029, forward strand.
GAGCTCGGGGTAGTAGTCAGGCTTTGTATCTCCCAAAGCGGAATCCAGTTTATTGTATTCTACCGCCTTCTGCCATACCTCGTTCAGCTTCTTCATGGCTTTTGACGCCGCCTTGCTGATCTCTTCAGGTTTTCGCTTGTCATTGGCACCACTGCGCGAGGTTGAAGGGAAGGTCAGCACCACACCCTCAAAGCCTGCAAACATCTGGTCAGGTGTATATCCATGCAGGTTGATCAACGCGGCGGTACCACTGAACATTCCGCCTTGCGGTGCGGCAAGTACGGTTGTGACGCCATTCACTCGTGTTACGGGTATCAATGCTGAATTCGGGTTGACCGCCGTGAGCGCGCGCATCTGAGGAACAACGTCACCCACTTCGTTGTAGTCGACCGTTCTGGGTTCTGAACCAATCTCCGTCAGACCCAGGCGCGTGCCACTATCTATAAACCCGGGATACACGTGAAGACCCTTGCAGTCGATCACGCGAACATCCGCTGGCACCTGTATGTTCGATCCAATCGCTTCGATCTTTCCATCCCGAAGGATGAGCGTACAGTTTTCGATCGGTCCGTCCGTGATTGTGTGCGCCGTAGCACCCACCAGTGCAACCGGATCATAGGAACCTTTGGGCACCTGGGCCTCACCCGCGATCGCAAATAGCAGGAGAAAAGCGTTAACAAGGAGCACAAAGCGTTTCATTAACGGTTCTCAAATAGTTGGTTAAACGTCGCGGTAGCCGTTCCCAGGCAGTCGTGATAACTTTCAGGACTCTCAAAGCCGGACTGATCGAAGCGCTCTTCCGGATCAACGTAAATGCGCATGTCGTCAGGGTCTTTTTCACGATCAAAGCGCACAATGCCATCCACGATGGTCATAACAGGTACTGTATAGATCGACAGTGGATGTCCGCGAAAGATCGCCACGTCTCCGTCCTTGCCAACTTCAAGAGATCCAACTCTGTCGTCAATACCCAGTTGTTTCGCGGGATTGATGGTAATCAGTGCCAATGCTTCGTCGCGCGACAAACCACCGTATTTGAGTGTCTTTGAAGCTTCGTGGTACAGATGACGAATCACGCCGGGATCGTCAGAGTTTATCGACGTCACCACGCCGTTTCGCGTCAGGATGGCCGCGTTGTAAGCCGTGGAATAGTACACTTCGAATTTGTATGCCCATGCGTCTGAAAACACGGACGCCATCGCGCCAAAGTCGGCAATCTCAGGTGCCACTTTGAATCCTTCATTCGCGTGCTGCAATACGAGTTTCTTTATACCGAAGTCGCGACACACGTTCAACAGCATGACAATCTCGTCAGCCCGATAGCTGTGACAGTGAACGGTGATGTTTCCGCGAAGTATTTCGGCAAGCGTTTCGAGACGATCGTCATACTCAGGCGGCGCACCTCTGAATCCTTTTTTCTTCTTTTGCTCGTTGTATTCGTCCCATTTCCTCTGATACTCCCTTGCCTCGGTAAGAGCGTTTCGAATAACGAACTCCACACCCATCCTTGTGCGCGGAACCATGTTGTGCCCTGCGCCATGGATGCGTGTAGGGTTCTCTCCCAAAGCGAACTTGATTGCTTTTGGTGCGCCTTCAAAGATAAGGTCAGAAGGATTCAGGGTTCCATAGCGAAGCTTCATAACAACGCTTTGCCCGCCGATGGCGTTGGCCGATCCATGAAGCGTCTGAATTGTTGTGACTCCTCCTGCGAGAGCGCGATAAATGGAGATGTCGAGTGGATTGAGCGCATCGCGCATCCTTAACTCAGGCGTTACTGGGGTCGACATTTCATTGATGGCCTCCAATGCAATGTGCGAGTGCGCATCGATGATACCGGGCATCACAAATAATCCTGTAGCATCAATAACCCGACAACCTTCAGGAGCCGTGAGGTTTTTGCCAATGTCCGTGATCTTTCCCCTGCGAATCAATAAGTCGGTATTTTCCAGCGTACCCTTAGTAACGGTAAGCAGCGTGCCATTTCTGATCAGCACGTCTCCGATTTCGGGTTGGCCGATCACCGCTGTCGGCACAAAGGCGATCAGTGCAAATATGAAATGGCTGAGAAACTGTCTCATCGCTCGGGGTCTTTTGTGCCTTCGATGGGAAAGTTGCCGTATTCTCCAACGGTAATCTTTCCCTTAAATGTCTTTCCTTCAACCTCTCCTTCCACAACAACGTCTTCCGGCTGACCTTCAAGGAGAAAATCGTAAGTGAACTTCAAAGTCTTGCCATCAAAGGTCACATCCGTAAGTTCAATTCCTTCAGGCATGCGCGTACCGGTTATAGTGCCGCCATAGTGTTTACCCAAACTCTTACGCAGCACTACCTTTAGCGCAATCTCCTCCTTTGGTGTTTGCGCGGTCAGGCGCCACGTTCCTTCTACTGCTGAGGCTGACTTCTTGTGCGCATCCTTTTCGAAGCAGGTGTATAGCGCTCCATCAACGAACATTGTCATCACCTTCGCGTCTTTGTCGAACATAGGCTTATTGAACAGGGCCACGTTGGCAA
>QGUY01000360.1 GCA_003242315.1 Bacteroidota bacterium
CTTTTTGAAACGGTTTTAAACCTTTTTTTGCTTAAGAACGATGAGGAATCCCAGGGTTACGCTGTTGCTGATTATCGCCAATGTACTGGTTTTTGCCGCTATGGCACTGTATCAGCAGAACCTGTGGTTCAATCGCGACCAGGATTTTTATTTCATGCTGGTCACCGGTGCGAACTTCAATCCCTATACTGTTGGAGGTGAATACTGGCGACTGTTTACCTCCATGTTCATGCATTGGGGCGTCGTTCACCTTGTCGTCAACATGTATGCGCTGTATGGCATTGGAAGAGTGCTTGATCCCTTCCTGGGTTCGCTGCGCTTTCTTGTTTTCTTTTTGATAACGGGGGTGACCGCCGGTCTGGCGAGCTTGTACTTCAACGTGTATGTCGTGAGTGCCGGCGCGTCAGGTGCAATCTTTGGCCTGTACGGATATCTTTTCATGCAACAGGTTCTTGCCAACTTCAGGAACCTGAACGTGATAAAGGGCATTGCACTCAACTTCGTTGTCTTCGTAGTGGTTAACTACGCTATCGCGCAACAGCTCAATGTCGATAACGCTGCGCACATTGGTGGATTTGTTGCCGGCGTATTGCTCTGCCTTCTCAACTACTTTGGATTCCTGGTGCCCTTGTGGCAGCAGGCATTGGTAGCAGTGGCGCTTCCTTTTGCGGTACTCTTTGTGCCTAAAGGGCAACTGAGGTACTATGAGGCGTTCAACCAGCTTGCCGTTGCTGAAGCCCGGCTTCTCGATGTGTACGATCAAATGCTGACGGATGATCAACGTGCGGACAGCCTCCGCAATGGTGTACTGCCCAAGTTTGACTCTGCACTGGATCGCCTGTCGACACTCGGTAAGATTCCCGCACGCATTGCCCCGGATACTGCGTTACTTCGGCAATACACGAAGTTGCGGAAGAAGGAAATTGATTACAGGTTGCTGGGGATAGAGAACGAAACATACATCTACATCGATACGCTGGAAGAAATCGCCGGGACCATACGCGCGCTTCCGTCTTTCAAGTATCGGATAGGTTTTGAAGCACGGCGTGCTTACTCATCTGCCTCGTTGGGCGAGGGCAGCAATGTCTCGCTGGCCGATATCCCGCAAATCCAGGTGTATTACGACAGCAACTGGCGGGAATTACCAGACAGCGCAGGCGCGCACTTCTATCGCATCGGAAGACGCGACTCGCTCGATCGCTGGCAAGGCGACGTTCGCGACTACTATATCAACGGTGCGATACAAATGAAAGGCAAATATTCCAACAACATGCATCATGGAATATTTCGGTACTATCGTCGCGATGGATCCTATGAGTCGCTTGGACGATATGAGAATGATCGTCCAGTGGGTAAATGGGAGAACTATTACGCAAACGGACAACTCGAGAGCGAAGTATATTACGGCAACGGCAGTTTCACGCGGTCGGTATTTGATTCGCTGGGAAATCCACAGGTCACCAATGGCAATGGTCGACAGGTAAAATGGCACGACAATGGCACCATTGAAGAGGAGGGAAATTTTGTCGACGGCCGCAAGGAGGGAACATGGTATGGTTACTATCCCTCAGGCAAGGGACACTACCAGGAATTTTATCGCAATGGTATGCTCGTCCGTGGCGTCGCACTGGACGAACACGGTGCGCGGTATGTCTACGATCAGCTTAGTATCTTTCCTTTTCCCGAGATGGGCATGCCCGAGTACGAAAGGTACCTCCAGGAAAATGTTCGCAGACCTGAGGGTCAGGGTCGCCATTCCGGCACCGTCGAATTGACCTTCATGGTTCACACCGACGGTTCTCTTGCGGATTTTGTTGTAGTTTCCAGCCTCTGTCCTGCGTGTGACAGGGAGGCAATACGTCTTGTGAAAGAAGGACCCCCATGGCGCCCGGGTTTGTTACGCGGTCACATTAAATCACCCGCACACGGATATGTTACCGTGAGGTTTTGATGGACCACCCCAGGCATCCAACCACCAAGACCAACAACAACCACGATGATGCCATCGTGACCTTATTGCCGACCGTGTATGCTTTCGGTTGGAAGCGGAATTCTATGGTATGATTGCCTGCTGGCACAACCAGACCGCGCAAGACGTAGTTAGCTCTATAGATAAGAGCCTCGGTGCCATCGATCGTCGCTGACCATCCTTCCGGATAGTAAATCTCAGAGAATACTACGAAGCCATCTGCATTTGATTGCGTTTCATACCGAATGAGGTTGGGCTTGAATTCAGCCAGCGTCACCGAAGCCGCGCTATCGTAACTCACGTTGGGAATGTCGAAGCGGGAGGCATCAACGACGGCCTGTTCTTTTGTGTTGATGCGGCAGGTTTGATTCAATTCATCTGTAGGCGATTCAGCGCGCACAACTTCCCGTACAAACCAGGCCGGACCATTGGGAGCCGGGTTTCTGAAAACCTGCTCAGGGCCATACGTAAAATATTTCACGTTGAGCATATTGATAGCGCTGTATTGGTCGGGCTGCAATCGCCCTTCCTGCAGGTGTTCGTACAGACGTTGCGTTTCTCGATAGACGCAAGAATCGAATAGATCCTGATACCTCCTCAATTTGGCACCGTGATAGCCGCCAATAGAATGATGAAAGTATGATGTCCTGGCTTCAGTGAACGGGCTTTGGATATTGTAGACCCTGAAATAGGAATCATCCTGGAGAATTTGCTGGTCGGCCGGCGTGGCCGTTATCCTGGCTTGTCGTGCGCGCCCGTATTGATCATTCGTAAGAAGCCTGCGATCTACGCCAAACAGGTCAAAGATCATCAGCGTGGTCATAACCAGGTAGAACACCCATTCCCCGATCCATGATCTCAGACGCGCGTACAATGCCGCGGCAAAGAGGGTGATAAACCAGAACGATCGCCAGGCATCTGACTGGAGGAGGTCGGAACGATCAGCACGGAGGGCGCTCGTGAACCACGCGGGCAGTTCTTCCTCACCGGGACCCAGGAAGCTGCCGAAACCTCCGGTAACGGCGAGTATCAGACAAAATCCGGCGACAATACCGGCAGGCCATGCGAGTCGTTTCCATAGGGCAGGACCCGCATGCTGTGTGAGAAGGTTTTGTAGTCCGGCCAGGCCCAACAACGGCATGCAAAATATGATAATGATCAGCGCAAAAGTGACGGACCGAAACTTGTTGTAGCCGGGTAAGTAATCGAAAAGGAAGTAGTTGAAGACGGCAAAATTGTCCCCCCAGCTCAATACAACCGACAAGATGCTTACGGGAACAAGCCACCATGCGAGTCGACGGGGTGCAAACACAATGCCTACGACAAACAGGAAGCAGACGATGGCACCGGCGTAACTAGGCGCTGACAAGCGCTGAGGCCCCCAATACGCACTGGTGTATGAAGCAAGTTGATTGGCGGTTTGTTGGTTGCCTGACTCTACAAGCGCACGGTATACGTTGTGTCTCTTTAACACATCTGACGCTGCCGCCGAAGGGGAAGTGTGAGGTCTAGGGGGGCGCCGGAACATTGACAAAAAAAAACACAGTAAGTACACGAAGT
>QGUY01000361.1 GCA_003242315.1 Bacteroidota bacterium
TGGTGGCTTGGGAATGTTTAAAAAAGGACAATCGTTAGCAATGCAATGGAAATGCGAATACCTTTTAATGTAAACAACGGGGCCAGGTCCTTTCGCGCCATGATCCAGAACACAGAAACGATCAGGCTTGTTGCGACGTCGACGATGACAAAACTTTCGAAGTCAGCCGCAAAGACGTCGGTTAATTTATAGACTCCCAGGAGTGACAGGGTAACGAAATAGAAAATGAGAGAGGGAGTCAGTACGGAAAATGCATCTTTGGATGCTCGTGCTGTCTCGCGAAGGAGCGACGTACCACACGATCCGCAGAAGCGATCGCCGGGCCGGACCTCACCTCCGCAGCCGATACAGTATGATATTCCGGTGGTGGTACTACTCTGCATCAACGGGTACAGCCCTTAGGTTCTGCAATTCTCTCAGGTATCCTTTTGCCTCATGCGCTGAGCGAATCCCTTTTACCAACCAGGCAATGATACCTATCTTGATGATTATGCCTTGAAACAGCGTCTCCGGATCCACAAGCATATTGACCATGATCAGAGTGACGTAAATAATGAAAGCGGTAAGAATCGCACCGAAGGGATTTTGATTACACCAGGCTGCGAGCAGCAAGTATATTAAGCACAGCACGAGGCTGACGATCATGGATGGAAAGTCGTCCATCGCAAATCCCACGAACAAACCAAATACGAAAAAAAGCGCGGCCAGCACGAAGATTACCGTTCTTGCACTCTTTATCTTTTGCCGGGCGTCGTCGAGAAAGCGCCTGCGACTGCTCACGGTGAGCAGGAAGCTCGCTTTCTCTCCCTCAGATCCACGGATGGGGAAGCTGCATTGTGAGCAGTACTTGTTCATGGGTCCGTTAATGGAGTTACAGTGTTCGCACACCGTAAAGGAATCCTGGCTGACAGCATCCATAAGTGACAAAAAAGGGTATAACTATCTTATCTGGCTTTGTCCGGCCCGGATCCGCACAGCAAAGGGCCGGGATTCCCCACACTGAAAGCCTTTTATACGCCCTGTTATTCGGATGGTAACCTAAATAGATGTTCCCGAATCGGGAAAAATCAATGGTTTATGGCGATCTTGACAAGAAAAACCAACATCTGTATGAAATCTCTCATCGCCATCATACTGTGCGGGATGCTGTGTTTGTGCTGTCAGCCTGCCCGTGAGAAATCGCAAACCGTCGATTCCGTGTCGATGATTGAGCCTCCGCCTGAGCGCAACCCGGATGTTTTCCAGGAAAGGTTTGATCGGGGTATCGATTTTGCCGCTACCGGCAATGAACCTTTCTGGAGTGTGGATATTGACTTCGATGGTTCAATACATTTCAAACACATGGATGGCGCGGAACTTATTGTGCCCACACCTCGCGGCGAAAAAGCTGCCGATGCTGATGTGACACGTTATGCAGTGTCAGGCGACAACGGCGCTATAATCGTAGAGCTAATCCGCCAGGAATGTACGGATACCATGTCCGGATTTATTTCTGAATTTGTAACAAGAGTGGAAGTAACGTTACCCGGGGCTGAGCCTGTTACCTACGAGGGATGCGGTCAATACCTTTTCGACCTGAAACTTGATGGAGATTGGCAACTCGTACGAATCAATGAAACGAACCTGGATTCGGCGGACTTCATGAAAGGATTGCCTCAGCTTTCGTTTGACCTGTCCCAAAAGCGGGTTTACGGTCACACAGGATGCAACAATATTTCCGGGTCGATCGAAGTCAAGGGTCAACGCATTGCGTTTGCGCCCATGATCGCGACAAAGATGGCATGTCCTGGTATGGAATTCGAATATGATTACCTGAAATGGTTTACAGGATCTGTGCCGTATCAAGTAAAGGACACCCGACTTCACCTGATGGTAAGTTCTGATAGCACATTTATATATCAAAAGAAGGGCTAAATGAAAGCTTGTGTATCAACGTCGCTTCGTGTACTGCCTGCGCTTGCACTGATGTTGTATGCCGCATGCAGCGGCAGTCGCACCGAAGGATCGGAGGCAACGGTTTCCTGTTATTCCTATGCGACTCCCGACGACAGTATCATGCTGCGATTAAGTCAGAGGGGCGACGCGGTGGAAGGGGAACTTACCTACTATCTAAAGGAGAAGGATGCCAACCGCGGTACGCTCGAGGGCACAATGCATAACGATACCCTTTTTGCAGAGTATACCTTTCAATCCGAAGGTGTTACGTCAGTACGCGAGATTGCGTTTATTCGTCGCGGCAATGCACTTGTGGAGGCTTTCGGGGAAGTGGAGGAACGAGACGGCAAATTCGTTTTTATCGATCGATCACTGATCACACCCAATGAGAATGTAATCCTGCGCCAAATTGATTGCGGTCCTGAATGATTAGTGATTATTGATATGCGATTTTTGATATTCGATTTGTTGCACTCTGACTGGTTCGCGTGGGAACAAAATTTTCAAATCAATAATCTTCTATTCTTCTTCGAAGTCATCAGCGTATATCACCACGCCGTCAGAACTCGTAAGCTCCACAAAATCCACCTTACACAGTCCGTTCGAGATAAACCCGAGCCCTGCGATTTTTCCCGCTGGTTGATTGTAGCCAAGGCTGAATGCGGGTCTTCCGTCGTAGTACAATGTCGCCTCCTTGTTCTTGGTGACTATTTCAATTTCCATCCAATTCGTGATGTCGACACCCAGTGCCGATAGATCAGTCAACTTACCGTTCAGATGCTTTTCGCCAAATTGTGCCAGCGATTCTCCTGTGCAGCCTTTTAGTGTGGCTTTGGCGTACATCGTCCCGTTCTCGCAGAAAATTTCCGGTATCACGAATGGACAGGGTGTGGCACCCAACGCTTCCACCTTAACGCGAGCCCTGAACCTGAAGTTGTCAGCGTCGCCTTGCCCTTCATCAGGAATGTAGAAGTAAAAGTAGTATCGCTCTTCCGTTATGGTGGATAACTCAGACCGAGTCAGCGACAATGTGCCATCACCGGGCAATCCACTTGATGATATATAATGGGGAATCTTGTCAAAAAAGTCGCGTTTCGAATAAAAAAACCAGCCATCAGTCGGAATGCTCACGCCTATAGTCTTTATGATGGAGTCGTTCGCAATGAGTTTCGCTATGTGATATCCAGGCTCGTAGTAGGTATCTGTTAAGGTATAGTGATTTTTGTGAACTTCTACACGCCTGTTTCTGTCCCACGACTGCTGAATAAAGAAACTGTCGGCATTGACCTCATCGATATTATAAGAAAACACGACCGTGTTGGGAATGTCATTGCCAGCAGTTTTTCGGATTGAAAATGATGCCTTGTCAAAACCAGGATCTGTGGGTCGAATCACAGAATACCCAATTAACGAAAGGATACAAACAGCGAAGAGGAACGCGATGGGTATAGCCCTGCGAATGGGATAGGTCTTGACGTCGTGAACAGATGGCTTCTTGGGTTTTTCGGATTCGCTTTCCCGTGGCGTTTTGTTCACTCTCTCACGGACTGCCACCTTGTAGTCTTGCCAATTGTTGTAACCCAGATA
>QGUY01000362.1 GCA_003242315.1 Bacteroidota bacterium
AAGTAATGAAGCGCACCAAGGGCAGAGCAGACCCGAGGTTGGCCAATGAACTAATAACGAAGAAACTTACCGAGGTATGATCAAACTGAAGGGAATTATATTACCTCTGGCGATGCTGCTGGCATTCGTAACGTGCTCGTCGTCCAGTAAGCAGGACGAGGATGCGCAACAGGCGCGGTGGGAGGTCACGATTACCGGCAAAGTCCTCAACCCCGGTACAGGAACTATCGAGATAGCGGAGATCACAGAAGGCGGAACATTGAACGGATGGAAGGATACCGTCACACTCCGCAGCGATAACACGTTCACCAAGAAGGTCACGCTGTCTGAGCCTGGGTATTACCGGATGAATTTCTTCAATGCGCAGGCGATTAATCTTATCCTCTATAAAAGCGACCTGAATATTACCGTGGATGGTTCAGACATGCGAGGTTTTAGTGAGGTCAAAGGATCACCTGAGCTTGATTTCATCATGCAGGCACAAAGCATGCTGCAGGGATTCCAGCAGTCACCGGAAGCGGCGGCATTGGATCAGAAGTTTCAACAAGCCCGTCAATCCGGCGACCGCGAAGCCATGACGCGGGTGCAGGAGGAATACATGGATCTGTATAACAAGGTCCAGGACAAAATAGCTGAACTTGTTCGGCAGCAACCCGCTTCGCTTGGTGTAATTAACTTCCTGCAGAATCAGTCTATCGACCGCGATAAGTACTACAATACCTATTTGCATGTAGCTGAAAAGCTCAAAAAGGAATGGCCCAACTCCAGGCACGCGCGCGAGTTTATAGACATGGTAGAGGCGATGAAGATTACCGCGATCGGTCAACCCGCTCCCGAAATTGCGCTGCCAAATCCCGATGGCGAGATTGTAAAGCTGTCGTCGCTGCGAGGCAATTATGTTCTAGTCGACTTCTGGGCAAAATGGTGCGGACCTTGCCGCGCTGAGAATCCCAATATCGTGAGGGTATACAACAAGTATAAAGACCACGGGTTCACTGTATTTGGTGTATCTCTGGATCGCAATCGCGAAGATTGGCTGCAGGCGATCAAGGACGACAACCTGACCTGGACTCACGTATCCGACCTGAAATACTGGCAATCGGAAGCTGCCAGGACCTACAACATCAATGCTATTCCGTTCTCCATCCTTCTTGATCCCAACGGCGTGATCATTGCGAAAAATCTTCGCGGCGCTGCGTTGGAAAAGAAGATGGCCGAGATTTTCGGAGAGAAGTAGTTCAATTCATAGTCATTATAGTCGAGACGCCCAGGTTGGAAAAGAGGCGTGATGACAGACAATAGGATGGCGCCAAGGAGATACATCCGATTGAACGACGCGTTGGTTTCCCGGTTTAGAAGGCGCCGGAACAGGAAATAGAACACTGCGAGGCACAGGTTGGCCTCAACGAAGTAGTTGAGGGTGTTCATCACTTTTTGGCTTTGAGTTCCTTGACCAGTTGCTCCAGTTCGCGCACATCGAGCTTTTGCTCCTTCGCAAAGAAGGATACCAGGTTGCGGTATGAACCGTCGAAATAGCTTTTGACGACGTTGTTGACGTAAAACCTGGTGTACTTTTCACGGCTTATCAATGGAAAGTATTCATGCGTCTTTCCGTAAGCCTTGTGCCCTACGAACCCCTTATTTTCGAGGATTCGCACGATCGTTGAGACGGTATTGTACGCAGGTTTGGGTTTGGGAAGATGTTCGATAATGTCTTTCACGAACCCCTTCTCCAGTTTCCACAATACCTGCATGACCTGGTCTTCCGCCCGGGTGAGTTCTTTCATATCGACTAAGTATTACGTTATAAAACTAAAAGTTTAGTTAATATCGTGCAAGCTTTTTTCGTATTTCTTTTCCGACGGGATTTGTTAGTTAGGGTGAGTGAAACAGTATGAAATGATGTTGGCGCCCATCTTCAATGCCTCCAGCCGCTTTTCTTCCGGATCATTGTGTATGCGACGATCTTCCCATCCGTTGCCCAGGTCCGACTCATACGAGTAGAATACCACGAGTCTGCCTTCATAAAAAAGTCCCAGGCCTTGCGCCGGCTTGCCATCGTGCTCGTGAATCTTGGGAAGTCCGTTAGGGAAATCAAACTTCTGATGGTAGATCGGATGATCATACGGGATTTCCACGAGTTCCAGCTCCGGAAAAACTTTTTTCAGCTCGAGCCGGATGAACTTATCGAGTCCATAGTTATCGTCAATGTGCAGAAATCCGCCGCCGGTGAGATACTTCCTCAGATTCGCGGCATCGGCTTCGCTGAAGACCACATTGCCGTGACCCGTCATGTATACATAAGGATAAAGGAATATGTCGCGACTTGACGCTTCGACGATATCTTCTTCCGGGGCGAGAATAATTCCGAGTTCTTTTCCACAGAACTCTATCAGGTTGGGCAATGCGGTCTTGTTCGCATACCAGTCGCCACCACCATTATACTTCAACTTTGCGAGCTTCAGCTTGTATTGCGCCTCGGCGCCGCAAAGCGAGAGCACAACGAAAAGAGCGGCCAACATTCCTTTCACTATAGCCATTCCGCGCAACATTTTCACCAATTTACACTATCCCTATTGCCAAAATAGGGAATCCCCGCTGGAATTCCCATCCTTTCGTCAAAGCCTGAAATTTTTCCCGACAGTCGTTAAACTTCCTGCTTTTTTTACGCTCTAAGCGTGGAATCGGATGCAAAACGTGTTTTATATGAAAAGGTACCGCATTCTTGTCGCCCTCTGCGGCATTCTGGCTTTAGCCTGTACGTCGGAGGACGAACGACTCTCCGATGGTGAAATAGCTGACGTCATTTCAGAGTCGCTTATTGACGCCTATTTTGAAGATGCAGATGACATGTCGTTGGCGGCTGTGACCGACGAAGAGAGTCCCGTCAATGGCAGGGTGGCTTCCGATGACCGCTTCTGTGCCGACCTGGGCTTTTCCGGAACAAGTCAGTCCGGCGAGATCATACTCGACTTTGGTGAAGGTTGCACGGACCCCCGGGGCAATACGCGATCAGGTGTCATCCGGCTCAACTACAGCGGGGGACCCGCGGGTGCTGTTGGTTTTACCGTGACGATGTCCTTTGATGACTATGTCGTCAACGGCGTGTCGCTTTCGGGTACCCGCACCCTTCGACGTCTCGAATCCACCGACGCCGGTGTGATTCGTCATGAGATCATACTTGAAAACGGAAGAGCAGAGTGGGCAGATGGCAGCGTGTCGACCCGAAGCTCAGAATTTACCCGCAAGATTCGCCTTCTCGGTCAGACTGTATTGCTTGACGGACACGCAAACGGTATAAACCGCAGGGGGAAAAGCTATTCGATGGAAATCAACAAGACCCTCGCGTACAAGCGGCAGTGTGTTCTCGAAGATGGAATCTACATGGCAGTTGAGGGGGTGAAAACCTTTGTGAGTGGCGACAAGAGCATGGTCATTGACTACGGTTCAGGGGGTTGTGACCGGACGGTGACAGTACCCTGGGGAGCTGTCCTTTTTAACAATCTCCCAACACCAGAGC
>QGUY01000363.1 GCA_003242315.1 Bacteroidota bacterium
CGCCCGGACACTCTTTGGTACCGCGGATCCCATGGGCAAGACACTCGAATTCGCCAGCCACGAATTTGAAATCACAGGTGTTATCAAAGACCCCGACAAATCGCATCTGCAGATCGGTGCGTTTGTTTCCATGACGTCTATGCCGTTGGTTTATCCTGACCGCGACCTTAACATGACAGGACCCAATTCATGGTTGTGGAGCGCCACATACCTCTTGACTGCGAAAGAAACCAAAAGGGAAATTCTCGAATCGAAGATCAATGACGTATTGGCCGAGATCAACGATGGCAACTTGTTCAACACGGTATTCACTCGTTTCAATGTCCGGCCATTAAAAGACATCTACTTCTACGGAGCCCTTAAGAATCTCGACTATGGTTTGCACGGCAGCTTTCAGCGAATTGTAATCCTGTCAATTATCGGTATGTTCATGCTCGCGCTGGCCAGCATCAATTACGTAAATCTAACCACTGCCCGGTCGATCATTCGCATGAAAGAGGTTGCGGTTAAGCGATTCGTTGGCTCGTCAACAGGATTGGTGCGCCTTCAACTGATACTCGAATCAGTAATTGTAGCATTGATTTCCCTGCTGGTCGCTGTAACAGCCGTGCAGGTTTTTATTGGACCTTTCAACAGCGTAGCCAGTGTAAGAATCGACCTCCTACAATGGAATCGCTTGGACGTCTGGCTCATCGCCATTGGTGGCGTCGTGATGCTCGGAGTGGTAGCTGGAATATATCCGGCACTGTATCTCACGGCAGTTAAGCCGGTCAGGTTGGTGAGAAACGCCGTGGTCGCGGAGAGCACGACTTCCATCTCGCCGCGAAGCATCCTGATGACGCTCCAATTCACGCTGTCCATTGTACTGATGATCTGCGCACTGGCGGGAAATCGGCAACTGCATTACCTGCGCAATGCAAACCTTGGCTTTAGCAAAGATCATATTATTCAGGTGGAGACGCCGCAGAATCTTGCCGATGAATACTCTTTGAGGGAAACATTCAAGGAAGAACTTCTTTCACAACAACATATTCTGGGCGTTTCATTTGCACCAGGAAGTCCGGGGAGCCACATACCCACAGCGCCACTGGATGTTAAACATGAAGAAAGAGCGATCGAATTTCTGCTTGTCGATCACGACTATTTCAAGGTAATGGATATTGAGCTGGTTGAAGGAAGCGGATTTTTTCCAAGGAGCCTGGAAGAATTTGCCACGTTGTCTGGTAACGTCAGGATTGTAGTAAATGAGTCTTTCGTTCGGGAACTGGATCTCACTTCTCCGGTTGGATACATATTCCAACGGGAAGGACCATCCGGACCACGGAACTATGAAATCATAGGAGTTGTAAAAGACTTTCACTTCCGGTCGCTGCATCACAAGATCAGTCCCATCATGTTCATCCAAACGCGTCCTATGCACCTGGCTAACATCAAGGTTCAGCCAACAGACCTCCCGGCTACGATTCAGGCGATAGAGAAGGCTTGGAAGAAAGTTTATGGCGACAAGCTTTTTACCTATACCTTCCTGGATGAAACTTTTGATCAGCAGTACAAGAATGATGAACAGCTCGCAACGGTAACCATTTGGTTTACGGGCCTCACGCTGATAATTGCGTGCCTCGGTCTATTTGCGCTTTCCTCATTCATGATAACAAGGCGCACCAAGGAAATCGGCATAAGAAAATCCCTGGGCGCGTCGGTCAAATCGATTTATGCCTTGCTTTCTTGGGATTTTCTTAAGTGGATCGCCGTGGCAGTTACGGTGGCCTGCCCAATAGGCTGGTACGTGACCTCGCTCTGGTTACGCGGATTCGCTTATCACGTACAACTGGGCTTCGACATCTTCATCATCGCCTCGGCACTTGCATTTGTCGTTGCCCTTCTGACAGTAACCTGGCAGTCGGTGAAAGCAGCGAGTGCCAACCCGGTCAACTCTTTGCGCACTGAATAACCCCTTGACCTCAGACCTATGCAACAAGTACATGCACAAGATTACAACAGGGCAAGCCTCCTTGCGATCGGGATACTGATCGTGTTGACTTGGGGAGCGGCTATTACGCTTGCGACAGTTGCTTTGGCCGGTTTGGTTTTCCTGGTTCTTGATCTGGTGCATAAGCGAAACGCAATACCAAACCTTGTAGTGACAAGTCTTCTGGTTCTTCACTTAATACTGTGGCAAATCAGGTACACTCCCCTTTGGCAGAAGCCGGCTAAGATTTTCGCGCAGGTATTTTTCTGAACCACATAGGGCATAGAACACATAGGCTTCACATAGCATCAATCGCCTCACTGACCATGTTCCTCAGTTACATAACATTCGCCCTGCGCCAGATGACACGTCACCCCTTCTTCACGTTCATCAACGTGGTAGGGCTTTCCATTGGTTTTGCAACGTTCCTCATACTGTGGCCCTATACTCGGTCGGAACTCAATAGCGAAAAATTCATCAAAGATCATCGGAAAATATACCGAACGCTCGTCGACATGCAGACCATAGCTGGCCCGGAAGCAGGGGCGAGATTCACCGGGACGATGCAACCCAGCTTTGTGACGAGCAAATTGTTTGATGATAATCTGGCTGAAGCTTATACGCGTTTCATTACACAGGACAACTTTTGGCCAAGCTATACACCGGGGTTAAAAGCGTACCTGGTTGCTTCGCTCGTTGAAAACGGGACACACAAGGCTTTCAAGATTGAAAACTCAATATGCGCAGACCAAAATTTCTTCGACTTCTTTGACCTTCCCTTTCTATTGGGAAACAGAAATGCCGCACTTGCAAAAAAGGAGGCCATCGCGTTGTCGGAACGATTCTCCAAAGCGCTATTTGGCGAGCAACCTGCCCTTGGCAAGCTGATAATGGTCAACGGATCGCCTTTCGAGGTAACTGGCGTTTTTGAGAACCTTCCGCCTAATTCGCATCTGAATTTCGATGTCGCCTTTTCCAACGTTGCCAACCTCTCACATTGGAACGACCTCACTCCCACCTTACCCATGTGGTGCTTTCACTACTGCAAGAGCGACGATGGCGACATTCTGCTGAAAACACTCAATAGCAACAAGGACCGGATGCTGGGAGGCATCTACAAGTCTGAACAGGTCACCTTAAATTTTGATGTCGAGCCGCTGACAGAAATTGTGTTCACCAACTACTTTGATAACGAGCGTTACGTAACCAAGTCGAAATTTAACCTAGCCATGTTGGCGGCTGTTTCACTGGTAGTGCTCCTGATGGCATGGATGAATTATGTCAATCTGACCATTTCAAGGACCAGGAAGCGCTTCACCGAAATGGCTGCCCGAAAGGTTTCAGGTGCCGTCCCTGTCGATCTTTTTCTGCAGTTTATCTGTCAATCCGCGATAACCAATCTACTGGGTATTCTCATCGCGATCACCATTGTTCAACTCGTAGAGATTCCATTTGAGCTCTTCTTTAATATATACCTTGTACCGTTCAGCGAGTACGGCCCTGGAATGATGCTGTTTTTTCTGTTCGTGTTTGCCACGGGGATTAT
>QGUY01000364.1 GCA_003242315.1 Bacteroidota bacterium
GACCTTGGGCTTGCAACAGCAAACACCATCGCGGGGCTCATGAACGGTGCAGGACAAGCTGAAGTAACCATCAACGGCATTGGTGAGCGTGCGGGTAACACATCACTGGAAGAGGTCACTATGATCATCCGCAAGCATAAAGACCTCGACATGCACACCAACCTGAAGCCGGAAAAGATCTATGAGATCAGCCACCTGGTTTCTGAAATGATGCGCATGCCCGTGCAACCCAACAAGGCTATCGTTGGAGCAAATGCCTTCGCGCATTCATCGGGAATTCACCAGGATGGATTCCTCAAGAATGCTGAGAACTACGAGATCATCGACCCGGCAGAAGTAGGCGTACCCGCGTCGTCCATCATTCTCACAGCACGCAGTGGTCGCGCCGCGCTGAAACACCGCCTCGAACTACTGGGATATCAGGTGAACAAACAGGAACTCGATGTTGTGTATCAGCAATTCCTCATCCTCGCCGATGAGAAGAAGACGGTGCACGACGACGATCTGATCACACTCTGCGCTAATACGCCGATACTCCTTCAGAAGTAACTCTTAACAATACGCGTTTTTGCGACCCAGAGGAATAGCTGGCAGCTACACATAGCTAAGCCAGACTTTCTCGCGGTTTGCCATCTTATAGCGTTCGTACCATCGGCTGAGTGGGTACAGCATGATCACAACAACTATCCAAACGAGATAGGCGACGGGTAGACTAAAGCCATAGCCCACCAACTCCTGCGACAACGTCACCCACGTGTTGAAGACCATCGTACCGGCAGAATACCCCGTCATGACAGCCCCAGCCATCGCGATAAGATGCAGCACAACTATGTGCATCACATAGAAGAACAACGGCACCCGGCCAAACACGATAACTTTTCGTGCCAGGGCTGAAGGCTGTGTCTCCGAAAAAGCCAGGAACAGGAGCGATGGCCCCAGCGTCATAAGCAAATACAATAAAGACGGTGGATACTTGGTTGTGTTTAGGAATGAAAGAAAAGTAAACCACGACGTTTCCTGATCTGACCAGGGTACAGGATCACCGTATACATTGATCAGGCGAATAATTGCAAACAGTACGATCGCACCCGTACCAAGGTAAGCAAGCGTTCTCTTTCTACGCCGCGCGGTGAACTCTTCTGTGTATAACGCTCCAAGACAATAGCCCAGTGCCATAGTTCCCACCCACGGTATAACCGGGTAGGCTACGAAAACACCCCGCTCGCCGCCCAAAGGAAAAAACGCCGGATCGTGAAGCACTGACCAGAGGAAAGATCCGATTCCGGTGCCAGGGAAATGAGTGCTATCCAGAAGATTATGACCGCATACCAAAATTAGTCCTATGATGAAAATCGCCTTGAGAGGCAGGCGTACGAGCAGACTCAGGACAACCATGCTGAAGCCAATAGCCCATATCACCTGCAGGGCGATAAACGAAAACCGGAAATTGAAGAACCATGCGAAGTTCACGACGGTGAGCTCCAGCAGAATGAGCCACAACCCTCGTGTTAGCAGGAAGGAGGACAGACCAGGGATGCCCTTACGTCGTCCAACCAGGAATGCCGATGTGCCCGCCAGAAATACAAAAACCGGCGCGCAAAAGTGAGTGATCCAGCGTGTAAAGAAAAGGACCGTGTTTGTCTTTGAAAGGTCAAGCGGATCATAGACGTATGCATCGGCGTGGAAATAATCGCGCGCATGATCAAGCACCATGATTATCATTACGACACCCCGAAGCAGGTCAATGGATGAGATGCGAACGGTTTCCTTGTTCATGGTCGTATGAAATACGGACCCGCATGCAAAAGGTTCTACGAAATCTTGCGCTTTATTCCCTCTCTTTGAAATGACATCGCAGTTGCTGGTGCATTTTGTTGATAACAAAAAAAGGCCGGGGGCTTCCGGCCTTTTGACATGGCGAAAAGGAAATGGCTATACCAAGAATTTTCCGGGACTTACAAGAATCCTGTCCGCTTCTTCCATATCGAACCCCGCAATCTGATTGTTTTGCGCATCCCATTCGACACGGCGACCCGTCTTGAGTGACAAGGTACCCATGTGCGCCGCGATGGCTTCCTGGAAGCCTTCCTCGATGCCGCAGCTCGGCTTGCCACCGTTACGGATGCAGCTAAGCCATTCACGGATGTGGAGGTGCGTAGAATCCACGCGCTTGCCATCGCGATAGGTGAACAGAAGTCCCTTATCCGCAAAATACCGAGCCGTTGCCGATGTTACGCCATCGAGACCTTTAGCACGAGGATTATAGCTGTAAAGCGGTACATCCTCGCTTACGAGGCCTTTTTTGAACCATTCAGCGTAGCGTGTCGAGCGGGGATCAGCGTAGATGGTCATACTGTTGCCCAACTCCATGGTACCATCATGACCCATCAGTATCGTACCGCGATTGAACTGGTTGCCCAATGTCGCGCTGTACATGAAAGTCATCCCTTTTTCCTTGCCTTTCTCCTGGCTTGAGCCCATGAAGAAGTCGGGATACTCCATACATACCTGAAATACATCCGGTACTTCGCGTCCGTCGTTATGCGTGTATATACCTCCCGTAGCAACTACGGTCTTGGGTATACCCATTTTCAGGAGGCAGTTGATACGGTCGAAGTCGTGCGTAAGAAGGTCGCCAGACAACCCTGTGCCATACTCCCACCACTTTCTCCAGCGGAAGAAACGTTCCGGATTCCACGGAATAGAAGGGGCATTGCCAAGGAACTGGTTCCAATCGACGGTTTGAGGATTCGCATCCTTGTGAATATCGTACTGCCACGCACCGTTGTCGTCGTTGCGATTCGTGTTGGTCTGAATAAGGCTGATGTGTCCCAGCACGCCCTTGTTGATGGCGTCTATCGCGGTGAGGAAGCTCTGCGTTTGTCTGTGCTGGTGACCTACCTGGAATACGATACCGGTTTCCTTGATGGTGTTGTACAATTCATAGGTTTCGGAGAGCATGTGCGTCATCGGTTTTTCGACGTACACATGCTTGCCGGCTCTGGCTGCGGCTATTGCCATCGGCGCATGCCAGTGGTCAGGAGTGGCGATGACAACAGCGTCAATATCAGGGGATGCAATGAGTTCTTCATAGGTACGATACCGCTTCGGCTTATTGCCATCGACGGTTCCTGTCTCAATGGCCATTTCAGCAAAGGTGTCGAAGACATCGCATACCCCGCGGATTTGCACGTTGAGGTTTTCCTGCGCCAGGAAATCCTTAAGCCGCGTGTCGTTGGGGTTCTTCTTCGCTGCACCCAACATTTCTTCCTTCCATTCCTTATCAGCAAAGCCCAATGCGCGCATGAGCTGCTTGCCACGAATGCCGTACCCGATGATCCCTATCCTGATGGGGTCGCCGGTCATGGGACCTGATGGTGGCGGCGCCACAGCATTGATGTTCAATTCCGACAGGATCGTTTCCCTTATTTCCTTCTCAGAGGAATAACGGGCGGCGGCGGCTGCAAAAAGGCTGCCCACTACTGGTATGCCGACGAGTCCTTTTAACA
>QGUY01000074.1 GCA_003242315.1 Bacteroidota bacterium
ATTTTAGTCCGGTTCTGTGGGTTGGGAATTTGTATAAAAGACCGGGCGTATATCGCCGGTTTCAAATCCTTTCTTAAACCATCGCATGCGTTGTTCCGACGTGCCATGAGTAAATGAATCGGGTGTCACATAGCCACGCGATTGCATCTGTAAGCGGTCGTCACCGATTGCGCTGGCGGCAGTAAGCGCTTCTTCAATATCACCTTCCTCAAGGATGTTCATTGTTCGTTGCGCATGATGCGCCCATACACCTGCGAGGAAATCGGCCTGAAGTTCCAATCGAACAGACAATTGATTGTATTCTTCTTCACTCATCTGTCCACGCGCCGAATGAACCTGGCCAATAATCCCCATTAGATGCTGAATGTGATGTCCAACTTCATGAGCCACAACATAAGCCTGCGCGAAATCACCTGGCGCTCCAAAGCGGCTTTGCAACTCGTTGAAGAAACTCAGGTCGATATACAACTTCTCATCCGCGCTGCAATAAAATGGTCCGGTAGCCGCACTCGCGTGTCCGCATGCTGATCGCACACTCCCGGAAAACAGGACGAGGGTGGGTTCACGGTATCCGTCCAGCAATGTCTTCCAAACGTCTTCCGTATCGGCCAGCACAACCGCCGTGAATTCAGCGAGCTGTTCCTCCTCGGGCGTCGGCGTATACGCAGTTCCTTCCAAGCCGACGCTCTCCGTTCCGGTCGAGATTTCCTGCAGTAAGGCAAGGGGATTCTTGCCCATCAGAAGGCCAATGAGGACAATGACGACAACGACACCTAGACCTCCCTTGGTCAGCATGCCGCCCATCAGACCACCAGGCAGCCCGGCACCACCACGGCCGCGCTGGTCGCTGACATTAGTACTTTTTCTTCTCCCTTGCCACCTCATAAGTGCGTTTTTGGATTTACTTACAAATTACGGCAATGGCACTTCATAAAATATAGGAAGCCGGTTTTTCACTTTTGTACCGCATCATGGGGGTTGGCGAACCCTTTTAGTGCTGCTATTTTGCTTTGAAATGGAACTCTCGCTCCTCTTGCTGTTAGCGGCGCTGTCGCCCACGGATTCGGTCACACCTAATGAAAAATGTGCCTGCTGCTTTGCTGAAGCTAGACAGTTCGATTTCTGGTTGGGTGAGTGGGAAACTTATACCCCAAATCAACCGATAAAGGAAAAACCTGGAAAGTGGTCTTCAATGGGTTGTACAAGCGAAAGACTCAATAAAGTCTACAGTCGCCTTACTCCCATCCCTCCGTCCGCATAAATTACCTGACCTGTAGAATACGGTATCCCCCCTTCCGCAAGAACAAGCGCAATTGCACCAATGTCAGCAGGCGTCCCCCATCGTTTTTCGATCGTAAGCCCGCCATCAATCAGTTTGTCGTACTTTTCCTTTACGCCGGCTGTCATGTCGGTTTCGATGATACCGGGACGGATTTCATATACAGGTATATTTTCTTCGCCCAGTCGGGCCGCAAACAATTTGGTCATCATCGCCAATCCCGCTTTAGCCATGCAATATTCTCCGCGGTTGATTGAAGCTACTGTAGCCGAAACCGAAGTGATGGTAATGATGCATGGCGAGTATGTTGAATCCGCCCGCTTTTGATTGATCATTTTTTGCGCGACCAACTGCGACAGGAAGAAGGTACCCTTGAGATTGACATTGACGACATAGTCAAACCCTTCTTCGTCCAACTCCATTATGTCCACACGCTTCTTTGGAGCAACGC
Source organism: Bacteroidota bacterium (assembly GCA_003242315.1). Taxonomy (GTDB): domain Bacteria; phylum Bacteroidota; class Bacteroidia; order Cytophagales; family Cyclobacteriaceae; genus ZC4RG29. Next base: position 1,731 of record QGUY01000074.1, read on the forward strand.
CAGCGTTGTTGACGAGGACGTCAATGCGTCCCAAACCTTGCCATGCTGATTCGACGACCCGTCGGCGATCTGCTTCACTGCCAATATCGCCTCGGCAGTATACCACTTTAGCGCCTGTGCCTGCGAGCGTGTCGAGCACATCCTGAACATCTTCTTTCCGCCGCACGCCGTTGAGAGCAAGGTTATAACCTTTGCCGGCGAGGCTCGTCGCAATGCCGAGACCGATGCCGCGTGTACCACCTGTGATGAGCGCTGTTCTTTTCACGACGTTTTAAGTTCCTTTAGTAATGCTGCTTCAGGAAGGGCCTTGTAGAAAGGATCGAGCGGAAAACATCCTGAGATCATACCGTTGCGCGGCGCTGTAGTACAGTCGGAGAACGTCCTGCACAGTCGATCGCGTCGAAGCTGCTTGCCTTCCAGTACGTCGGCCGGCAGTTCTGGGTAAGACAGCACCATCCTGCCCAGGCCAACAAAGTCGGCCATCCCCTGATCCAGTACATGCTGCCCGACATTTGGCAACCATTCCTGCAGGTAAGAATACGCAGATCCAACGATTGTCAACCCTGGAAAAGCGCGCTTCACCTCTGCGGTCGCGCGTATCTGACGTGCCACACCTACCAGTGGATCTTCGGGAGGTTGATAACCGTCTGAGGGCGGAAATAAAGCAGGACGCTGAATGTGCGGGTTGTAGTACGGACTTCCGGCAGTGATGCATACAAGGTTGATGTTGAGTTGCTCCAACCTGCGCAGAAATTCAAAGGGTTCCGTCAGGTCGTAATCACCTTCCGAACGCGGTCCGCCAAACGCAAAGGGATATTCCTCATCATAAGGTTCCGGAATCCCCGTATCATCCGGTCCCTTTCTGAACGGTATCCAATCAAACACACTTAGTCTAACCCCAATATCCAACCGTGACACTTCAGCGCGTATTCCTTCCACAACAGAGGTAAGGAAACGCATCCTGTTTTCGAGCGATCCTCCATATCGTCCTTCGCGACGTAATGAAGAGAGAAACTCGTGACCGAGGTAGCCGTGACAATGCTTTATATCAACGAACTGAAATCCCGCGTCAGCTGCTTGTCGGGCCGCCCTCACAAAATCCTCAACCAGGTAATCGATATCGCTGTCGGTCATCACAGGGTATTTTTCATCGAGGCCAAACTTGCGATTAAGAACGGGATGAGCGTAAAGGATGCGGGGTTCCAACCGTTGTTTATCATTCGGTTTGCAGAATCGTCCTGAATGAGTAAGCTGCAAGCCGATGAGCAGGTCGTCTGAATTACCAAAGCGTTCCTCGTGATCGCGGATCAGGTTTTCGAACAGCCGCTTGTATTCGTCGACGTTCTTGTCGTTTATGACCAGTTGATTCGGATTTGCGCGACCATCATGCCGCACAGCCACCGCTTCACATCCCCAAAGCAGTTTCGCGCCGCTGATGGCAAAGTTGTGCCACCGCCGTTTGGTGTATTCGCTGGGCTTTCCGTCGGGCGTCCCATCCCATCCTTCCATGGGTAAGATACAGAATCGGTTCCCGATCGTGCGACCTGAAGGCAGTCGATAGGAGTTCGAGAAAGGCGAGGGAGATTTTAAGGACTTGTCAAATGGAAGGTCAGCGCCGACGGATGCGGCGTATGCAAGAAAATCATCGGCTGTTTTTAATTGCGCGATGCGTTTGTACTTCGGCTTGTGTTTTGTCGTCATCTCAAGATTTCTCTTCTGCAATCCCGCTGAAGAATGTATAGTACGGTTCGTTGTTTATCAATCGAGTTAGATAAAGTACTACTTCCCGAGCATGATAGTCGCCCCACATGCTCGATTCCCCGCATGGTATTTTCTTCCCTTCCGGAATATAATCCCAGCCATTCGGCCGGTGATATACCGAGTGCAGTATGAGTCCTTCGTGATGGTCATCTTCCGAAAGGTAAGGTGGTTGAAGCAGCGTTCTCACCACACACAGGCCAGCCTGAAAATATTTTTCGCTGGCGGCCTTGTCCGTTTGTTCCAGGTATTTGCCTAATCGAAGAAGTCCCTGCGCTGCGATAGCTGCGGCCGAGCTATCGACCGGCTCATACGGATTCTCCGGGTCTGAGGGCCTGTCGTACCGCGGATCCAGTTTGTGCAAGTTGGGCGCACCGGTATCCCAGTATGGTATTCCATCGGCGCAGGTGTGTTCGATGTAGAAATCACATGTCGCCCTGGCTGCTTTCAGACATGTCGCGACGATATCATCTGAAGCGTACTTAGGAAATGCAGCCAGGAATTCAAGCTCCTCAGTAAAACCACACATCGCCCAGGCGAGGCCGCGAGTCCAGGTTGTAAATCCGCTGTATCCTTGCTGTGAATTGGGACAACGATAGTTACCATCGTTCACGTTGAAGATGCTTTCATGCGCGGTGCGGCCGCGAACGTCGTATGCATCGCGACCTTCACCGTAGTATACAGAGTATTTAGCCGTAGCCATAAGGTGCTGAATGGCGCGATCGGCAAGAGATATCTTTTTATCGTTTTCCCCCATGAGCACGTGACCAAGCGCATCAGAAAGCATGAGAATGCGGCACGAGCGGATGGTGTCTACAAAGAGTGAATGCGGACCGTTAAAGGAATACATGTACCCTCCTCCCGGGATTGTCGTCCAACGCATGGCCTGAACCGCGCCGCTCACTTTCAGCGCCAGCGCGTAGAAGTCGGCCTCACGCTCGTTGTGCGGCACCTTCCCTTCCCGCATCAGTCGGATCAGGTTTCCATAAGTGCTGATGTTGTTGAATCCGTGATCATGAACGCCCTCGTGTGTGAGGTGCGGTGCCATACGGTTGATAGTATCCCTCCGTCCGATGTCGAGGAAAAACGTGTCTCCCGTCGCATCATATTGAAGCAGCGCCGAGCCGTATTGAAAACCTTGCGTCCACTCGGTCCATCCGCGCGCTGTGTATTTGCCCTTCACAGTAAAGACCGGGGAACCAGATGATGGTTCCCACGACTTGTCGATTGCTCTGATCTTCCTGGCGGACAATTCCCAAAACCTGTTGATAGCTTGCTTAAGGTGTTCTGGTCTTATGCTGTCAATGATCATCTGCATCATTCGGATTAGAGCGAATATGGAAAATTTCAATCGATTTCAAAGACCTGCTCCGAATTGTTTAGCTCAGGCTCGCAATCAATTTCGCGAATTCGCCATTTGACATTGATCCCGCAGGTCTTACCTTTCAGATTCAATAAGTGTTATGAAACAAGGAAGACACCTCCTGATAGCCATCCTGTGGATACAGGTATTTGCTGCATCCGGTCAAAGCGTTGAGTTCCTCAAGGGGCCGTTCAGCAACGAAAAAAAGCTCGGTCTCAAATCGCCCTTTCACTTCATAGAGGAGAAACTTGATACTGCAGAACTTGACTACATAGGGCGGGTCCGTGTGACGCCCGGTAGTGTCGCCTCGCTTCGGTCCATGTACCTGGCGTTGGAGAAACAAGCAAAAAAGAATGGCGCCAATGCGTTCCGGCTGATAAGTTTCGACAGGCCCGGCACGGCGATCATTGCTGATTTGTACTTCCTCTCGGATGATACCGTCGCGCGCAATAACATGCTAAAGGCCCACAATACCGTCTACGTGTTCGGTGGCGACCTTTACGGACCGGAAACGCACGATGCTTTTGAATTCAACGGACAAGTTCGCAATATCCGCAATGGCACCTTCTTCAAGTACAAACTCAGGGAAGGCGAAAAGGTCAAACTCACGAAGGGAACGATTACCGGTACCGTCATGTGGATAAGCTGGAAACCCAATCAGCTTCCAGCGTACTACAGTGTAAGGGATTTTGGAGAAAAGGCGGTAGTTAAACGAACCGAAGTAAGCCAGGCTGCAAAGCCCTCCAAGTTTATCGAGCTTGATAGAGCGCTGGGAGCGCTTTTGGTGGCTGTGCTTGATGCGACGTCAGATTGATAGATGCAGACGCAGATGCACCTAACATCATCGTGCGCCAAAAACCTTTTTCAACAGCTCGGTTGTGCGCGCCACGGGATCCTCGCGGATGCGCTTTTCTTCCTTCGCAATCATCACGAACAGCCCATCGATGGCTTTTTCCGTAGCGTAGTCGTCTAAATTTGGATTGACCTTTTCAACAAGAGGAATACGGTTGTATGTGTTTACGATGTCGCTGTAATAGCGGGTGGCATTGACTTTGTCGAGCGACGCCTTGATTACAGGTTTGAATTTCTCGGCGAGTTTGGTACCGGTCGTACGTCGCAGGTATTGCGTAGCTGCGTCGTCGTCGCCTCTCAATATGCTCCACGCATCCTCTATGGTCATCGCCTTGATTGCGTCGACAAAAATGGGCTTGGCTTCCCGCGCCGCGTCTTCGGCTCCACGGTTCAGCGTAAGGATAAACTTGTCGACTTCCCCACCCAAACCGATCTGTCTGAGTCTGTCTTCGACCTTCTTGACATCCGGAGGAAAGGGAATTTTGATTTCCGGATTACCGAAATAGCCATCCGTTTGTGAGACGAGGTCGGCACCTATTGATACACCTTTGATGAGCGCCTCCTTGAGTCCTGCCGCAACTTCGGATGTCGTGGGTCCTCCCTGTCCTAACGCGCTATTGACATCGCCGATGGCCTGGTTAATTTGTGCCGTCGTGCAGGAACCAAGCACGACAGCCAGCAGCGCAAATGTTTTTTTCATAACGGATTTGTTATTGTGTTCAAAAGGTATGAATCTTATCCCGGTCAGTAAACGTCGAAGCTGCCATTTGAGGTATTTTTCGGCTAATTTTTATCATTCAATTCCATGACACCCGTTAAGGCAGAGATTCTGGCGGTCGGCGACGAGTTGCTGTACGGCCAAACGTTAGATACGAATTCACACTTTATAAGCGGTGAGCTGGACAAGATCGGAGTCCGGGTAGTGCGTCGTACAACCGTGGGGGATAACGAGGCCGACATTCTTCAGGCTTTTGCCGAGGCGGAATCGCGGTCGGATATCCTTCTCATCTCCGGTGGCCTTGGTCCAACGAGCGACGATCTCACTAAACCGTGCCTGGCGAAACATTTCGGTTGTGGTATACGGATTCATGAAGAAGCGTTGAAGGAGGTCACGGAGTTTTTCCGGAAGAGGGGACGCGAGCTCACGGAGCTTAACCGTCAACAGGCCGCATTACCCGAGTGCTGTGAAAAAATTACCAATCCTCTCGGAACCGCTCCCGGAATGTGGTTCGATCGCAATGGAAAAATTTTTGTATCAATGCCGGGTGTACCCCATGAAATGGTCCACATGATGCAGACGGAAGTGATCCCGCGTATACGTCAAAGATTCAGATTGCCGATCATCGCACACCAGATGGTCCGCACCGCAGGGATCGGAGAGTCCTTCCTGGCCGAAAAAATTGCGCCATGGGAACAAAGTCTTCCACCACATATACGATTGGCCTATCTGCCCAGCGAAGCAGGAGTCAAACTACGCCTGACCACATTCGGCGAGGACGCCGGGAAAATCGAGAAGGATTTCGCAGCCTTGCGCGAATCTATCCTTCCCCTGGCCGGTCAATACATATTTGGATTTACGGATGATCCGTTGGAGGTGGTACTGGGTAAGCTGTTGCTCGAAAAAGGACTTACATTATCAGCTGCGGAAAGCTGCACAGGTGGTCACGTCTCTCACACCATTACCACCGTGCCGGGATCGTCTGCCTATTTTCTGGGAAGCGTTGTCGCATACGCAAACGAGGTGAAGATAAATGCGCTTGGTGTGAATCCGGAAACGCTCGCGCAGTACGGAGCGGTAAGCGAACAAACCGTAGCTGAGATGGCATCCGGTGTACGACAGCGCTTTGGAACGGATATCGGTATTGCTACGAGTGGAATTGCAGGACCCGGTGGCGGTACACCTGATAAACCCGTCGGCACAATATGGATTGCCTGTGCCGATCGCAACGGCGTAGAGACCCGCAAACTTCAGTTTGCAAATGCACGCCTCGTGAACATCAAACTGACAACGACTGCGGTTCTGAACCTGGTTCGTCTCCGAATAAAACAATAAGGGGTGTAAACGACTATGGCGTTCACACCCCATGCATGTTTCAGGCTTTTGCTGAAACCAATCGGGCCTGGGCTGCAGCAAGTCGTGCTACAGGCACTCTTGGTGCAGAACACGACACATAGTTCAGGCCGAGTTTATGACAGAAATGGATTGATGCGGGATGGCCACCGTGCTCTCCGCAGATGCCGACCTTCAGGTCAGCCCTCGTTTGTCTTCCTTCCGTAACGGCCAGTCTCATCAGCCGTCCAACGCCCGTTTCGTCAAGGACTTCGAAGGGATTGTCCTTCAGCAAGCCCTTTTGTATGTATTGAGGGAGAAACTTGTTTTCGGCGTCCTCGCGGGAGAAGCTGAATGTTGCCTGCGTGAGGTCATTCGTTCCAAACGAGAAGAAGTCGGCTGCTTCGGCAAGCTTGTCGGCCGTCAGACACGCCCTGACGACTTCGATCATAGTACCGAAGCGGAAAGTCAGTTTTATTTTTCTCTTTTCTTCGATCTCGGCACGCACTTCGTCGACCAACTCCTTTACCTGTTTCAATTCCTCGGCAGTGCAGACCTGCGGTACCATGATCTCAGGATTTACGGTCGTACCCGCTTCTATACACTCTGCCGTGGCTTCCAGTATTGCAGAGATCTGCATGCGGTATATTTCAGGGAATGTCAGACCAAGACGCACACCGCGATGGCCAAGCATAGGATTGACCTCGTGAAGCTCCTTCACCTTTCGCAGCATTTGCTCTTTCTTTTCGATGGCTTGTTCCACCAGTTGAACGCCGTCAGGGTTGAAAGGCGAGGGTGATTTTTCCGCTATCGAAAGATCTGCATTCAACATCCTCAAGCTTCCAAACAGATTGGCCACGCCGCTTACTGTTTCACGCAGGTGGTGCAAGTGTGCCAGCTCCTGCGTCAGCACCTCGCTTGTCGGTAGAAACTCATGAATAGGCGGATCGAGGAGCCGAATGGTCACAGGCCGTGAACCCATTGCTGTGAGGATTTCGCGGAAGTCCTTCTTCTGCATTTCCTTTAGCCTGTCAAGTGCTGCAGCCCGATCTTCAGGGGTAGGTGCGAGAATCATTTCAAGCACGACAGGCAGGCGGTCGACCGCATTGAACATTCGTTCCGTGCGGCAGAGTCCGATACCCTTTGCCCCATAGTTCAACGCCTTCACCGCTGCTTCAGGTGTATCAGCATTGGCCATGACTTGCAGTGAGGCAACTTCATCGGCCCATGAGAGCAGCGTGTGGAGTTCCTTCGAAAACTCAGGCTCAACTGTGGCGATCACGCCGGGGTAGACGTAACCAGTGCCACCATCGATTGTGATGTAGTCACCTTCGCGAATGGTCTTCTCTCCGATTTGGGCTGCGCGAAGGTTCACATCCACGTTAATTCCTTCTGCGCCGGCAACACAAGGTTTACCGATGCTGCGTGCGACAACGGCAGCGTGCGATGTCTTACCTCCCCTGCTCGTGAGCACACCTTGAGAAGCAAAGAATCCGTGAATGTCTTCGGGCTTGGTTTCTTCGCGAACGAGAATGACCTTTTCACCTGCGCGGCCCAGCAACTCCGCACGGTCGGCATCAAAGACTACATGTCCCGATGCAGCGCCGGGCGAAGCGGGCAAGCCTTTCGCTATGGGTTGAACTTTGCTCGAAGGATCGAGTCTCGGGTGCAGAAGTTGTTCCAGTAGTTCCGGTTTGATGCGCATGAGAGCTTCAGATCGCGTAATGAGACCTTCATTGGCCATTTCCACCGAAGTGCGCACGAGCGCGGTCGTGTTCATTTTTCCGTTGCGCGTCTGCAGGCAGTACAGCACACCGTGTTCGATGGTGTACTCAAAATCCTGAACTTCGCGATAGTGTTTCTCCAGCTTTTCACGCAGTTCCTGAAGTTGCGCATATTGCTCCGGCATTTCCACGGCCAATTCGCTTACGGGTTTAGGTGTACGTATGCCAGCGACAACGTCTTCGCCCTGTGCGTTGGTAAGGTATTCACCGAACATTACGTTTTCTCCTGTACCAGGGTCACGTGTAAAACCTACACCTGTTGCGCAGTCGTTGCCCATATTCCCAAACACCATTGACACTACGTTAACTGCCGTACCGTTTGCCATGTCGGGTGTGATCTTGAACTCGCGTCTGTAGTCGACGGCACGTTTTCCCATCCATGAATTGAAGACTGCCTTAATAGCAATTTCGAGTTGCTCATAAGCATCCTCCGGGAAGGGTCTGCCTAACGTTTCCTGAACAACATTGAGGAAGCGTTCGCTGACTTCCATCAGATCTTCCGCCGTAAGTCCTATGTCGGCCTTTACGCCTGCCCTTTGTTTTACTTCTTCAAAGTGTTTATCGAACGCCTCATCGGGGACACCTAATGCGACCTTTCCAAAAAGCTGAATGAATCGCCGGTATGCATCGTATCCGAAGCGTTCATTGCCGCTTCGCCGGATAAGGCCTTTCAACGTATCGCGGTTCAGACCGAGGTTGAGAATTGTGTCCATCATGCCGGGCATAGACAGCGCAGATCCCGAACGCACGGAAACCAGCAGAGGATTGTCCGCGTCGCCAAAGCGCTTTCCGCTTGCTTCCTCGACGCGTCGGATATGCTCTCGCACTTCATCCATCAATCCCTCGGGAAGGCTGCGGTCGGGTGATGCCAGGTACTCCAGACACGCCTCTGTAGTAATGACAAAACCCGGTGGCACATTCAACCCGATCTGTGTCATCTCACAGAGGTTAGCGCCTTTTCCGCCTAACAATTTCTTGTTCTTGCCATCTCCTTCGGAGAAACTGTATACATACTTTACCTTGTTTTTGGATTTTCTTTCAGCCTTTTGAAGTGAATCCACTTGCATCGTCTCGTTCATGGCAGGTGTTGTTTAATCTTTATCAAGGTATCGATGAACCACTTATTTCTGAATGACATTGATCAAGGACAAATTCTGATTGAAATCAGGGCAAAAAGTGGACTTTGTTCTACGCTGAAATACTGATAACTTGCACCATGGTTCAAAACCCGTTTCACGATGGCGCAAGTAGAACTTCTGATGCCCAAGATGGGCGAGAGCATAATGGAGGCGACTGTTCTCACGTGGCTGAAAAAGCCCGGCGATAAGATTGAACAGGATGAGTCAGTCCTCGAGGTAGCCACCGATAAAGTCGACACCGAAATTCCTTCGATATATGCTGGTGTCTTGAAAGAAATCCTCGCAAAGGAAGGCGAAACCGTGAAGGTAGGAAGCCCTATTGCCATCATAGAAGCAACGGTTCCGGAAAATGCACCCGACGAGAAGGTTCTGGAACCAGTGGAAACAATACCGCAACCTCGCGAAGAGAACGGTATTAAAGCTCCTGTTAGCGAGGCGAAGAAGCCGGCGCCCGTTTCGAACCGTTTCTATTCTCCTCTCGTGCGCAACATCGCGCGACAGGAAAACATCCCGATATCGGAACTTGATACTCTAACGGGAACAGGAGCTGAGGGGCGCGTTACGAAGAAAGATCTGCTTGAGTATATTTCAAATCGCAAGGCGGGGCGCGTGGACACTGCATCTATACCCCAGCCTGTGATCTCCGTAAATGGCGGTGACGAAATCGTCGAAATGGATCGCATGCGGAAGATGATCGCCGAACGAATGGTGGCATCCAAACGCATCGCGCCTCACGTCACTTCTTTTGTAGAGGCTGACGTTACCCCGCTCGTGATGTGGAGGAACAAGGTCAAGGCTGAGTTTCACAAGCGTGAAGGCGAAGTGCTCACCTACACGCCGATGTTTATTGAAGCCGTCGTGCTCGCCATTAAGGATTACCCGATGATCAACATATCGGTTGATGGCGACAAGATCATCAAACGAAAGGCTATCAATATCGGCATGGCAGTAGCGCTTCCCGACGGGAATCTCATCGTTCCTGTTATTCATAATGCCGATCAGTACAACCTCAAGGGATTGATCCATAAGGTAAATGATCTGGCGCGGCGGGCGCGGGAAAATAAACTCAAACCCGATGAACTCGTCGGCGGCACGTTTACTATTTCCAATGTCGGCTCCTTCGGCAACGTGATGGGAACGCCCATCATCGTACAACCACAGGTTGGGATTATTGCCCTGGGTGCGATACAAAAGAAACCGGCTGTAATTGAAACTCCCTATGGCGATGCCATTGGCATACGTCACAAGATGTTTTTGTCGCACTCGTACGACCACCGCGTTGTCGATGGCGCCCTCGGCGGCATGATGGTACGACGTGTTGCAGACTATCTTGAAAAATTTGATACAAGCCGGGTCATCTGACCGACCGGCTAACGATCTGCATAACCCACCCTGCCTCCACCCCAGGGATTTTGAAAATTTTTGATTATGAAATTCGGAACCAAGGCAGTCCACGCTGGTGTCAAGCCGGATCCTACAACCGGAGCGATCATGACACCTATCTATCAAACGTCAACCTATGTACAAGAGTCGCCCGCAAAACACAAGGGCTATGCTTATGCACGTGGAGCAAACCCGACACGCGATGCGTTGCAGGCGAGCATCGCAGCATTGGAAGGTGGTAAGTTCGGCCTCTGTTTTTCTTCAGGCATGGGCGCTACCGACGCCGTGATCCGGTTGCTTTCACCCGGCGACGAAGTGATCACCAGCAACGACCTCTACGGCGGATCTTACAGGATGTTCCGAAGAATTTATGAACGATTCGGAATCAAGTTTCATTTCCTCGACCTGACCCATTCAGAAAATATCATTCCTTACGTCAACGAAAAGACAAAATTGCTCTGGCTCGAAACGCCAACAAATCCATTGATGAACATCGTCGACATTGCCGCGTGCGTGGAGATTGCGAAAGAACACGATATACGCGTTGCCGTCGACAATACTTTTGCTTCACCCTATTTACAAAATCCTCTCAGCCTCGGCGCCGACATCGTGATGCATTCGGTCACCAAGTATCTGGGTGGACACTCCGACGTCATCATGGGTGCGCTCGTCACCAACGATGAAAACCTCTATCGCGAACTGGCATTCATTCTCAACAGCTGCGGTGCCGTTCCCGGGCCGCAGGACTGCTTCCTGGTGCTTCGCGGGATAAAGACATTGCATTTGCGGATGGAGCGGCATTGTGCGAACGGAAGGGAGATAGCACAGTACCTAAAGCAACATCCGAAGGTAGGCAAAGTATATTGGCCAGGTTTCGAGGATCATCCCAATCACGACGTGGCTCGCCGTCAGATGCGCGACTTCGGTGGAATGATATCCTTCACGGTTAAAGACGACAACCAGGAGAAGGCCATCAAGCTCATGGAAAGCGTCAAGGTATTTTCACTTGCCGAGTCGTTGGGCGGTGTCGAGTCGCTCATCAATCACCCCGCATCGATGACCCACGCAAGCGTACCTCGTGAAGACAGGATCAAGAGTGGTCTCGTCGATTCGTTGATCAGGCTGAGCGTCGGCATAGAAGACATCGAAGATTTGCTGGCTGATCTGGATCAGGCTTTCCAAAAAATATGACAGGCCTGCAAATTGCAGACCTGTCCACCCAACCATAGACTACCTGAACCTGGTTTGGTCTCCTTCAGGTAAAACAAATCAATTTCGCTCCAGACTGTTGTGCTTTGCGCGACGGATGCTCCTATCGGCGCGGTCCTGTTTGCGTTCGATTACAGCCTTCTCCCTGCGCGTCACCTCACCATCTGCTTTGGCACGACACTCTGTCCTGCGGATGTGGCGTTGCTGACGCTTCAAAGCGGCGCGTTCACCTCTTGTCAGTTCACCATTTGCGGTTCCTTGCGCAATCCGTGCATGTTGTACCTTCTGACGTGCATCTGCACGAGGCGTTTCCTGTGCGACCGATACTGCCGTTGCCATAAAGAACAGCAGACCCATTACGATGTACTTCTTCATTTTCAAAAACGTTAAGGATTTACGGGCCCGAGAGGTCTTTCACTAAACACTTCTTTGACCAGCCACCCCTGGGAAGGTTTAAATGGGGCTAAGAAAAATTTAAAAAACCGCGTTCCCGGGGCTTAGGCGGGGGTTACGTGCTGTTTTTGCGGGAATGTTATCACGAATTCGCTGCCCTGCTTGAGTTGAGACCGCAAGGTGATTTCGCCTTCCAGGCGGTCGACCAGCGTTTTCACAATGGCAAGCCCCAGTCCGTTTGAACTCTCCCCGCCCGTGGGACGAGCGCTGAGTTTTGTAAACTTCTGGAAAAGCTTGCGCTTGTCCTCCTCGGAGAATCCAGGACCGTCGTCCTTTACACGAAGCTGAAATTTGCCGTCCACCACATCGGCGGAAACGCCGACTACAGAATCGTTCGCCGAAAATTTTATCGCGTTGGAAACGAGGTTGTCTACAATCCTGGCCAGATAATCCGCATCCGTATACACGGAATGACCGGATGCCGAAACATCGATGCGTATGTTCTTCTGTGCAGCGGCATGCCTTAACGACTCCATCTTTTCATTAAGGAACTCGTCAAGTTTCACAAAGGAATACTCAGGCATTACATTTTCCTCAAGCATGTTGACATCGAGCAGGTCTTTGATGAGGTCAAGTCCCGCACGTGTTGCGCTCTTTATCATAGCGATATAGGTCTTCTGCTCCTGCGGATCGATGCCGTCCATCTCCAGCAGGTCGGTAAGCCCGCTGATGCGGTTTAGGGGAGATTTAAGATCGTGAGCGACAATGCTCATGAGCGTGTCCTTTTCATGATTCAGTTCCGAAAGCTGAATATTCCTCCGTGACAGGCTTTCATTCTGACGGATGATCTCTTCACGCTGCAATTGAATTTCCGCATTCTTTGCAGCAAGCTTGTAGTTAATCAACCTTCGCTTGCGACTGTTAAACCAGTGAACCCCATACAAAATGCTGATGAACACGATGATGATCACCAGCATGATATTTTGAAGCCGTTGCTTGTGCATGGTGGCTTCCGCTGCTTCGTGAGAAGCAACCAGCAGTTGATGTGCCTTCTCCCTCTTTTCTATTTCAAGTTGAAACTGAAGGCGTTCGATCTGACGCGTGAGATCAACGTTCTGCAACGACTCTTTCAGAATGAGGTACTGGTTGGAGTGTTCGATGCTTGCCTGTTTCCTACCCAGTTTTTTATAAAGCTCACTAAGATAGTAATGAGCATCCCGCTGCAGCATCAAGTTGCCTGTCCCCTCCTCGCCATCAATCACCTTTTTCAGGTACGACACGGCTTCGGTGTAATTGCCCCGCTGGAAGCCGAGCCGACCCAGCAACAGGTAAGTCCTCGGAAGAAGACGCTGGTTATCTGTATCGCTAATGATCCGCAGCGCGGCGTACGCTGCTTCGCTTCCCGTTCCAGGCGCTAGCCAGTAAGAAGGTAATTCGGCAGGG
>QGUY01000075.1 GCA_003242315.1 Bacteroidota bacterium
CGTGAGCATCATACGGAACATTCGTTCGGTTTGTGGCACCTGCCGATAGAGACGATCAAGACTGTCCTTATCGATCTGCAGCACGTCGGTCGGTTCCAGTGCATCGATATTGAGCGTAGCAGGAGTCTGACGAATGAAGCTGCTCAGATCGGAGGTCCACCAATCTTCTACCGCAAATTGTACGATATGAAACGACCCTGAAGGTTCTACGAAATACGCGCGCAAGCATCCGTTGACAACGAACGTTTCATACCGACAAACGTCTCCGGCCTGGAGGAGAAACTGACGTTTTAGAATTTTACGATGCCTGAAAAGGGAGACAAAATATTCCGCTTCCTCGGGCGTCAGATCGATATACCGGGACGCGTACGCCAGGAGACGTGAATGCATGTTCGAAACCGATTGCCACAAGATACACATTCTCTGTGATGAAACATTTCGTTTTGTTACAAGAAAAAATACCCCATGATCAACCAAATTTCACTCCTCGCGTTAAATAAGATTTGGTGTCTGACCTTTCGGGAATCGTTGGATTCTCAAGAGGTGTTGCGCTTTAATCGGGTACTAGCAAGGGCTTTGGAAAAAATCGACGCATGATACCGACCCAGACTCAGACAGATACAACGATTCCCGTGTACAACCTTCGCAATTGCACGGGTGCAACCGACTTCGCCATCGTTCGTGTCGACCCTTTCGAAATTCTCGGCAAGCTCCAGGTTCCTCACAGGCAGGAAGGCTACACGGTGAATCTCCTCTTGCAAGGGAGGGTCACAAAATTCATTGATTTTGAATATCATACGATCGAAGCGCCGGCCTTCTTTTCGGGAGGACCGGATCAGGTACATCAGTACGACAGCGTGGAGAACGCCGAGCTCATTTGCATTTCGTTCAGCAGGGACTTCCTTATCAATGAAATGCAAGGTTGGGTTGCCTGCTGGGAATGCATGTTCAACAAGGTTATCCTCAGCCTTGACAACGGCTCAATGGAGGAGTTGCTATCGTATGCGGACCTCATGCTCGATGAGTTCAGACGAAGCAAACCGAAAAAGGACGTCATACTACGCAACCTGCTCAACGCATTCATCATAAGTGCCGCACGCCTGATGGATACTCCACTGGCAGTCATGCAGATGGATGCCATGCAAAACCGGCTCGTGCAGCAATTCAAGCAACACGTCGACATACATTTTCGGAAAATCACTCGGGTCGCCAGTTATGCGGAGATGCTCGCAGTAACGCCAGGGCACCTGAACGACGTCATCAAGGCCACTACGGGCAAGACCGCAAAACAAATCATCGATGAGAAGCGCATCCTGGAAGCCAAACGTTTGTTATTCTGGGGCGACTATAATCTTAAGGAGATTGCTTCCTTGTTGAATTTCGAGAATGATTCGTACTTCAATCGCTTCTTTAAGAAGCACGCTGGCCAGACACCTGCACTCTTTCAGCGGGCAATCCGTGAAAAGTACAATTAATACCGCGATAATGTAAGTGATTAGCGGCTCCTTAGGGCTAACATTATTCTTCGCACTCCGTTTTCTCAACATACAGGAAACACATCAGGAAATTTGACTTTTGACCTTAACCCAAGTGCGATGAATTACATGGCGTCTCCATCAAAACACAACCACCCATGGCTCGCAGGTAAGGTTGGTGCGGCAAGTGGTTGTCTCAACCTTCTGGACAAGTAACACGCTTTATTAAAGTATTCGTACAGGCACCGCATGACGGCGCATGGACGATTATTGCCCGGAAAAATCGAATAACTAATAAAAAATGCTAACTCCCATGAAAACTAAACTCAACGTCACTCATATAATTACTGCACTCGCATCGATCGCGCTGTTTACTTCGCTGGAGAGCTGCACGCCGTCGTCAGGTGGAAGCGCAGAATGGCAACAACAAGTGCAAACGCTTCCTGTACTGACAGTGAGCAGCACTGCAGCAACGACATTCAAGGAGTTTTCCGCCTCGCTTGAAGGCAGCAAGGACATCGAAGTAAGAGCGCAGGTCGACGGTTACATCGATAAGATTCATGTCGACGAAGGCGCGTTCGTGAAGAAGGGACAGATCCTTTTCAAGATTAACGATCAGCCGTATGTTGAAAGGCTAAACAATGCGAAGGCGAACCTCGCTGCGGCAAAAGCAAATCTCGCCAATGCAGAGATCAACGTTCATAAGCTAACCCCGCTGGTGGAAAACAACGTAGTATCTGACATTCAGCTGCGCGCAGCGAATGCTGCGTACGAAGCTGCCCTTGCCAGCGTAACACAGGCAGAAGCTCTTGTCAGGTCCGCCGAAATCGACCTTGGCTACACCACGATTACTGCTTCTGCCGATGGATATATCGGCCGCATCCTCGTGGAGCCCGGTAGCCTCGTAGGCGCGTCTGATGCGACACCTTTGACGGTGCTGTCTGAAATCAAGGAGGTGTACGCTTACTTTTCTTTCAGCGAAAGGGAGTTCCTTCAATTCATAAAAAGATTCGAAGGCAACACGATCCAGGAAAAGATCAGCAAGATGCCGGAAGTAGAACTGATCCTCGCCGACAACACCGTGTATCCCTACAAAGGAAAGGTTGAAACCGTCGCCGGTCAGTTCAACAGCTCCACGGGGGCCATAAGCTTCCGCGCATCGTTCCCGAATGCGTCAGGCCTGCTTCGCTCGGGTAACACCGGGCGCGTTCGCATGCCGTATGCCGTCGACTCCGCCGTGATTGTGCCCCAGGAGTCTACATTTGAACTGCAGGACAAGATCTTCGTGTTCGCGCTATCTGACAGCAACACGGTGTACAGCGCACCGATTAAGGTGAGCGACAACATGAAGAATTTCTACCTGGTGGAATCCGGATTGAAGCCGGGTGACAAGATTGTCTTTGCGGGACTCGACCGACTCGCGGACGGAGCGGTAATTCAACCAGAACCCATATCGCTGGATAGTTTGCTCAACTTATAAACCATCACTTCACATGCGGGGAGCATGACAGGCACCGGAGACACACCACAATCGCCTGTCGTCGCTCCACCGCGCCAACCTCCCGATATATATGCTCAAACGATTCATAGAAAGACCGGTATTATCAACGGTCGTATCCATCATATTGACTTTACTGGGACTTATCTCCCTGTTTTCGTTGCCCATCACGCTGTTTCCGGACATAGCGCCGCCAACCGTTCAGGTTACCGCGCTCTATCCCGGCGCCAGCGCGGAAGTTGTAGCACGGGCCGTCGCCACACCTCTTGAAGAGGCCATCAATGGTGTCGAAGACATGACGTATATGACATCGACATCAAGTAACGACGGAACGCTCACACTCAACGTCTACTTTCGCGTCGGCACGGATCCTGACCTGGCTGCGGTGAACGTGCAAAATCGCGTCGCGAAAGCTGTTAGCCTTATTCCTCAGGAAGTAGTTCAGGCCGGAATCTCCACGCAAAAGCAGCAGAACAGTATGATCATGGTGCCGCTGATCTATAGCACCGACAGCGCATTTGATGAAACGTTCCTGCAGAATTACGCGAAGATCAACATCATCCCTGAACTTCAACGTGTGCCTGGCGTTGGACAGGCCATGGTATTCGGCGCAAAGGACTACTCC
Organism: Bacteroidota bacterium; assembly: GCA_003242315.1. Classification (GTDB taxonomy): domain Bacteria; phylum Bacteroidota; class Bacteroidia; order Cytophagales; family Cyclobacteriaceae; genus ZC4RG29. Next base: position 3,599 of record QGUY01000075.1, read on the forward strand.
ATGCGCATTTGGCTTAATCCTGACCGGCTGACGGCCAATAACCTCTCTCCCACGGAGGTGCTCAATGCCATACGCGACCAAAATCTTGAGGCGGCACCCGGGCGGTTCGGGCAAAGCAGTACCGCGTCGTTCGAATACATCCTGAAACACAAAGGAAAACTTTCGAAAAACGCCGACTATGAGAACATCATTCTCAAATCGTCACCGGACGGTTCCGCTGTTAGACTCAAGGATGTTGCGCGCGTCGAGTTCGGAGCGTTTACCTACAGTGCTAACACGTTTGTTGAGGGCAGGCCAGGTATCGGCATAGCGCTGTTCCAGACGCCAGGCTCCAATGCGAATGACATCCTCATTGAAGCACAAAAGGTGATGGAGAAAGCGGCTGAGTCGTTCCCCCGCGGTGTTCACTACTTCACAATGTTCAGCGCGAAGGAATTCCTCGACGAGTCGATCTACCAGGTGGAGGAGACGCTCATTATAGCGTTCATACTGGTGTTCATCGTTGTGTATCTCTTCTTGCAGGACCTCCGTTCTACTCTCATCCCGGCGATAGCGGTGCCAGTGGCGATTATCGGTACGTTCTTCTTCCTCCAGGTATTTGGATTCACCATAAACCTGCTTACCCTCTTCGCGCTCGTGTTGGCCATCGGGATTGTTGTGGATGACGCCATAGTGGTGGTGGAAGCAGTGCACTCCAAGATGGAGCGAACAAAATTGCCTGCGAAGCCGGCTACCATTCAGTCGATGAAAGAAATTTCCGGCGCGATCATTTCCATCACAATGGTTATGGCGGCTGTATTCATACCTGTTGGCTTTATGGAAGGCCCTGCCGGTGTCTTTTACCGGCAGTTCGCCTTCGCATTAGCCATCGCTATCATCATTTCTGCTGTGAACGCCCTTACGCTGAGCCCGGCCCTCTGCGCGCTGTTGCTCAAAAATCCCCATGCTGAAGAGGAGGGTAAGGAAGGGACACCCCGTCAGAGTTTCGGTCAGCGCTTCTTCAAAGCCTTCAACGCTGGCTTCACGGCAACAACAAATCGCTACCTGGATGCCGTCAGGTTTTTGATCAGCAGAAAGTGGATTGCTGGTGCAGGTCTAGCCGTTGTGCTTGTCGCCGTTGTCATATGGACGCGCAACTCACCTACAGGTTTTATTCCGACTGAAGACCAGGGATTCATCGTGTACTCGGTAAACCTTCCGCCAGGCGCGTCCCTGGACCGAACCCAAAAGGTGATGGAAAAGATAGACAAGATACTGGCTGACGTCGAGGCTATAGAACGTCGCGCATCGATCGCCGGACTGAACATTGTCGCCAACGCCAACAGCTCGAATTATGGTGTGGGCTTCATACGCATGAAACCTCACGGCGAACGAGGTCCGGTCAATAATATAGAGGAAGTAATGGGACTTATTAACCAAAGATTGAGTGTGATCAAAGAGGCCAACATCTTCCTGTTCCAGTTTCCTACCGTGCAGGGTTTCGGTAACACAAGCGGATTCGAGTTCATCATACAAGATCGCACAGGCACCGACGACCTTAACAAGCTGGCACAAACCGCTTATGGCTTTATCGGCGAACTGATGAAGCGCGAGGAGATTGCCTATGCCTTCACCACTTTCAGTACGGGCAATCCCCAATACATGCTGAACATTGATGAGGCGAAGGCAAAACAGCTGGGTATCTCCATCAGTGATCTAATGCAGACGCTCCAGGTGTATTATGGAAGCAGCTTTGCGTCGGACTTTAACAGGTTTGGGAAATTCTATCGCGTGATTGTTCAGGCGGATATCCCTTATCGCGCAGAGCCTTCATCGATGAATAACATCTTCGTCAAAAACAACCGCGGCGAAATGGTGCCAGTGACATCGGTTGTGTCGCTGGAAAAAGTTTACGGGCCTGAAACCGTGACGCGCAACAATCTTTTCAATGCTGTAACGATCAACGGCATTCCGAAACCTGGCTACAGCTCCGGCGACGCGATTGAGGCAATTCGCGAAGTGGCTGACGTTTACTTGCCAAGAGGCTATGCCTACGAGTGGACGGGCATGACCCGCGAAGAAATCGGCGCAGGATCACAAACGACACTAATATTTATTCTGAGTCTCGTGTTCGTGTACTTCCTCCTGGCCGCACAATACGAAAGCTACCTTCTGCCCTTCGCGGTGATCCTTACAGTGCCGACAGGTATACTGGGTGTGTTCGCCTTCACAACGCTGACGGGAATTGAGAACAACATCTACGTGCAGGTTGGATTGATCATGCTTATCGGTCTGTTGGCGAAAAACGCAATCCTCATCGTGGAGTACGCGGTACAACGAAGGAAGGCTGGAATGGATCTCGTAGCAGCCGCGCTGGAAGCATCGAGGCTTAGGCTGCGTCCGATTCTCATGACGTCGTTCGCCTTCATTGTCGGGTTACTGCCTCTCACCTGGGCAACGGGCGGATCCTCGCTGGGTAACCGATCCATAGGTACTGGTGCGCTGGGCGGAATGCTCACGGGCGTGCTGTTAGGTGTATTCATAATTCCCGTCCTGTTCGTGGTATTCCAATACCTGCAGGAACGGGTTAGCAGCCGCGCGAAGGAAACGGCAGTAGCCGGACAAACCATCTGACCAATCAAGTGTATCACATGAAATCACGAATAGTAAAGACAATATATAATGGAGTAGCGGCCCTCACCGTAGGAATCCTCGTGCTCAGTTGTTCGGTAGGCCGCAACTACTCCCGACCGGAGCTGGGTATGCCTGATGCATACTCCGGCCCGGCAACGGAGACTGACAGCAGCATTGCACGGGTGTCGTGGGACGAATTCTTTACTGATACCACGCTGCAGGGCCTTATACGGCGTGCACTGACGCACAACTTCGACTTGCGAGTTGCTTTAACGCGCGTCGAAGCTTATCAGTCGTATGCAAAGCAAGCGAAAGCCGCGTGGCTTCCCGCACTTCAGGCACAAGCTACGGCATCAACAAGTAATCCCTCGGAGAACAGTCTGAATGGCATAAGCCTTAGCACGTTCCTTGAGACCAGCCACATCGAAGACTATACACTGGCCGCCACTGCTTCATGGGAACTTGATGTGTGGGGAAAAATACGAAGGTACAAGGAGGCTGCTCTGGCAGACTATCTGCAGACTTTTGAGGCCGCCCGCGCCGTGCAGACCGCCGTAGTTGCACAGGTCGCCGACGGATATTACAACTTGTTGATGATGGATGCACAGCTGACCATCGCAAGACGAAACGTGTTGCTGAGTGACAGTATCGTTCAAATGATACAATTGCAAAAGAACGCAGGAGAAGCAACGCAACTTGCCGTGCAGCAGGCCGAAGCACAAAGGCAGAATGCGCAGATCCTTATCCCGCAACTTGAACAGGCCATCGCGCTCCAGGAGAATGGATTAAGGTTGTTGGTTGGCGACTGGCCTGGTCAGGTTGCGCGGACAGCCCAGCTCGATGACATTCCAGTTGAGGATAGATTGACTTCAGGTGTACCGGCTGAATTGCTCGCGTACCGGCCGGATGTGCGCGCCAGTGAGATGGCGCTGAAAGCAGCAAACGCACGAGTCGGCGTTGCCCAGGGTAACCTCTACCCTTCATTGACACTCACGGCAACAGGTGGACTAAACGCGTTTGAAGCAAGTAACTGGTTCAGTACACCTGCATCTCTCTTTAGCGTCGCATCAGCAGGAATTACACAACCCATTTTCGCGAGGCGCGCCCTGAAGACGCAAGTGGAAGTCGCGCGCGCAGAACTCGAACAACGCGAAATAGAGTTCCGGGCTTCTGTAACAACCGCAGTGCACGAAGTGACCAACGCGCTGATCCGCATCGATAAGGCAAGAGCTGAACAGCAAGTCGCCACCCAACGCGTTGAGACCCTGAACCAGGCCGTGCGAAACGCTCAAATGCTGTTCCGGAGCGGCATGGCGAATTACCTCGAAGTGATCTCCGCACAGAGCAGTGCCTTACAGGCTCAGCTTGATAAGGCTTTGATTACGCGACAGCAGCTGGCAGCGCAGTTGGAGCTGTATCATGCGCTTGGAGGAGGATGGGGACAGTAGGCAGGGGCAGAAAGGCGTTAGCCAAATTGCGTCTGAATCTGCGACTGCGACTATTCTAATACCGGATAGTCGAAAGATCTCCCCTTTCGCCTTCTACTCCTCTTAAATCGACCGACGTAAGGAAGTATGAATAAAGGTGGCCTTGCTGGACGGTGGTATCAACATGATCAAGTTGATCCTTGTCCAGCTCGGCTATTAACGTTGGTTCGCTGCCTGGCTCCTGCCGGTACAGCTTTAGTGCTTTAAGGTCTGTCGACGTTACCTGTCCCCAGGAGATATGAATGCCGTTCGTCGTAGAGACTAATCTGACCGATGATGGAGGTGCCGGACCTATTGCAGGAACTACAATAGAAGCTGACTCACTCATGGCACTTGTCACACCCCTGATATCGAGGGCTTGCACCGCGTACGCGTACTGAACACCGGGCATGACATTATTATCGATGTAGTAGTTCTTTGTAGAGCCGTCACGCGATGAATAGATAACCCTGAAGGTGCCGTCCGCTTCTTTTCGCCAAAGAACATATCCCAACAAATCGGAATCGATCTCACGGAGGTCGGCCCATTCCACGAAGACTTTTCCGTCCTCCCAGCGAACATCGGGCCTCGGCGGCACTTCAGGTTGTATGTATATACCCGGCGTACCGTCTACGTGCCTGGAGGGTTCGCTGTGGACGTCGCTGTCGCTTACCGCCACGATCCTGTAGAAAGCTGCATCATAAGAGCGAACGACTCTGCTTGTATCGGTAAAAGACAGTATTGTCGAATCGAAAGGAACCAGCTGTGATATCAGGCGATACTCACCATCGGGTCGTTCCGCACGTTCGACAAAAAATCCTTTTACAAAGGGCTCATCATACATCCAACGAATGCGCACCCCGCCGTCGATTGTTGCCGCGGCAACCTCCACAGGCGGTGACGGCGGCTGAGCATCGCGATACAGTGCTGACACCACTGCGCTGGAAACCGTCCTCTTTCCCGGACCTCTTGCCACAATCTGGTAATAAAAATTCTCAGATGACACGGGGACATGATCGATGAAAACCGTATCTGACGGCGGGACGACTGCAATTCTCGAAAAGCCGCTGTCGTACCACATACTGCGATAAACCTCAATTCCACGAAGGTATGGACCTGCCAACATCTTCCAGCTAAGCACAATCTCGTGCTCCTTGCCGGAACCCAGTGCAGTGAGCCGTTCTATTAATGGAGGTGCTTGCTCATCTAGCGTGCCGGCACTAATCGTATCGGATGGTGGCCCTGGATTACCAAAGGCATCCAGCGGAACGACAAAATAGTCGTAATGACCAGGCACAGCTACCGCGGTATCAATAGCAATCAGCGAAACCTCTTCGTCTATTGAATTAAATCCCTTGATCACCGGAGCAGGCGCATACTCGTTTCGCCCGAACACGCTTCGGTAAACGTTATACGACGCAAGCTCCCCCTGCCTGGGTACAAACCACTCCAAACGGATCTCCCTCCCGTATGCCCGGACATCGCGTAAAATCGGCTTGGGAATATCCGGTGTAGCCGGCATCGTTACAGCATTGCTTTCGGCAACAGATACCTCATTGCCGTTCACATCGCGAAGCCGCACACGATATTGACGTGCGTTGCGGTCGACAACGTCGCGATCGAAATATGCGGTTCCCATCGCCAGGTGCATCACGGGAACGTTGGCGACATACACGCTGTCTGTCGTTGTATTGTTACTGAAGTACTGCCACAATTTGTCGATGTCATTACTTGTGAGTGGAGTCAGCATTCCAAAATACGGACTGAACGTCCTGATTCGTTCTTCCATTTCCGCGCGTGTAGCGGGCGCTTTAATTGTTGAAATGAGTTTGTATCTGCCACGCTGGTCATTCACCTCAACCTCATAATAGTGTGCTTTTGGAATCTGATTGCCGAGGTAGACAAAAATTCCCTCCGCTGTTGCGATTGCTGCGGGCTGGTCATTAGACTGCGCGTGAAGCATGGGCGCCATCAGCACCATGATGGCGCACAGCAGACAAGCGTTGGAAGTGATGGTAGTTCTCATAGCTTAACGTTACCAGTTCGCTGCCATAGGTGGCTGACCGCTGCAATTACCGAACCCAAAGGAAAGATCAGTTTTACCGGTGGAGTCGAGTAGTACTTCAACACTCACCGCTTTGGTGATGGAACCGCCAATACAACTCTTGCAGCAGATTCCATCCCAGCATGGAGTGGGGAAACATTGTTTTGCTGTACCGGACACTGAAATGCTGCCACAGCCATTGACGGAAAATGCACCTGAACCAGTATTATAAATACCCTTTACCCCGAGCTCAGCGCGCGCTTCTGCGCCGAGTTTGGTACACGTGATCGATGCCGCCTTGAAATACACATGGGCAAACGCCATAGCGCCAATACCATACTCATTACCTGCGTCATCGAAGTTCATCCATATGCGCGCGTCAAGACCGGCCTTCGCACCCATGGTTGCACTTAGAACTCCCAGATCGATGTTGTAATCGGGAATATTAATTACGGGTAAATCCTCGCAATACGCATACGATAGGCAGCAAATATGAGCGTGAAGACCACCAGTGAACATATTGCATAAAACCACCACGTACTCCAGAACGGCGGTTCGATCAGGATGACCACAGTCAAACCGGTATCATTCCAGACGCCATCGTTGTTGGAGGCCTTGACCCGAAAGGTGTATTTGCCGGGATCGAGGTTGGTATACGTTGCAAACCGACGTTGTGTCGAGGTCCAGTTTTGGTCGAATCCTTCAAGTTTGTATGCGTACTGGTTCTTCTGGGGTGCCGTCAGGTGCAGCGCAGAAAACTCAAAGGAAAACACATCGTCGCGATGCGACAACCTGATCGTATCAGTGTACTCCGGAGCTTTTGGTAAATCATAATCCTCGTTAAACACCTTGAAACCTGTAAGCACAACATCTGGTTTTAATGCGTTGTCACGAATGGCATTCGGGTAAAAAGAGTTGTATCCATTTATTCCGCCAAAAAAGAGTTCGCCGTCCACACTCTTGTGATACGCGCCAGCATTGAACTCTGTACCTTGAAGTCCATCGCTTGCATCATAGCGACGGAAGGTCTCTGACTTTGGATCGAATCGCACGATGCCGTTATTCGTGCTCAGCCACAGCACCCCGTCATTATCGGGAAGGACACCATAGACCACGTCGTTTGGCAGTCCATCGCGTTCGGTATAGCTATAGAATCGGCCTTCTGCGGGCACGAACCGATTAAACCCAGAAGCCGTTCCTATCCAAAGCACGTTTTCCTTCGCGTCAATGCTGATGCTGGCGATGACATTGCTGCTGATAGAAAATGAATCGGCAGGATTGTGAACAAAGGAGCGAAAAGCATCGCGGTGTGGATCGTAGTGTAGCAAGCCAGCACCCCGGGTTCCAATCCACAGCGTTCCATCATTATCTACTTCAATACTTCGAATCTCCTTGCGTCGAGTTCCTGCACGAGCACTATCCTGCCAGTCGTGATGCCTTATCCGCATGGTGGTGGTTTCAACGCTGTACAATCCTTCCAGGGTCCCCAGCCAGAAGGTTCCGTTTGGATCTGTGCGGATTACATATATTGGATTCTCACGCCACTTTGGATCGACAACAAAAGATCGAAATTTACCGGTCGTTGGGTCCAAGGTTTCAAGTGTTCCCTGCTCGGTGCCAATCCATAGAGTGTAGTGACTTGCGTTCGACACGCAGTAAATAGACCGAATGGCATCCGCTCGTCGGGAAGCTGACGTTCCATGAAGATATTCTCTGATATTGCCCTTTTTGTCCATACGGAAAAGGCCACCGCGGGTGCCGGTCCAGATATTTCCTTCGGGGTCTTTCGCTATGGCAAACACGCTGTTTGCGATATCTCCTTGTATGCCGGGGCGGTTCTGGTAAAATGAGAACTTTCGATTGATAAGATTCAGTTTGTTGATTCCGTTCAGCGTTCCCACCCATAGGTTGCCAAAGGAATCGAACGCCAGAGACGACACCCGGTCATTGGAAAGGCTGGTGAATTGAACGGGATTAGCACGCAGGTGAAGTTGCTCGCCCGTTTGAGGACTCCATCGCACCAATCCCTCCTCATGAAATCCAATCCATAAATTGCCTTCCGGATCAGAGACAATTGAAGACACTTCGTCCAGTTCCGGACCCTCAAGAACTATTTGTCTGAATTCCGGCAATTCGCCGGACACCATGGTTCCCGCGAAGAGGCCATCACCGTGTGTACCAATGTAAAGAACACCTGCTCCACTCTCGTGCAATGCCATGATGTGATCGTCGGTGTTCGTCTTTTTCGCAGACAGCTTATGCGCCACGAACGAGGCGGTTAATGTATCGTAGCGATACAATCCTGTGGTTGTACCGACCCACAATGTCCCCTTGCTGTCCTCATAAATACAATTTACCCGCTTTCCGGCGTAGCTGGGTCCCCCTTTGAAGTAACTGACAAATCCGTCTCGCTCCAGGCGGTTAAGGCCATTGTCAGTTCCCACCCAGACTGTGCCTTTGCGGTCTTGCCAGATGCTTGTGACCAGATTGCTCGTGAGTCCGCGGGGATCATTAGCGGCGTAACGAAAAGACTTGAACCGTCGTGTGCGAGGGTCGAAACGATTTAGCCCTCCACTTAGTGTACCGATCCAGAGATAACCGTCGCGGTCTTCGAACAGGGAATAAATGCAATTGTCGCTAATCGACCCAGAATCGTACTTGTCGTGACGGTAAACCGTGAAATCATATCCGTCATACTTGTTTAGGCCATCTTGTGTGCCAAACCACAGGAACCCCATGCGGTCCTGCAGAATGGCGTACACCGATCCCTGTGAGAGTCCGTCGTCCAGATTGAGGTGATCAAAGCGAACAAACCGGGACTGCCCTGCCAACGCTCCTGAGAGCAGGAGTAAACATGCAAAACAGGTACCCTTCCTCATAGTACGAGACCGTCTCCAAAATAAGGAGGGTCGGCCAGCCAGGGAAATCACAATGAGCAGCAAACGTCTGGTGGAATTAACCGGACGTCTACCGTCAATAAGTTACAAAAATGGAGGGACTTGATCTACCGTACTTGCAACTTCTCCATCAGCCAGGCCTCAACCTTTTCCCGTTGTTCGGGATAGGTCCAGTGCCCGGTCTCAAGTGCGAGAAGCAATTCTTTTGGAGCGGTGATTACGTTGTAGGCCGCATACATCGAAGTGGGTGGACACACTTCGTCATTGAATCCCCACGAATACAGCCCGGGTACCTTTACTTGTCTCGCAAAATTGACGACATCGTAGTATCCGATCGTTTCGAGCTTTGCTTTGGTATTGTGGACGGCCGCATTGTTCTTGTCCAGGACGTGAGGCCATCCTCCTGCCCTATTCTTCAAATAGCCCGTCAGATCGCTTAGCGCCGGATAGTAGGCTGCCAGATATTTCACGCGAGAATCAAGCCCGGCAGTGATGATCGACAACGCACCACCCTGGCTTCCACCGGTCACGGCAAGATTGCTTCCATCAAACTGAGGCAGTGTAAAAATGAAATCAATGGAGCGCACACATCCGAGATACACACGCTTGTAGTAGTACTGATCTTTGTCGTCAAGGTTGAAGGTAAAATACCGGTTTAGCGGCCCGGCGCCCAGGTTTTGATAAACCGCCGGTTCCATGTTCACGGGGACACCGTGAATGCCAACTTCAAATGTAATAACGCCCTTCTCGGCGGTAGATACATCGCCATTGTATGGCCTTACACCAGCTCCCGGAACACGAAGCAACGCTGGATATTTTCCTTCCGCTTTCGGCACGCAAAGAATTCCATAGAATCTCGAACCAGGTCTGAAATTCTGAAGATTAACGTGATACACGTTGACTTTCTCCGTGCAGCGTTCGGGAAGCAACGTCATCCTTGCATCGATCGGTATCTTTGAATTTTCTTCCTTTGCCTTCTCCCAGAACTGAACAAAGTCGGCCGGATTCTCGACAGTGGGCTGGATGCGAAGCGGATCGAACGCCGCTGTTGCTAATCCACGATACTCCTTTCCATCGACCTTTGCAACGACCTCGCAACGCAGAAAACCCGGAGTTCTCATTGTACCTCCATCAATGGTGAGTGTTCCTTTCTTGAGAACAACGTTATCTTCGGTTTTAGTCGGATCCATTTTTTCAGGACCAACTTTGTAACTGACCGTAACGTCTTTGATAAGGTTGCCGTCGCGTATCACCATGACATTGAACTTTGCCGTTTCACCGGGTTTGTAAGTCCAATCGTCGTGATCAGGCCCTACAATAACTTTCACGACCTGCCCCGGCTGAGCGAGCACTTCGGCGTGCAGGACTGGAAATAGGAGGAAGAAAAGGAATATCCGTGTTTTCATGGTCAATAGGTTTAGGGATGGTCCGGAAAATATAAACCGAATTGGTTCATCATCCGATCGCGATAATATAGGAAAAAGCGCAATAGTAAGCGACCGATTCCCCCTACTTCCTCAGGACAGCGCAGGACCATCAACAGAAAATTTCTAACGAACTTGGCTCTACGTCAAAAAAGCAATCGTTATGAGAATCCTTGCAATAACTTCCCTGACGTTGGCCCTTCTAACCACTGCCATCAGCTGTGGTGGTGACGACAAGGAACCGCAGAAATTCAACCTCACGGTCAACAATGGGAGTGGATCGGGGCAGTACCCTGCAGGACAGGTCATCACAGTCAGCGCGAACGCAGAACCAGATGGACAATACTTTGCCGGATGGATCGGAAACGCCGATGTCCTGAACGACGCTTCGCAAAAGATTGCCAATCTCACTATGCCCGCCCGAGATGTCGAGATTACGGCAACCTATCAAGACATACCTACCGACCCGGTTACACTGGCACTCGACAAGACTGTAACATATCAAACCATCGATGGCTTCGGATTCTTTGGCGCACATGACGTCTGGTGGGAAAGCGCAGGTAACATGTGGAATGAAGATTGGGGCGAAAAGGTGATCAGCGACCTGGGGATCACGATCTGGCGAAATGAATATTTTCCGCCACCCGACAATGCAGGACAAGACGCAGATTGGGTCAAACAAAAACCTGTAGTGGACGGCTTGAAGGCAATAGCTGATGCACATGGCGTTGATCTCAAGTTTGTCTTCACCGTCTGGAGTCCACCGGCAGACCTGAAATGGCAATCTAGCTTCACTTGGCCTGGCGATGAAAACGCCACACGCAGCGAAGGCTCCGTTAGCACCAAGAATGGTGGCACGTTGAACCCCAACAAGTACAACGAATTTGCCGACTGGCTGAAGGAAGGCATCCAACTCTACGAAGATGCCGGCATTCAGCTCTATGCGCTCAGTCCACAGAATGAGCCCATGTTCACGCAACCTTTCAACTCATGCACATACACGTTCGAGGGTTACACGACCATTTTAAAACCGTTTTTACTTA
>QGUY01000076.1 GCA_003242315.1 Bacteroidota bacterium
ATTTGGGAACTGAATGCGAGTTCTCAGAACCATATCGTCACTCTTTCTGGCTGCTCTCGTGCTAATATCCTCCACCAGCTTCACGGTGGGTATTCACTTCTGCATGGGTGAGGCGCGGGATGTGGCATTGTTCACTGACGCCGCGAAATGTGAGATGGAGCAACTCCTCCCACCCTGCCACAGGCAACATCAAAACACCTGTTGTGACGATGAAACGATTACCCATGAGTCTCAGGACTTCAAACCTGTATCTTCGGAAGACCACGCAATAAGCGGATTTCCGCTAGTCACGATTCAGCCTCCGGTAGCTATTCGCGATGTTGTTCCTTCCGACTCGATCGTTCCCAATCACTATTTGCCGGATCATCCACCCTTACCGGCTCCTGACCTTGTCGTCGCATATCAGGTATTCCTGATCTAATCTCTCCTGTTTGACAGGAGCGTCCCGCTCCCCATGTGCTCGCCCATCACGGCGACTACGCTATTGCCTTTTTCCAACTCTTGGTTTGTCACTCTTATGATCGAACGTTTGATTTCGTTCTCACTGCGGAATCGCTTCCTGGTTCTGTTGGTTGCCGGCGGGTTATTCGCGGCCGGATTGTATTCCGTCACGCAAAGCAAGGTCGACGCTATTCCCGACCTTTCAGAAAATCAGGTGATCGTCTTCACCGAATGGATGGGTCGCAGCCCCAACATCATCGAAGATCAGGTCACCTATCCCCTCGTCACCAACCTGCAGGGCCTCCCCGAGGTGAAGTATGTACGGGGCGCGTCCATGTTTGGGATGAGCTTCGTCTACGTGATCTTTGAAGACGATACCGACATCTACTGGGCCCGTGAACGTGTACTCGAACGGCTCAACTATGCAAGCCGTCTTTTACCCGACGGAGTGACACCTACCCTTGGTCCCGACGGAACAGGTGTAGGTCACATTCTCTGGTACACCCTTAATGCACCCGGTATGGACCTTGGCGAACAGCGAGCGCTGCAGGATTGGTACATAAAATTCGCGCTGCAGAATACACGGGGAGTAAGTGAAGTTGCCTCTTTTGGCGGCTTTCAAAAGCAATACCAGGTAACGCTCAATCCAAACAAACTTGCCTACTACGGTTTGTCGGTTCCTGAGGTAATCCGGGCCATCCGATCGAACAACAACGAAACCGGCGGGCGCAAGTTCGAGATGAGCGGTATCGGCTACATCGTGAAGACCACCGGCTACCTCCAATCGATCGAAGAAATCGAAAAGCTTCCGCTGAAAACCGTCAACAGCGTTCCGGTAACTGTTCGTGATGTGGGCACGGTACAAATGACAGGAGAATCCAGACTTGGGATATTCGACCTGGATGGTGAAGGAGAAGTTGTTGGCGGTATCGTAGTGATGCGTTATGGCGAAAACGCCAACGAAGTCATTGAAGCGGTGAAGCGCAAAATGGAAGATGTGGCAAAAGGCCTTCCCGAAGGCGTCACGTTCAACATCGTCTATGATCGAAGTGAACTCATACAGGAGTCCATATCGTCGGTGAAGACGACGCTCATCGAGGAAATGATTGTAGTATCCGCGATCGTCATCCTGTTCCTCTTCCACTGGCGCAGCGCGGTAAGCATTATTATCCAGATTCCGATAACGATAGCTACAAGCTTCATCCTGTTGAATGCTTTTGGAATCACATCCAACATTATGTCGCTCACTGGAATCGCGCTTGCCATCGGGGTAATCGTAGACAATGGGATCATTATGGCAGAAAATGCGTACAAGCATCTCTCAACCCGTTTCTCCGAATTGAACGAGAAAAACGAATGACTGGCATGCAAGCGGCGAAGACGACGACATCAACACATCAACACATCAACACACCAACACACCAACACATCAACACATCAACACACTCAGCGGCATGATACGACGAATATTCAATGAGAAATATACCCCCATCGAAGAAGCGGAGCGCCTGGAGATCATCGAGCGGTCCTCGAAGCAGGTGTCACGCGGGGTGTTCTACTCGACTGTGATCATCATCACGTCGTTTCTTCCCGTGTTCTTGCTCACAGGACAGGAAGGGAAGCTCTTCCACCCCCTTGCGTTTACGAAGACGTTCATTATGATCGTTGACGCCATCCTGGTAGTCACCCTGGCCCCTGTAATCATATCCCTCTTCATGAAAGGGAGATTTCCCCGGGAGGGACGGAACCCGATAAGTCGGCTTCTCGAGAGGGTTTATGAACCGGTGCTGCGAGCATGCCTGAAATGGCGAAAGACTACGATCGGTGTTAACATCATCGCGCTGATTATTAGCGTGCCCATGTTGCTCAACCTCGGCACGGAATTCATGCCGCCACTCGATGAGCAGTCGATTCTCTTTATGCCGGTAACATTGCCCGATGTATCGAACACTGAAATCAAGCGCATCCTTCAGTTACAGGATAAGATCATCAAGTCGGTTCCCGAAGTCGACAAAGTGCTTGGCAAGGCCGGACGTGCCTCCACAGCCACGGACAACGCGCCCATCAGCATGATCGAGACTATCATTATGCTGAAGCCAAAATCGGAATGGCGGGAAGGCATCACCAAGTCTGACATCATCGCAGAACTCGACTCGAAACTTCGGATCCCGGGCGTAGTGAACGGATGGACACAACCCATCATCAACCGGATCAACATGCTGGCGACCGGTATACGTACCGATGTGGGAGTGAAAGTGTTTGGCCAGGACCTGGACACCATCGCGGCGGTTTCTGAACGGGTAAAGAATGCATTGGCAAATGTTCCGGGGGTGCACGACTTGTATGTAGACCCGATTACTGGAGGAAAATATCTCACTATCGACATAGATCGTGATGCCCTGGGTCGGTACGGTCTTACCGTCGATGATGTAAATCTTGTTGTGGAATCGGCGATTGGCGGTTCACCTGTAGGGCAGACAGTCGAAGGCCGGCAGCGCTTTGCCATTGGCGTAAGGCTGGCGCAGGACTTTCGCAACAGCATTGACCGCCTGGAGAGAATCCCCATTAAGACAGCGGGAATGGGCTATATACCGCTCTCCGCCGTCGCAAAAGTGCGATTTGAAAATGGACCTCCCATGATCACTTCTGAGAATGCGCTATTGCGTGGCGCCGTTCTTTTCAATGTGCGCGATCGCGACCTGGGAAGCACGGTGGAAGATGCCATGAAAGCCCTGAATGAAAATCTTGGTCCCCTACCAGAAGGCTATTTTATTGAATGGAGTGGGCAATACGAGAATCTCATTCGCGGTCAGCGCACGCTGGTGATTGTCGCACCCGTTGTGCTGCTGATCATTTTTATCTCCCTGTACCTTGCCTTTAAGTCTGTGCGTGAAGCGTTCTTCAGCCTCATCACGGTTCCCTTCGCCCTCATTGGCGGCTCGTACATGGTGTACTTCTACGGAGTCAATCTCTCTGTAGCTGTCGCCGTGGGATTCATCGCCTTGTTCGGTATCGCTGTGGAAACAGGTGTGGTAATGGTCATTTACCTCAACGACGCCATGCGGCAACTCGTGCAGGCGCGTGGCAATTCAAGTGAGACAATAACCCGGGAAGAGTTAAAAGAGTATGTAATCGCCGGCGCCGCCAAGCGGTTGCGTCCTAAACTGATGACGGTTTGTGTTGCGCTGTTCGGTCTCACACCCGTACTCTGGTCAACCGGCGTGGGGAGCGACGTCATGATTCCCATTGTGTTACCTATGATCGGCGGGGTACTTACATCCTCGACTCACATCCTGCTGGTTACACCCCTCATCTTCCTGATGACTAAAGAATACGAACTGCGACGATTCGGAAAAATTGATGTGTATGAAGTACAACACTAAGACGATTTTCCTGACGGGATTGTGCATGGCCGCGATACAAAGTTCGGCCCAGATATGGACGCTGGACAGCGTGCTTGCTACCGTTGAAAGAAACAATCCTGCCCTTGAGGTATACGACAACAGGGTCAAAGCTATGGATGCATATGCGAAAGGCGCGCAAAGCTGGATGGCACCCATGATCGGCGCCGGTACCTTTATGAAACCGTACCCCGGAGAAACAACAGCCCATGAAAATGAAAAAGGCGCGTGGATGTTCAGCCTTGAACAGGAGATTCCAAACCCTGCGAAGCTGAATGCCAGCAAGCGTTACATGGATGCAAGGTCGGATACCGAAAAGCAGGCGCGATCAGCCCGCCTCAACGCTTTGCGGTCAGAAGCCAGAATGTTGTACTATCAATGGATCGTAGCGGAAAAAAAGCTCAACATTCTCGTGGAGAGTGAAAGGAATATGGAGCTGATGCTTCGACTGAGTCGGATCCGATATCCTTACAATCAGGCCAGTCTCGGTAGTATATACCGCGCGGAAGGTCGCCTGGGCGAAGTTCAGAATACGATAAGCACCACGAAATCAGACATCGAATCCATTCGTCACCGCCTCCTGGCTATCATGGCGCTGTCGCCTGGCGATGATATCATGATCGACACCGCAACCCGCGTGGTGTTTGAACCCGATCCGACGCTTGCTGACACAGCCGCATTAGGAGCGCGTCGAAGTGATATCAGGCAACTTGAGGAATCGATTCGCACTATGCGACTCAACGAAGAGTTGCGCCGGGTTCAGGCGAAACCCGATTTCAAGATACGCTTTGATCACATGCAGCCTATTGGCGACATGCCCCAGTCATTCAGCGCCATGGCTATGGTTTCCATACCGATCGCACCGTGGTCATCGCGAATGTATCGATCCGAGGTAAAAGGAATGCGATACGACATCGACGCAATGAAGGCCGAACGCGATGCCATGCTGATTGAGGCCCGCGGAAGGTTGACTGCCCTGACGGCACGAATAAGAGCGACGGAACAGGAACTTAAGAATTACAAATCGAAAATCATTCCAGCTCTCCTAAGGCATCACCAGGCTGTCATGGTGGCTTATGAGGAAAACCAGGAGCAACTCCCTGCGGTGGTTGATGCCTGGGAAGCGCTAAACGCCGCACAAATGGAATACCTGTCAAAATTGCAATCGTATTACGTGATGATCTCAGAGTATGATAAGGAAATTGAAAAATAGTGTAGGGATAATCGTAATCCTTTTGCTTACAATGGCATCCTGCAACAGACACGACCACAGTGCGCAAGAGGAAGTTTACACATGTCCGATGCATCCCACGGTTGTATCAAAACAGCCGGGTTCTTGTCCCGTTTGTGGTATGGAACTCGTGAGGCATGGGGGACCAGGAGAAGACCTGGCTATGACGCCTGAACTTTCCCGCGTGTTGAAGTCGCCGGATGAAGCCATCCTCGCATCCGTAAAGACCGTACGGGCAGAATACAAGTCGCTGCCCGTAGACGTTGCTGTCAACGGAGTCGTGACGTACGATACGCGAACTGTTCAAACCATCCCTGCGCGCGTCGCGGGTCGGCTCGAAAGAGTTTACATTACCTACGAGCTGCAGCCTGTAAGAGCGGGACAAAAAGTCGCGGAGATTTACAGTCCGGAACTCAGCACCACTCAACGCGAACTGATCTTTCTCCTGGAAAACGATCCGGAGAACAAAGCGTTGATCGACGCGTCACGGCGAAAGCTGGAATTGTTAGGCATGTCCCCATCCCAGATCAATGCACTTGAAACAGGTCGTCAGGCGACATCCACCATTAGTATTTACAGTCCTTATTCCGGATACGTGGTGATGCGCGGTCCTGACATGGGTACAGGAATGAGTGAACGGCTTGTTCGTGCAGGCGATTACGTTTCTGTAGGTCAAAAGCTGTTTACGGTTGTAGATTCAAAAGCCATTCGCATCGAACTCAACGTTCCGGGAACCACTGGGCACAATGTGCGACAAGGGACCAGGGCGCTACTTAACATCGGCGGCAAGGATCAGGAAGTAATCATTGATTTCGTCGAACCCTTTGTTGCCGACGGTCAACCCTTTACCAGGTTGCGCGTGTATTCTCAATCAGGCGAAAGCCTGCGAATAGGTAGTCTCGTATCCGGTCGCATTCGCATCGACGGGCAGGAGTCGCTCTGGATACCGCGGCAGTCGGTAATAGACCTCGGAACACAACAAATTGTATTCGTTCAGCAACGCGGCCTGTTTAGGCCAAAAGCAGTGCGCACAGGTATCCGATCCGATGGCATGATAGAGATCAAAGAAGGTCTTGCTACTTCGGATGAAATCGCCGAAAACGCTCAATTTCTCGTAGACAGTGAAAGTTTTGTAAAACCCCTCAATTGAAATGAAACTGATTGGATTCATACTCACGGCTGTGCTCCTGATCGCAGGATGCACATCACATCATCGCGATAACCATGCGTCGCACGGAGAGAGCACACATCACCACGCGACTGGTACGGAAACATATGCATGTCCTATGCATCCCAATGTTGTGCAGGGCAAACCGGGTACATGCCCCGTCTGTGGTATGGATCTGGTACGTGTCGATCGCTCCATGATCAGTGACGACCATCACATTATGCTTACCGACACGCAACTCAGGCTGGCCAACGTAACGATAGCTCCGGTAACACGGCAGCGTGTTGGCAGAACGACGGTCGTCAACGCAAAACTTATTGTCAATGAGCAAGAGACCGGCGTAATCAGCAGCCGCGCCGCAGGCCGGGTGGAAAAGGTTTTTGTAAAAGAAACCGGGCGAAACGTGAAGCAGGGTGAACCGCTTTACACATTGTATAGTGAACAACTCCTGACATTGCAACAGGAATACCTTCTTGCGAAAGAGCAATATGAAACGCTGGGGCAATCCGAAAGATACAAACCGTTTTTCGACGCAGCGCGAAAAAAACTCCTGTTACTTGGTCTGTCTCCTGTACAGGTCGATCAACTAAACAGGAATACGCTCAAGCCACAAATTGTATTTCAGGCTCCTCGCTCAGGTGTGGTGTACGAGGTTAACATTACCGAAGGAACGTATGTTGCGGAAGGCACTCCCCTATTCAGAATTGAAGACACACGCTCATTGTGGGTTGAAGCGGAACTTTACCCGGATGAAGTTAATCTTGTTCAAATCGGCGACACAGTCACGGTCACTACAGAAGGCGAATCGCGTATCACGAAAGCCACTGTGATTTTCCTTAGCCCTGAATTCCGGAATAACACGCAGGTAACTGTACTAAGGGCACAGATCGATAATCCTGATGGAGCCCTTCGTCCCGGGCAATTTGCGCAAGTACATCTGACGGAAGCCTCTCACAGCGCTATCGCCGTTCCTCCCGAAGCGATTATCAGGGACGAACATGGCGCACGCGTTTACCTGGCATCCGGAGGGCACGCTTTTCGACCTCAACCGGTAAAGACCGGATTGGAAGGACCGGATGTTGTAGAGATTACGCAGGGATTAATAGAAGGCGATACGGTCGCTATTACAGGAGCTTATCTCTTGTATTCTGAATTTGTGTTGAAGGGCGGAGATGCCATGGCGGGTCACGATCACTAACCTAACGCACCATTCGGTCAGCGAGAGTGTTCGCGCGCTCGAGCAGTCGCGAATCACCTGCTTTGGTCGTAAACGCTTCGAATTCGGGTTTAGGGCCACGCCATCGCAGCGCGTCGACATCTTCGAAAAGCTTCGCATTGGTTCGCAGGGTGGCAAGGTCCTTGAATAGCAAGGCAAGGTCGCGCTTTTCTCCAAGCACACTATCGGGGAAGGCTTCAATGGATCCGTATTCATTCACGAGCCTGGCGGCACTGACCTTACCGATTCCGGGAATGCCCGGGTAGCCATCAGCGCTATCGCCAACAAGGGCAAGGAAATCCGGTATTCGATCAGGATCAACACCAAACTTACGGCGCACTCCGTCCTCATCGCGGATCACTTTGGACCTCCGATCGATCTGAACAACTCTGTCGGCACGAACGCATTGCGCCAGATCTTTATCGGGTGTCCAGATGCAAATCTTTTGAACCTCTTCGTCACCAAATGCAAGGTGTGCAGCAGATGCTAGTCCATCGTCAGCCTCCAGTTCAACCATCGGCCATACGGCAATCCCCATGGCATCCAGCGCTTCTTCCAACGGGCGGAATTGCGCCAGCAAGGCCGGCTCCATCCCTTCACTGGTTTTGTAATCGGGCCAAAGGTCATTGCGAAAGGACTCTATGACATGGTCTGTAGCGACGCCAATGTGAGTGGCCCCTTCGTCGATCATCTGCAATATGCTCCCCAACACGCCCGTCACTGCACCATATCGCTTATCCTTACCTTTGTTGAAGGTCCGTTGGCCGTAAAAATGGCGGAATAGCTCGTATGTTCCGTCGATAAGGTGAACGATCATGGCTGAAAAGTAATGATTTGCTACATCTTTCTACAGGAAATGCGGTAGAACGGAAACACGTAAGGATATGACACGAGTCATAGAGGCGCCTGCCGCTTATCATGTTCACTGGCCTGTGAATTGCGTATAATTATTTAAGGAGTAGATGAACGCAGTTTTCGGCCATATTTACAGGTATTTTCTCCTGCTGACACTGGCAGGCATACCGGCATTTCTTTCGTCCTGCAAGACGAACCTGACACGCCAGACCAACAACGACACATCGGCACAGGAACAGTTTGTCAGCACCGCAGATACCTGCTTACGCATGCCGGAAAACGCATTTGCAGATGTGTACCTTAATCTGAACAGTCCGGCAGTTTACGATTATTACAAATCGCGCGGCTTTGCCCTGCATTGGGGAGACAGCGCACAAGCCAGTGCAATGATCGAGGTAATCCATACAGTGCGCCTATACGGGTTACTCTCGCAGGATTATCATGTTGCTGAAGTCGAATCAATCCGTAGCAACCCAAGCTGCGCATCACGTCAAAGACTCGATGCGTTGCTTACCGATGCGCTTTTCACGATAAGTTCTCACATAAGCAAGGGCAGGTTGAGACCACTTACTGTCGATTCCGTGTTGCTTGAGGGGCGCGCGGCCTTGTCTACTCCCAGTGACATACAGCATTATCTCGCCACCAGGGAACCCCGTCACGAAGGATATCGCATGCTTCGATCGGCCTTGACAGCGATTTATGACACCCTTCCTGCCAAAGACCGGCATCAGCTTTTGGATGGTGTAACGTCTGACTCCATTTCCGCCCAACGGCTCATCAAAAAAATTGAAGTAAACCTCGAGCGCTGGCGATGGGAAGATGGACTATTTGAAAAGGATCATGTATGGATCAATATACCGGCCTTTGAAGTGATCGTCTTTCGCAGCGGCAAAGAGGTACTGCGGTCGAAAGCGGTTGTTGGTGCGCCGGGGAAGCCTACTCCGACATTCAGCAGTGCAATTGAGTGCTTTACGGTGTATCCCTACTGGCATGTGCCGCGCAGCATCGCAGTGGGTGAATACCTGCCGTCCATCAAGAAAAATATTTCATTCATTCCGCTGAACAATCTCGAGGTACTCGACAATCGCGGTAACATCCTGCGCTACGACACGCTCCCCTGGCATACATACAACCACAACAACTTCCCGATTTCACTGAGGCAGCGCGAGGGTACTCACAATGCACTTGGTGTCGTGAAATTTCAGTTTGACAACCCCTACTCTGTTCTACTGCATGATACCAACGCAAAGGGCTTGTTCCGGCACGAAAACCGCGCCAGGAGTCACGGATGCATTCGCATGGAAAAGGCAATTGAATTTGCCTATTACCTCGCCGACAACTACTCTCGATACACCTCGGAACAGGTCGCGGGATACCTGGAAACAAAAACGATGCGGCGAATTGATCTCGACAGGCAACTCCCAATACACATCCGATACTTCACGGTGGCTTATGACGGAAAGGCGTTAAAAGAATACGGCGACGTTTACGGTCGTGACAAACAGTTGCTCAACCAGTATTACAACACAGGGCCAATTGTCACCGAAAAAAAGCTGGGTGGGTAGCATGATTTGGAACTTTTTAGTTGCTTTGGTTTGTCTTGTCTCAAGAATCCAAGGCTATGCACGTTCTTTCCTTACCCCAGCGGGTCCTGATGGTCACTTTTTTGTTGATTTTGCTAGTACCGAGGCAGACCCGGGCTATACCCAGAACAGACTCAGCTTTTCATACGGCAAAATCGCTCTTACAAACCCTCGCCTCCAATGACGCCGAGATGCCAAACCTCGACCTGCTTCGTCGCGCCTTGGCTGGGTACTATCAATTAAGGCATCAGGACCAGCTATCCGACAAACAAATCATTACTATTGTCGACTTCCGTAAGCCCTCGAGTGAACGCAGACTCTGGGTTATCGACCTCGCAACGAAAAGGGTGCGCTATCACTCATTTGTAGCACACGGCAGGAATAGCGGCGAGTTATACGCTACGCGCTTTTCCAACAGGGTCAACTCCTATCAAAGCAGCCTGGGATTTTTCATAACAGGTGATACGTACAACGGTAAGCATGGCTTATCATTAAAACTTTACGGTGCGGAAAAGGGGATCAACGACAAGGCTGAGGCCAGGGCGATCGTAATGCATGGCGCAGACTACGTCAGTGAATCGTTTATTAAGAAGACAGGGCGACTCGGTCGTAGTCTCGGTTGTCCCGCCATACCCTATGACATCCACCGCGATCTGATCGGAACGGTCGCGGGCGGGACATGTCTCTTTATCTATTATCCAGATGAGAACTATCTAAGGATGTCGTCCATTGGAAATCCTTCGTCTGTGATTGTCGCCAGGTAGTAGGATATGATTATCGAGGAAGAGGCACTTCGTCACTGGATCGAAAACTTTTATGGGTACGGGTCATGGAGTGCACGATTCTGGTTTGTGGCCTACGAAGAAGGTGGCGGCGAACTACCGGAGGATGTAGCCGAGCGTATCAACTATTTCAAGGCTCATCATTCGCAGGCGGGAGACAGCGAGTTGTGTGACATCCGGCAACTCTATGGAAATGTTACTCTTCGCTGGCAAGGACCGAAAGCGAAGTTGTACCGAACGCTGTACGATTTCCGTTTCGGCGAAAATGCAACCCCTCACACCATCTGGAAAAATCTCACGTCCTTTGAATACGCGATTAGGGAAGAGCCGTTGCCCGATTTCATTGACTATCAAAGGCGCGTTTTTGCCTCACCTGCTGCACGCAATGAAGCAGTGCTTAAATTATTCCCTTTGCCTGCCGCTCACCATCACGGTTGGTATTACAGCTGGCTCCTTCTTCCCGGCCTTGAGTTTATCCGATCGCGGACGACCTATGAGGAAATATTGTATCCGCTGCGAATGCAGAGAATTCTCTCTAATATCAAAACGTATAAGCCGGAATTGGTTCTCTTTTATGGCATGAGCAACATTAGCACCCTGAAAGCATCCGTTCAGAAACACTTTCCCCAAGCCCAATTCACATTGTTCAAGGCAGTAAAGCGTCATATCCCCCAGTACCACCGCGCCGACCTGGAAGGAACCACGTTGCTGATCACAACGCAAATCCCTGCGCTGAGGCATCAGCGAGTAGAGACAGGGTTTGATTGGGAGGCATTTGGGAAAGCTGTCAAAGGAACTACTGTCCAGCGTAGATAATAGACACTATTCCCGCCAGGAACAACACGAGCATAACCCCAATGAGAGTTGACACTCCTCTCGGCGCGTTCTTGAATTCCTTCCAAATGAACACGCCCCAAAGTGCGGCAACAAGCGTTGCCCCCTGGCCCAGGCCGTAGGAAATCGCCGGACCAGCTTTGCCCGCCGCGATCAGGTTTAGGGAATTGCCTATGCCCCAAATAATGCCACCCAGGATACCTACAAGGTGCAACGAAAACTTGCCACGGAAGTATTCGCCATAGCTGGTTGGTGGCCCACTGATCGGCTTCTTCAATAGTATTGTGTTGAAAACAAAATTGCTAACGAAGATTCCAAAGGAAAAGATCACGACAGCCGTGTAGGGTGTCATAAGCCCTGCCGCCGGAGCACTGAAATTTTCCAGGTCCATGCTAGCCGCAATAAATCGGTAGAAAAACGACATGAGAATACCTGCCAGGATTGACACAACCAATCCTTTCGTGGAAAGCTTCTGGCCTGTTCCGGCAGCATTTTTTCGATATGCCACAGCATTCAGGATTATGGCTGTCGTAATCAGCGCAACCCCAAGAAATAACAACAGCGGGTCACCTTTTTGCGACCCCAGGTAGTTAACTATCACACCGAGCACGAGTGCAATTCCAATTCCAACAGGAAAAGCTACGGACATGCCCGCGATCGCAATGGCTGTGGAAAGCAGAATGTTAGCCGCATTGAAAATTACACCACCCAGGAAAGCGCTCCAAATGTTTGATGCGTCTGCCTGCCGGAGATCGACAAGGAAACTTCTGCCTTCACTTCCAATACTTCCAAGCGTGAAAGCAAAGATCAGCGACAGGAGGAGGATGCCGATAACATAGTCCCAATAGAACAACTCATAACGCCAGCTCTTCCCCGCTAGTTTTTGTGTATTGCCCCATGATCCCCAGCATAGCATGGTGATCACACAGAACCATACTGCCGTAGTGTAACTGTCGACGATAAACATAGGTTTCCTGATGGTTTAAGTATTGGTGAAGGTCGTCCAGACACGATGCATCAACTTCTCAAGACTGGATGCAGGACGCATATCTGACGACTACTCATTCATAAACTTAATGATTTCCGCTTTTGGCACCACGTGGTATATCATAGTGATATCCTTTCCAGGGTTCCCTCCCGGCGACATATTCGGGATTCGGTTCCATCATTTTTGCATTGACGCTCTTCCTCCAATCGCTTAGCATGTCCCTAAGTTTTTTCACGAGTTCCGGGTTCTCTTTGGAAATATCATTCAACTCTCCCGGATCCTTCTCAAGATCGAACAACTGGACCGTACCATTCTCATAGTATTCCAGCAATTTGAAATTTCTATAGCGTATAGCTCCCCCAGGGCTTTGCATCCCGTGATTGCTGTAGTGTGGAAAGTGCCAGTAAAGAGCTTCCCTGTCAATTGAAGACTCGCCTTGTAACAGCGGCACTATGCTCTTCCCATCGGCGTGCTGCTCGGGCAGTGCGGGTAAACCCGCCATGTCAAGGATGGAAGGATAAAAATCATTGCTGATGATCGGCACATCGCATACACTTCCGGGACTCTTTACACCTGTCCATTTGACAATTGTGGGCACACGAATGCCTCCTTCATACAACCATCCCTTGGCTCCGCGCAGTGGGAGATTCGAGGTGGAGAAATGTTTGTCTGGCGTGCTGGGGTCAAGGACCTTGCTTGGTCGGCCAAAGTTCGCGGCTGCCATTCCGCCGTTATCAGAGGCAAAGATCACAATGGTATTCTCGTAAATGCCCAGCTCTTTTAGTTTGGCCACTACCCTGCCGAGACTTTCATCCATGGCCTCCACCAGAGCAGCAAACTGAACATTGTCTTGCCGTTGCTTGATCTTGACCGTGCCGCGAGGTAACTGGCTGAATCCATTGTATGCCGTATCGTTCAATAACGTAACTCTTTCATAAAGCGTAAGCGGATCAGAATCAGGATTACCTTCAAGTATATAAGGAGGCGTGTCAGGTTCCTTCATGGACGCCAGCTTCCTACGGTATTTCTCTACCAGATCCTCCCTGCCTTCTATAGGATCGTGAACCGCAAAGTGAGAAAGATAAAGAAAGAACGGCTTGTCGCGATTTTCTTCAATGTACTGCAAGGCATCTGTCGTCAGCCGATCAGTAAGATATTCCCCGGGATTGCCATCATAATTCGGTAGTCTGAAGGGCGCGTAGTACGTGAGTGGCCAGCCTTTTCCCCATCCTTTCGGAACGTGCACATCAAATCCATACTGAGTGGGATCAGCCGTTATTTCGTCGAGGTGCCATTTTCCAAATATTGCCGTTGCATACCCTTGTTCTTTCAACGCCTGTGCGAGCGTCTTCTCGGTGAGAGGCAGTTGTTGTTCAGGTTCAACGTTCTTCAAACGCTGGTAAGCAAAATCGTTGCGCCCTGGCAACCAGTCCGTCAAGTTGATCCTTGCAGGATACTTGCCGGTCATGATACTGGCACGGGTTGGCGAGCACACGTGGCATGCAGCGTATGCGTTCGTAAACTTGACACCTTCCGTGGCAAGCTTGTCGATGTTGGGGGTTTCATAGAAAGAACTTCCGTAGCATCCAACGTCGGTCCAGCCCAGATCATCGACCAGAAAGAAAACGATGTTAGGCCGTCGTTCGACGGAGTCCGTGCCCGCAAGACGGCTGGTGCAGCCGGAGTACAAAAGCGCCACACACATGGCCAGGATTAGTGGCCGGCTAAAGGAATTCATCGCTGCATGGTTATCCTGTGATTTCATGGATATAAGTTTTCAAAGATTTAAATCGGTACATCGGCAGGCGTTCAACTACAAAACACTGCCATTATCCTGTCGAACTTTCCAAAAGTTTAGTACTTCCTCTTCGCGGGGAACCGAAGGCTGGGCTCCCAGCCGGGTTACGCAGATTGCCGCAGCCGCACTCGCAAATGTTGCCGCTTCCACTATGTCAACTCCTTTGCTCAACCTCGCTACGAGTGCGCCGCAAAATGTATCCCCCGCGGCAGTGGTGTCGACAGTGTCAACTTCAAAGGCCGGAATGTATTCCCGTACATTTCGATCCTGAACGATACAACCACGTTTTCCCAACGTGAGAATAACCGTGTTTGCTCCCATGGCGAGAAGCAGATCGATTGCACCTTCCTCGCCTGTGTCAGCAATCCGCTGACCACATATCGTTTCTATCTCCGTTTCGTTTACGACAAGGATATCCGTGAGCCGTATGAGTTCTTCATCAATTTCACGCGCAGGTGCCACGTTGAGCAAAACGGGAATGCTGTTGCTTTTCGCCACCTGACAAGCTTCCCTTACAGTTTCCAGCGGTATCTCCATTTGCAGCATGACCATCGACGCTGTTGATATGCTGGGGGAAATCTCCCGGATGTATGCGGGCGAAAGCTTTTCATTAGCACCTGGTGTGACTACGATCACATTTTCACCTTCATCGTTCACCATTATGATTGCGGTGCCTGTTGGACTGTCATCCACTCTTTGCGCCAGAGAAATGTCGAGACCTTCCTCAACGTAGTAGCAAGGGCCGATTTCCCGTAAAAATCGGAGCCGACCAATTA
>QGUY01000077.1 GCA_003242315.1 Bacteroidota bacterium
TGCAAATTGGCCGTTGCAGCCGCCAGCGAACTGACCAATGCCATTCATCATCTTGATGGCCAGGTCACGCATTCTTTGATATACTGTGTCAGGAAGCGTAAGTGCCGGAGCAACGGTGATGGAATCGCCCGTGTGAATACCCATCGGGTCGAAGTTCTCAATCGAGCAAATTATGATGACGTTGCCGATGTTATCGCGCAACAATTCAAGTTCAAACTCCTTCCATCCCAAAATGCTCTGCTCAACGAGCACTTCGTGTATCGGTGAAGCGTGAAGACCGCGGTTGAGCGCTTCATCAAAATCCTCCGGATTGTGTACAAAGCCTCCGCCGGTTCCGCCAAGCGTATATGAAGGACGGATTACGAGCGGGAATCCGATTTCCTGTGCGATTTCCTTTCCCTGCAGGAATGAAGTGGCTGTGGCGCCCTTACAGACTCCGACGCCCAACTCCTTCATCTTCAGCCGGAATTTCTCGCGGTCTTCTGTGGTCTCGATTGCTTTGATGTCGACACCAATGATGCGCACTCCATAATGTTCCCATATTCCGGCCTTCTCGCATTCGATGCAGAGATTCAACGCAGTCTGACCACCCATGGTAGGCAATACAGCGTCGATGTGATGCTTTTCGAGGATTGTCCTGATGGACTTCTTGGTCAGCGGCAGAAGGTACACGTGATCGGCCGTCACGTTGTCCGTCATGATCGTCGCCGGATTGGAGTTGATGAGAACCACCTCGATGCCTTCTTCCCGGAGCGAACGGGCTGCCTGGGATCCTGAGTAATCGAACTCACAAGCCTGGCCAATAATAATGGGACCGCTCCCGATGATCAGAACGGAGCGTATACTTCTGTCTCTAGGCATCTCTGGGGATAAAGGGATGGATAAATTGGGGGCAAAAATAAAAACAGATTCAAAAAATCAGCGCACATCGATCGTAATTATTATCCACTCTTTAAACCCTGCCTCTGCCTCTGCGCCTGCCTCTGCCCCAGGACCCGCCTACTACAGGAAGGTTCCGCTCCGCTGAAATGCTAGGTTGAAACACTTACCACATCTCCCGGGCGAACACCGGGGAAATTTGTTATGTTTTGCAATCGAATGAAGTAGCGGATCCCGATTTTGCAGATGCAAGGAGCTTTTGATGTAATCGTGGTCGGCTCCGGAATCACCGGCGGCTGGGCAGCTAAGGAATTTTGCGAGATGGGACTGAAGGTCCTGCTCCTGGAGCGTGGAAAAAATCTGGAGCATCCCAACTATCCCACTGCAACGCTTGATCCGTGGGCGTTTCAACATCGCGGCAGGCTCACGCAAGCGGATCGCGAGAAGCATCACATCCAGGTCCGCCATTTCTCCATTCACGAGGAAAACAAACATCTTTTCGTCAACGACCTCGAAAATCCCTATATCGAAACCGAACGTTACGACTGGATTCGCGCTGATGTACTCGGCGGAAGGTCTGTGCTGTGGGGACGCCACTGCTATCGGTGGAGTGATCTCGATTTTGAAGCCAATGTACGCGACGGCATCGCGGTCGACTGGCCCATCCGCTATCGCGACATCGCGCCGTGGTATGACTACGTCGAGCGGTTTGTGGGCATATCAGGGGCACGAGAAAACATCCCCCACCTTCCGGATGGCATTTTCCTGCCTCCAATGGAATTCAACTGCGTTGAGCAATATTTCAAAAGCAAAGTAGAAACAGCATTCGCCGGGAGAAAGGTCACCATAGGGCGTGTCGCTAATCTCACTGAAGCCCAACGGGCGCGCGGGCAATGCCAATTCAGAAATCGATGTGATCAGGGATGTCCCTACGGAGCTTATTTCAGTACGAATGCAGCAACCTTGCCTGTCGCCATGGCGACCGGAAACCTCACGGTTCTCACGGATACGCTTGTCAACCGCGTTGTGTATGATGAAGTGAAGGGCAGAGCGTCCGGCGTTGAAGTCATTAACACAATAACCGGAGAAGTTCGCGAATACCACTCGCGTGTGATCTTTCTCAACGCATCTACATTGGGGACAACATTCATCCTGTTGAACTCTACATCGAATCGCTTTCCCAATGGCCTCGGCAACGGCAGCGACCAGGTGGGCAGAAATCTCATGGATCATCACAAAGGATCCGGCGCTACGGCTCGCGTTGAAGGTTTTGGAGACAAATACTATTACGGACGACGCCCAAATCAGATTTACGTGCCGCGATTCCGAAATATTAATGAGAAGCGAACTGATTTCATCCGCGGATACGGCATGCAGGGCGGTGGAAGCAGAGGCGGATATTCGCACGCCCTGTCGATGGGCATCGGCGCGTCGCTCAAGGAAGCTGCTTCAGAGCCTGGTCCCTGGCACTTCTCGCTGCAAGGATATGGGGAATGTCTTCCTCATCCTGAGAATCGTGCTGTGCTCAATCGGAGCAAGACTGACAAATGGGGTCGGCCAGTACTTGAAATCAACTGCAAGTTCAGGGAGAACGAGATTGCAATGAACAAAGACATGGCGACGGCTGCCGCGGAGATGATGGAAGCCGCGGGCTTTCGCGATGTTCGACCTTACAACAATATGTCGTTTCCCGGCAACGCCAATCACGAGATGGGCACGGCGCGTATGGGAAAGGATCCAAAAACGTCAGTACTTAACGCGTTCAATCAAATGCATGAAGTTCCGAACGTGTTTATTACCGACGGTTCGTTCATGACTTCGTCATCCTGTGTAAATCCTTCGCTAACTTATATGGCCATGACGGCCCGCGCATGTCATTACGCTGCTTCCGAGATGAAAAAGCTCAACATCTAACCCATATTGCAAGCACCTAAACCGATCGCCATGAAAAACTCACGGAGAAATTTTATCAAGACCACTGCCGCTGCCACCCTCGGTGCGATGGCGTTTAGTCCACAAAGTTACGCTCGCATACTTGGCGCGAACGATCGCGTGAATGTCGGCGTTGTGGGTTACTCCGATCGCTTCCGCAGTTCCCTGCTTCCCAGCTTTCTGCATCATAATAAAGAGCTGAACTTCGACATGATCGCAGTTTCGGATATCTGGAAGTATAAGCGCGAACAAGGATATGCCGAAATCAAGGAAAAGATCGGTCATGATATCAAAGCGTGCGTCAACAACGATGAGTTGTACTCGATGAAGGATCTTGATGCCGTGATTATCAGCACGGCCGACTTTCAGCATGCGCTGCACTGTGCTGAAGCCGTACGTGCGGGATGTGACGCTTACGTCGAGAAACCGTTCGCTGAAACCATGGATGACGCGCGTGTTGCACTCAAGGCAGTACGCGAAACAAAAAAGATCGTGCAGATCGGATCGCAACGACGTAGTGGCAGTAACTACCATGCTGCTAATGAATTCATCCGTTCAGGCAAGTTCGGTAACATCACGATGGTGGAACTGACCTGGAATGTCAACCAGCCGGGACGCTGGAGGAGGGTTGAGCTTGTGAAGAAAATGAAGGAGCAGGACACCGACTGGAAAAGATTCCTAATGAATCGACCCTATGAACCATTTGACGCCCGCAAGCACCTCGAGTTCCGGCTGTTCTGGCCTTACTCGTCGGGATTGCCGGGACAATGGATGTGTCACCAGATCGATACGGTACACTGGTTCACAGGACTGAATCATCCGCGCAGCGTTGTTGCGAACGGAGGAATCTACCAATGGAAGGATGGACGCAAAAATTGGGATACCATCACAGCCGCGTTTGACTATGGCCCGGCGGATGATCCATCGTCAGGATTTCAGGTTGTATTCCTTTCGCGAATGCACAACGGTGAAGAAAATCCTTCAGAAATATATTACTCGAATGGCGGCGAATTAAATCTCAACACCAACATGGTAACGCCAAAGGGCGGTCTTTCAGAACGCCATGCGAAGGCGATGAACATGGAAGCTAATTTGCTGCCAACGGTGGATCTGACTAAAGTGAAGGAAACAGTTGTCGCTTCTGCCAACACGGGAGCGGATCCGCTTACTTCGAGCCACATGAGGAACTGGATGGAATGTGTGCGAAGCCGTAAGGAACCCAACGCACCGGTTGAAGCAGGTTACGCGCACTCCATCGCGTGTATCATGACTACGGCAGCATCCCACACGGGAATGAAGGCTACCTTCGACGAGGCAACACAGGAAGTCATGGTAGGAGGAAAGCCCTTTAAATACTGATGTGGCGTGGCGCGATTTATACTTTGCTCGTCGCTCTGGTTGCGACCAGCAGTAATCCTGCGCGCGCACAGAAGCCAGGATTTTCTTTCGTAGACAAGCCCCGCGAAAAGAAGATCGATATCCTGTATGACGGGAAGCTGCTCACTGCTTATTGCTACTTCGACTCAGTAATGAAGCCGGTATTGTTTCCGGTTAAGACAGTGTCCGGCATCACAGTCACGCGAGGGTACCCATTGGAGCCCAGGGCTGGTGAGCGGGTGGATCATCCGCACCACATTGGATTGTGGATGAACTATGAGAGTGTAAACGGTCTCGATTTCTGGAATAACTCAACAGCGATACCGTATGAGCGAAGGCCGCGCTATGGCACGATCTACCATGACAAAGTCGTCTCAAGAAAAGCATCCGAAAGGAAGGCAACGCTGGAGGTTGAGGCCTTGTGGAGGGACCATTATGATAAGCTTCTGCTGATTGAGACGACCACCTACAATTTTATGGTGGATGACAATGATTTCATCATCGATCGTGCCAGCACCCTGCGGCCGGCTCCAGATACGGAGGTGACATTTAAGGATGTAAAGGATGGATTTCTTGCCATACGCGTAGCGCGTGAATTGGAACTTCCGTCTGAGGAAACAGCGAAGTACGTTGATGCGAACGGCAACATTACGGAAGGAAACGTGGCGGAGTTTGTGCCTGCGACGGGCGACTATCTGAGCAGTGAAGGCATACGCGGTAACGAGGTGTGGTCAACACGTGCGAAGTGGGTGACGCTCGCCGGCCGGAAAGATGGACGCGATGTGTCAATCACTATCATCGATCATCCGAAAAATCCCGGGTACCCTGCGTACTGGCACGCGCGTGGCTATGGTCTGTTCGCAGTTAATCCCCTGGGTCAGGAAGTGTTCAGCAAAGGGAAGGAAACACTGAACCTTAAACTCAAGTCAGGCGAATCCGTAACCTTTCGTTACAGGATTGTGGTCCATGAAGGTCAGCCTTTGACCGGCGAGCAGGTTGCAGCTATGTCAAAATTTTGATTCGGTATCGGGCTAAGACGAACGTCCGCGTGATCGTTTCAGTGCATAGCGGTCGTTCTTCATCCCTTCCGCTCATCAGGTAGTATCAAATCATGCCCCTGGCTTTCAGCTCCAGGTACTTGTTTATCGTGTCAACAGTCAGGCGGTCAGGACTCGTCAACAACGCTTGTATTCCACTCTTGTTAAGCTCTTTAACGATCAATTTCTTTTCGTAAATGAATTTCTCTGCGATGGTCTTGTAGTAAATGCCCCGCACTGAAGTAGCAGGTTCTTCTACCATTTGTGAGATCTCTGTGTTCTCGAAGAAGATCACAACGACCAGGTGATGGTGTGCGAGCTTTCGGATGAAGGGAAGTTGTCGCTGTAAGCCAAAAATCGATTCAAAATTTGTGAATAGTAGCAGCAGGCTTCGCTGATTGATCTTACGACGCACGTGTGTGAAGAGGGCGGAAAAATCCGATTCACGGAAGGCCGTCTTCTGGTTGTACAACACCTCCATAATCTGCGTCATCTGTTTCCCTTGCTTACCTGCTGCGAGCGTGGTGCCGATTTTATCCTGAAAAGTAATTATGCCTGCCTTGTCAGACTTTCTGATCGCAATGTTGGAAATCACGAGGCTGGCGTTTATCGCATAGTCCAGAAGACTCATACCATTGAAAGGCATCTGCATCACCCGTCCCTTGTCGATTAACGAGTAAACCTGTTGCGAGCGCTCGTCCTGGTAGTGATTCACCATGAGCGTCGACTTACGTGCGGTGGCCTTCCAGTTTATGGTCCTGAAGTCGTCACCTGTCACGTACTCCTTAATCTGTTCGAACTCCATATTGTGCCCCAGACGCCGAATCTTTTTAATGCCGGTTTCCGTAAGGCGGTCTGAAATCGCCAGCAATTCGTACCTCCGCATCTGGATAAATGAGGGATACACTGGCACCATTACCTCGCTTCCCATCTTGTAGCGTCTTCGAAACAGTCCGAGTGGTGAGCTTACGAAGACGTTGACGACTCCAAAATGGTACTCGCCTCTTTTTACAGGTCGCAGGGTATAACTGATGGTGGACGTTGTGCGCGGTGCCAATTGCAATTTGAAATTGACGTCACGACGCTGAAACTGGTGGGGAATCTCATCGATGACGTTAAGGCTTACGCGAAACGGATAAAAGTTTTCCAGGAAAATTCGAATCTCGTTTTCGTCGCCATTCGAGAGCTTCTCCGGTACGAAACGAACAGCGTGTATTCCTTTCTTGACCCGATATAGTACGATGATGTCAGCAATGGCGACTGAAACGAAAAGGAAGAAGAGAATCTTAGGAATCAGGATAAGCGAAGGGAAAATAAACGAAGTCACGAACATCGCGACCAGCACGCCAACGCACTGGAAAAAACGGTTATTGATATAGAGACTTCGCAGCACCTGCATGTTAGCGGGGAACTTCCACCTTTTCCATGATCTGTTTGAGAACCTCGTCACTGGTTACCCCTTCCATTTCCTTGTCGGGTGTGAGAATCACGCGATGGCGTAGGGCAGGAATGGCAACGTATCGGATGTCCTCGGGTGTGATGAAATCCCGGCCGCTGACCGCTGCAAATGCTTTCGCGCTGTTGAGGATGGCCACCGAGGCGCGTGGTGACGCACCGAGGAACAGTGCAGGACTATTGCGAGTCTCATGAATAATACCGGCAATGTAGCGGAACAAGTGATCTTCGCAGTACACCTCGTGCACCTTCGCGCGGTACGCTGCAATCTCCTGAGGGGTAAGTACGCGTGACACCTTTCCGGTGGGCATCTGGCCTTTGCGTTCCTGATGACCCCGCAGAATGTCGACTTCCTGATCCATGGTGGGATACTGGACTGCAATCTTGAACAGGAAGCGGTCGAGTTCGGCTTCAGGAAGTCGGTAAGTACCTTCATGCTCGACCGGGTTTTGTGTGGCGATGACCATGTAGGGTGTTTCCATAGGGTACGTATGGCCATCGACCGTTACCTGCCGCTCTTCCATTACTTCAAACAGCGCAGCCTGGGTCTTGGCAGGCGCGCGGTTGATTTCGTCAATGAGGACTATGTTGGAGAATATTGGTCCCGCCTTGAACTCAAACGCGGATGTCTTGAGGTTGTAAACAGACGTTCCCAGTACATCCGAAGGCATTAGGTCGGGCGTAAATTGTATCCGCGAAAAGTTCACAGAGATGACGCTGGCCATCAGTCGCGCAGTTAACGTCTTCGCAACGCCAGGCACGCCTTCAATAAGTACGTGACCATCGGCGAGGATTGCTGTAATGAGTAGTGTGATCATTTCGTCCTGGCCAACGATTACCTTTCCAACTTCGCTTCGGATCTTCTCAACGCTATCGCGAAGCGCGGTAAGGTCTACTCGGGTTTCAAATGTGTTATCTTCCATGAGGTGAGGGTATGGTAAAGCTATGGTTTGTGGTTAGTTCCAGTTTGTATTTCAAATTTTTCCAGCGCCTGATTCAGGGCCCTAAGTTCCTCGGCGCTAATGGTGCTTCGCGATTGAACATGCCGCACCTGTGAAAAAATTTCGTACGCGATTTCCGGAGCGGTCCCGCTGCGACGGGCCAGAGACATCATAAACTCCTCATCAAGTCTTTGAGTGTTTAACCAGTACTTTGTTCGTATGCGCTCCAGGAAATATGCGATTCGTTTTTCCGCTATGTCCTTGTGATCGCCGTTCTGAAAGTACAGGTTGCCAATTGTCGTCACAAACTCCACGCTTGTGTTGGTCAGCGGCTTAATCACGGGGATGATGCGCTGCTTGCGCTTCGCCTCGAAAAACATGAACAGCAGTATTGCGCCGATTGTGAGATAGTACGCCCACCGCAACGGTTCTGTGGTGAGGATGAACCGTAGCGGTGTCTCGACTTCCGCGCGACCGAGGTGATAATACTCCGTCCAGATCAAATCAGCTTTTGGCAACAGGGAAAGCGACAGGGCGGTGAAATCCGGATTCTCGCCCAAAAGTATGTACGCATTGGTAAAGGCCATTGGCGTGCTGTTGATAATCACGCGACCTTTACCCCAGGGGATGCTCACTGTAACAGGAAGACCGAGGTCGTTCGTAGCGATCACCCTGCTTTTTAGCGTGTCGAACTCCTGTACATAATGCCGAATAGTATTTCGGGGAAATCTAAATTCGGAGGGGCTGTGCAACGCCGGATTGGTGAAGACGAGCGCAGCTGTATCTTCTTTGTTTATGTTAAAAGAAAAGTTGCCGTCCCAGTAGTAGTCGCTGAATTCAATCGAGAGCGTATCGGCAAGCGGTCCGTAGATCCATTCTGTTGAAATAAACGCGTTACCACCTTCATATACATTGGCGAGGAGCGCCTCGGTGTCCTCCTTTGCCATATGAAGGTACGATGAGAGACTGAGGAAGTTTACGGGCGCATCTATGGTATCATAGAGTTCATAGATCGTGCGATAGGAATGCAGAATCCGATTTTCCGGGAAGACGTCGTTGATAAGTTCGTTGAGGACGTATCCTCCAAAAGGGTTCTTGTCGTGGATGTTAAAAGTGACGGTCCAGTCGTAATCGCGGGGCGCAAATAGTTTGAAGAGGAGATAGATCAGCGCGGCAACTCCAAGCAGAAGCAGGTATTTCAGTTCCTTTTTCACTTAGACCGTCGTTTTCCAGTCGTTAAAAAGCCCGCTAACCTTCTTGAACAGTTCGGGTGTAACGGAAAAATTACCGTACCACGCGTATTCGAAATAATAGCTCAGCTGACGAAATCCGTTCTTCAGATCGGAACTTTTTATCTCACGGAGGTAGTCGTAATTCGTTTTACCGGGTACCCACGTCACGTGGTTTGCATCGGTGAGCAGCTTAAGCGCCCAGAGGTACAACAAGCGTACCGCGAGACGATAATTTCCTGCAGTTGTTGCTTCCTTCACGAGCGTTTCGAAGTCCATTTCGTGAATATTCTCCTCGGCGACGGCGTGTTCCAGGGGTTTCTGTTCTTTCTCCCCATAGAAAATCTTCAGGCTGTTGATTTTCAGCAACCGAATGATCACATACACCAGGGCTGAAGTAAACAGTACAAACAGGATCAGCCGATCCCATTCGGGTGAGACTCCGCGATCCTTGAAAAGGCCCTGTAGTTGATGCGCAACCCACAGCCAAAAGGCATCCCACAGTGTCATGGGTGCACGCGTGTATCCATAGCTGAGTTCCGGGTCTTCCTTGAGGCGGGCGATCTTATCTTCATTGTATCGCCGCACATCTACTGAGGATGAATCGTAATTCCGGTAGTACGACCTGTACGAATCGAAAGCTTCCTGTGTGGTGATTAAGGGAGTTTCCTGGGTGGTTCCGGCGCTGGCGATAAGCGGGAGGCCAGCCAGAAGGCAAATCATGAGACCAACGCAAAAGGGGATTTTAATAGTCCTCATGCTGACTCGCCACTTGAAGCTGTTGACCGAAGTTCTCGATACGCGAAAGCAGTCCCTTGGACTCCTGCCTTTCAGACAAGCTGTAGTACTGTACTGCTAACGCAGTAAGCGGCAGCGCGGAAAGCAGGGTGCCTGCCAGCATATTGATCATAAAGAGCACCGTTCCGATCGCCTCGTGCCAAAACGATGGTGACGATGCGGTGTGACCGAATAAGGTAGCTACGTCGTGAAGTTGGTATAAAAACAGGAAAACATACCATGGGATCATGAACAAGGCCGAAAACACTATCTGAATGTAAACGTTGATGGCTCCTACGCCTACCGTACTCCAGAATTTTCCTTTAGTAAGCTTTGTCAGCCGGCTGAGGCCGGCAAAAAAACCGATGCCTTCCTTGTTGCAGATGAAGAAAATCATTGCGAAGTAGATGCATAGTATGAACAAGGCGGCATAATACAGCAACATGGAAAGACCGGAGAGCAGCGGACTGATCATGTTCGTGACAACGATGAGGATGGCTACAGGGATCATGAGCATTCCCAATGCCATGGATGCGCCCACATGGTAAAGGAACATAGCACCGAAAGTCTTCCAGAAGAGGCTTCGCGATTTCTTCCAAACCTCACCCAGGTCGACAGGTGCGTCCGGTTTTTCACGATACTTGAGGATATAGGCGTGAGTTGTCGTAACCGTGAATACACCGCCGATAAGCATGAACACTAACGCGGCCAGTAAGGAAATCCAGAAATTTATGGAAGTAAAATACTCGTCAACACCGAAAGGTGAGCTATCATACGGGGAAGTGGATAGCTTGAGCATCCGGGTGACAATTTCATGATAGAATACGCTGGCGAGAAGCACCGCAGGCGCGGCAAAAAACAGGAGGCTCTTGCCGAGTCCTTTGATGTTTTCGCGTATGAATCGGTAAGTCATGTTCATGACCCCGCCGAAGTCGCGCGCCGCTCTAAAATCAATTGGTGTTTGATATTGCATTCCTGGAAAGCTGCCGTGGATAGATTACAAAATAGTACATCATAACGAATGCGGACCCCAGAAGGATAACAAGCTTGAAGCTCCAATGCATATCGGCATATCGGGTGATGAAAGATTCAATGAAGCCCGCTACGATAAAAAACGGTAGCAGTCCTAACACGATCTTAAGTCCCTTGAACGCTCCACGTCTGAACGACTCAAATCTCGAATACGTTCCGGGAAACAATATGCCGTTGCCCATCACGATTCCCGCAGCACCTGCGACGACAATAGCGCTTAATTCGATGGTGCCGTGGAGCATCACCACTGGCGCTGCGTGGAGGAGTACGCTTTCCTTGTAAAACATCGTAAAGAATGCCCCCAGCATCACTCCATTATAAAAGAGCATCAGTCCGGTGACGACTGACGTGAACACGCCGAGAATGAACACCCGGAACGATACCATAATGTTGTTAAACGTGATGTACAGGAACATGTCCCACGCGTTGTCGCTCGCGTAAACACCAGTCGGTTTACCTTCCTTGATATTCTCCATCGTCATGTTGACGTACCAGTCTCCCAGGATGAGTCGGACAAAGGTGTCATCATACAGCGATGAAACCGTCCCGATAAGGCCGGCTGTGAGAAAAATGATGAGGGAGTAGAGCAGAGGTTTCCGAACCTCCCACATGACAGAGGGCACTTCGTACTTCCAGAAGTTAATGATTCGGTTGCTCCGTTCCCGTTTGTTTCGATAGATCTCGAGGTGGATTCGCGAAACAAGGTTGTTGAGATAGGTTGTCGTGCGGCTGGAAGGATACTGCGTTCTCGCGAAGGCGAGGTCATCAGTCAGTTGGATGAACATTTCAGCGAGCCTGTCCGGTGAAACCGGCTTGCCCGGCTCAAGGGCCTTTTCAATTCCTTTCCAGCGGTCCTGGTTCAGTTTTATGAAAGCAGCCTCGCGCACAAGGAGTCATTTTTAGGAATGACAAAATAACACTTCTTCGCCAAGCTACTGTAAGGGAGCGCCTTGCCATGTACTATTTTCCCTGCGATTGCTGAATTACGGCATTCCAGACGCGCGCAATGTTGCCGTAGCAAATTTTTTGGATGTCGGTGTGACTGTATCCGCGTTTCAGCAATTCCAGGATCAGATTAGGATATTGGCTGACGTCTTTTAATCCAACGGGCAGGGAGTCGTCAACGCCATCATAGTCGGAACCGATGCCCACGTGGTCAACGCCTACCAAGGCTACAACGTGATCAATGTGATCGGCGACGCGCTGAACATCCGAGTACAACTCATTTGCTGTCTTGCCCGAAGCTTCAATGATCGGCTGTGCTTCCGGATCACGTGAAGTGAGCTTCTGACGCTTGAGTTCGGCCATCACATTGTCAAGGATGGCTTCGTTCTTCCGGGCAACCGAATCAACGAACGTCGCACCGAAGTTGATCTGGATAACACCGCCGTTGCGTGCAAGGGCGCGGATCATGTCATCCGACATGTTGCGTTCAAAGCCAGGCGTGAAATGGCGACAGGATGAGTGAGAAGCGATGACCGGGGCGCTCGTCACGGCAATAACATCATAAAATGCGCTGTCGGATACGTGTGAGATATCAATCATAATGCCCACACGATTCATTTCTTTAACCACCTCCACACCGAAGGGACTCAACCCGTTCCAGGTGTGCTTGGTATCGTAAGAGGAGTCGCAGATTTGGTTGTCCCTGGAGTGCGTAAGTGTGATATACCGTATGCCGCGATCGTAAAAGTATTTGATGTTTTCAAGCGATCGGCCAATGGGCGCTCCGTTTTCCATACCCATGGGAAGGGAAATCTTTCCTTCCGCAGTATTCTTCTCGATGTCATCAGGAGTCAGCGCAAGCGCGAATTTGTCGGGAAGTCCGATTGTGATCTGGCGAACCATGTCGATGAGCGAATCGGCCAGTGCCTTGCCAAAGTCGGGTTTGTTCTGATATGACGCGGGAATATAGATAGACATGAAAGGAGCATCGAGGCCACCTTTCCTGGCGCGTTCATAGTCGAAGTCGCCCTCGCGTGTTGACAGTATGACATTCAGACCATCACCCGTCGGTTTTATCTTTTGTTCAACGAGGCGGTAGGGAAGGTCGACGTGCGTATCAGCAATAATCAATGCCTGAGCCAGAGAATCAGCTTGTTCACGCAGCTGCTCTTCTGTGAGCACTGGAGCGGTTTCGTTCGTTTCCTGTCCGGTAGGTTTTGAGCATCCGACCAAAAGCAGCGACAGAAGTAAGATGAGCGGCGTGAATTTCATTTTCTTTGAGGAATTACTTGGTAAATTGAGTTCTGGAACGATGTTAAAGCCCCTAATTTAGAAAGTTAAATGGAAACCATCCGGGTCCGCACGACACAGAATGTATTCATTGAGTATCCGGTTGCAAGCCTGGGCGATCGCATGCTTGCGTTTCTCATAGACTCAATCATTCTCACTGCATACAATTTCGTCTGCTATTTCATCCTCCGGGAGTACACCTTTTCAACCACCGTAAATATCCTGATCATCACGGTACCTTTTTTTCTGTATCATCCCGTTTTTGAAATACTGATGAACGGGCAAACGCCGGGCAAGAGGCAAATGCGCATCAAGGTTGTCAATCTTGATGGCTCATCGCCTACCATTGGGGGATACCTGATGCGCTGGTTGTTTCGACTCGTTGAAGTCTTCCTCCTTCGCGGTGCGCTCGCAATCGTCACGATTGCCGCTAATGGCAGAGGTCAACGATTGGGTGACATCGCGGCGGGTACCTCGGTTGTCAAGCTCGTGCCTGCAGAAGCAACGCGCTCCGCTAACGTTTTCGCCAGTGCCGAAGAAGGTTATGAGCCAACCTTTCCTCAGGCAGCTCAACTCAACGATAGCGATCTGGAGGTCATTTACGAGGCGCTCGAAGTCAATCGTGACACTGGAAACGCCGTTCCTGCCACGCTGCTCACCGAGAAAGTGAAATCGCTCCTCGGGATTGAGTCCGACCTGCCGCCTGTAAAGTTCTTGTATACCATCATCAAAGACCATAACCAGCTCGTCAGTTCCGCATGACGAACGACCAGGTGCCTGTCTACAGCCGTCGGCAGCTTGCCCTTCGCAACGGCCAGGATCGGCCTGAAATCTGGATTGCATACAAGGGCGTCATTTACGATGTCACGTCCTCACGGCTGTGGCGGAACGGCCATCATTATGAGCATTGGGCGGGACAGGACTTGACCGAGGAACTGCCTGACGCGCCGCACACTGAGCGTGTATTTGAACGCTTTTCCATAGTCGGTCGACTCGATTAATACGATCAAATCGAATTTTGGCGTTTGGGTTGTGTGTGTTTTGGATTTCTTGGGGAGAATGTAGTAAATCGTACTGCGTTTACCAGTTCAGGACCCTGATGATAATTATTGCTGACAGCGGAGGCTCCAAAATAGACTGGAGGTTTCTGCATAACGACGGGGCAATCGGCCAGGCCAATGGGCCCGGCTTCAATCCGTATTACCAGCCGATCGAAGACCTTAGAAAAACAATTACCGACGTGGTGCTGCCATTCGTCACAGACCGCGTCGAGAAGATCTTCTTTTATGGAGCCGGTGTGTCATCACAAAAGAATCAGGATACCGTTCAGGAAGCATTCCGGGAATTCTTTCCTGATGCCGAAATCGAAATCGGTTGGGACCTGCTGGCTGCGGCCCGTGCCCTATGTGGCCATGAACCGGGCATAGCCTGCATTATGGGAACAGGGTCAAACTCCTGCCTCTATGATGGTGAGAAAATCGTCCACAATGTTGCCAATCTGGGTTGGATACTCGCCGATGAAGGTTCGGGGGCGTATATCGGCAAGCGCATCATAGTTGACTACCTCCGGGAGAACATGCCCGCCGCCCTCGCGGAACAGTTCAGGCAGCGCTATCCCTTCCACCGCGAAGAAATACTCGAACACGTGTATCAGCGCGAAAAGCCCAGCGCGTTCCTGGCAAGCTTTACCCGATTTGTGTTTCAACATCTCGACGATCCCTACTGCTATAAGCTCGTGTACTCCAGCTTTGAGGAGTTTTATGAGAACAACGTAATGCGGTACGAAAACTACCGCAACTACCCCGTGCACTTCACAGGGTCAATTGCGTTTTATTTCAGTGACATCCTGCGCCAGGTGGCGAACGACAAGGGAATTACCGTTCGGAACATTCTTGAGGGCCCGATTGCCGGTCTGACGCTGTATCACCAGCCGGACCTCACCACGCGTTCGCGGTAGCAGCCCTTTGCCGCGTTCACCGTATATTTGCACCGGGGCAGCACACAATCCCGAATAACTATGGTTTCGACTACTGAATCCTCGTCGCACTACGATCATCTTGAGGACATGAGCATTCATGACCTGCTGGTTAACATTAACCGGGAGGACATGACCGTCCCTGCGG
>QGUY01000078.1 GCA_003242315.1 Bacteroidota bacterium
CTCGGCCCCTCACACGCAGCGTTCACCCTCCCCAAACTACACAAACAATTTTAACTTTCCCTCAACCCACCCACCAAAACACAAAAACAAAAATCACAAACACAAAAAAAAAAACCCCCCCCCCCCCCCCCGCCACATCACATTTCTTTGCACCTTACCCCGGGTTTCCATATTTTGTCCTCTTATAGCCGGTTGCGATGGATGGTAATAATTACTTGAAGGTCTGTGTCTTAATAGGCATTATTTTAACTATTGGAAATAATCTTTTTGCACAGGAATATCGATGGCAACAGCGTGCGGACTATACCATGAACGTCACGCTGGATGTGAAGACGCATATTCTCAGGGGAACGCAGAAACTGGTTTATCACAACAATTCGCCTGACACGCTGACGAAAGTTTACTATCACCTCTACTTCAACGCTTTTCAGCCTGGCAGCATGATGGATGTTCGCTCCCGGTACATTGACGATCCGGATCCCAGGATTGGAGACCGGATTTCCAAGCTTCAGCCGGACGAAATCGGGTATCAAAAGGTTCGGTCGTTGACGCAGGATGGAGCAGCGGTCACGACGCGTGAGTATGGTACGCTGTTGGAGGTTCAACTCGCTAAACCCCTTCTTCCTCGCTCACAAACTGTGTTCGAGATGCAGTTTGAAGCGCAGGTACCTGTTCAGATTCGTCGGTCCGGCCGCCACAATAATGAGGGCATCGACTATTCCATGACGCAATGGTATCCAAAACTTGCGGAGTATGACCACGCGGGATGGCATCTCAACCCCTACGTTGCCCGCGAGTTTCACGCAGTATGGGGTGACTACCAGGTAAACATCACGCTCGACTCGCGCTACACAGTAGCGGGTACCGGCGTCCTGGTGAACGCTGACTCTATAGGACACGGCTATGGATCTTCCGGCAAAGCGATAAAAAACAATCGCCCCACGCTCACCTGGCGTTTTCGGGCGAGCAACGTCCACGACTTTGCCTGGGCTGCTGATCCTGACTACAAACACCTTCGGACAAAGGTGCCGGATGGACCGGAACTCCACTTCTTCTATCAGCCAAATTCCAGAACAAAGGTTTGGGAAAGTCTCCCTGAGTTGACGGTGCGCTTCTTTCAGTTCATGAATGAGCACGTTGGTCCATATCCGTACGAGACTTACTCTGTGATACAGGGTGGCGATGGGGGCATGGAATACGCTATGTGTACGCTTGTGGTGGGTGAAGGCCGGCCCGCCAGCACGATCAGTACAGTCTACCATGAAGCCGCGCACGCGTGGTTCCAGGGAGTGCTTGCCAACAACGAAGCGACACATGCGTGGATGGACGAAGGATTTGCGCAGTACTATCAGAACGAGGCGAAGGGTGCGATTCTGGGCGATGCAGACCCGCATAGTCGCGTGTACGAAGGATACCGAACGCTTGCCCGTGGTGGCAAGGAAGAGCCCATGGAACAATGGGCGGATTTCTTCACGATCAATGATGCGTACAGGGTGGCAGCCTATTTTAAAGGATGCATTCTGTTACGACACCTGAAGTATATAGTCGGTGACGAGAACTTTCGGAAAGGCATGCGAGCCTATTTTGCCACCTGGAAGTTCCGCCATCCCGAGCCCCTGGACTTCATCCGCGTCATGGAAAAGGCGTCAGGCATGCAGTTGAAGTGGCATCTCAATTTGTGGACTAACACAAAGAAGCAAATCGATTACATCGTGCAGGGCATCGAGGCCAATGCAGGGCGTTCCATCATTCGCCTCACGCGCAAAGGTGAACTTCCAATGCCGATCGATCTCAAGGTGACCTACAGCGACGGCTCTGAACAGATGGTTCATATTCCCCTCAACGAAACCGTTGCAGTCAAACCCGTAGCTCCGTCGTGGCACGTTGCGCCCACGTGGGACTGGGTCAATCCCAATTATTCATTGGAGTTGACGCATCCCGGCAAGCAGGTTGCCCGGATCGACATTGATCCCTCCGGCGCCCTGGCGGATGTGACGCCTGACAACAATTTTCTGATCGTTTCGGGCGGGCAATAGGCGAACCCCTTACCTTTCCAAAATGTCGTTTTCATTTTAACTTTAGAGCGCATATTTCACTACGATGACCGCTGAACAGGCTGCCCGGGAAATCAAGAGACTCACTGAGGAGATAAACAGGCACAACGAGTTATACTACCAGCAACACCGGACGGAGATCAGCGACTACGAATTCGACCAGCTGCTTGCCAAGCTCGTCGCTCTCGAAGAACAATTCCCTCAATTCAAGAGCCCGGACTCTCCCACTCAGCGCGTTGGAGGAACCATTACGAAAGAATTTGCGACGGTCTATCACCGGTATCCCATGCTGTCGCTGGGTAACACGTACAGCAGGGAGGAACTGGAGGAGTTTGATGGTCGTATACAACGGGCTCTAGAGGGTGAACCATATGAATATTTCTGTGAACTGAAGTTCGACGGCGTCTCAATAAGTTTGACGTATGAAAACGGTCGCCTCGTACGCGGTGCAACGCGTGGTGATGGAGTGAGAGGTGACGATGTCACGGTCAACATTAAGACGATCCGCAACATACCGCTGACGGTAAAAGGTGACATCCCGCCATTGTTCGAAGTGCGCGGTGAAGTCTTTCTTCCCCGAAAAGTTTTTGAAGCACTCAATCGTGAACGCGAAGACATCGGCGAGGAGCGTTACGCCAACGCGCGGAATACGGCATCCGGTACATTGAAGATGCAGGATTCAGCGGAAGTGGCACGCCGCAAGCTGGATTGTTACGTGTACTCACTACTGGGTGATGATCTTGATATCGAAAGCCACGAAGAGGGTATACACCTTCTTGAGAAGTGGCGATTCAATGTATCCCCCACCTATCGGAAGTGCTCCACGTTAAAGGAGGTATTTGATTACATTGATGAGTGGGAAACCAAAAGGATGTCGCTTCCTCTGGAAACCGATGGTGTGGTCATCAAG
This sequence comes from Bacteroidota bacterium, assembly GCA_003242315.1. Taxonomy (GTDB): domain Bacteria; phylum Bacteroidota; class Bacteroidia; order Cytophagales; family Cyclobacteriaceae; genus ZC4RG29. The sequence goes on from QGUY01000078.1 coordinate 2,965, forward strand.
ATCAACAGCCTCAGCCAGCAGGAACGGTTGGGATACACTGCGAAAAGCCCACGGTGGGCCATCGCATACAAGTATAAGCCTGAAAGTCAGAGCACGAAACTCAAGAGCATCACGTATCAGGTGGGAAGAACGGGCGCCATCACGCCGGTGGCGGAACTTGAGCCGATCTTCCTTTCCGGTACAACCGTAAAGCGTGCATCACTTCACAATGCGAATGAGATCGCGCGTCTTGACCTGCGCGAAGGAGACTATGTCTTCGTCGAGAAAGGCGGCGAGATCATACCGAAGGTAACGGGTGTTGACCTCGCAAGGCGTTCTCCTGACGCTCGGCCCATAACCTACATCACCAACTGTCCCGAATGTGGAACGCCCCTTATTCGGCGGGAAGGTGAAGCTGCCCACTACTGTCCGAACACCACGGGATGCCCGCCTCAAATTACAGGGCGCATCGAGCATTTTATCCAACGGAGGGCGATGGACATTGATTCGTTGGGTGAAAAGACGATAGAGCAATTGTATCGTCTTGGTTTGGTGAAGAGTCCTGCCGATCTCTACGACCTCACCCGCGATGACATTATGAAGCTGGAAGGCTTCAAGGAGCTGTCTACGCAGAATGTGTTGAAGGGTATTGAGGCTTCGAAGAGCGCGCCATTTGCGAACGTGCTTTTTGCGCTGGGCATTCGGTACGTCGGTCAGACTGTTGCGGCAAAGCTTGCCCGTCATTTCAAGAACATTGACAACCTTGCGAACGCAAGCGTGGAGGAATTACTTACCGCACCGGAGGTAGGTGAAAAGATCGCCCAAAGCATCTGGGCGTTTTTCAGGGATCCGGAGAATATCCGGGAAATTGAACGGTTGAAGAAGGCGGGGCTGTCGTTTGCCGTTGATGAGAAGACCGTTAAGCAGGTCAGCAACAAATTGAACAACAAATCTTTCGTCATATCAGGCGTTTTCCAGAAATACGAGCGCGATGAACTCAAGGAAATAATAGTAAGCAATGGAGGCCGTGTGCTGTCGTCGGTGTCTGGCAAATTGGATTACCTTCTTGCTGGCGAGAACATGGGGCCGGCCAAGCTTGAAAAGGCCAGAAAAAACGGCGTCACGATCATCACTGAAGCGGAGTTCGAGTCGCTCTTAAAGGGAAATTGAGTATACTTCGGGATGTTTAACTTTCTGCAAATCAGTACTAACAGTCATCTGAGGAAGAACAAGTCTGTGCGCACCTGTCTTCCGTATGCAGAAGCGCAAAAGGTGGGCATCCTGTTTACGGTGGAAGACAAACAGAAGCACAATAATATCAAGGACCTTGTGAAGAGACTTGAAAAGGATGGCAAGAAGGTGACGGTGTTGTGTTTTCTTCCAGATGACAAACAGAACTATGAATTCCTGTTCGACTTTTTTACGAAGAAGGACTTCAACTTGTGGGGAAACGTCACCTCTCCCCTCGCTCTGAAATTCGCCAATATTGAGTTTGATTATCTTTTCTATTTGGACACCGATCCGAATCCCTTAATTCTTAATTTGCTGGCGCGGTGCAAAGCAAAATGCCGTCTCGGCCATTATTGGGAAACCGGAGAGCCGTTTTTCGAGTTCATGGTTGAAAGCAAGGGCGGCACGCACGAGCTAATGGAAAGTTTGTACAAATACACAACGCGATTGCGATAACCCGATGAAAAAGCTTGTCGGAACCGGGGTGGCCCTGGTGACACCTTTTGAAGAAAATGGGGCGATAGATTACAAGAGCCTAAAAAAATTGCTGCGCCATACGGCGAACGGCGGCGTCGATTATTTCGTCGTGATGGGAACAACAGGCGAATCCGCTACACTCTCACGTGATGAAAAAAATGAAGTGCTCCGCTTTGTCCTGGAGAACAACCCCAACAAGCTTCCCGTGATGTTCGGCATAGGTGGCAATGATACGCGCCACGTACTGGAGGACATCGAAGCAACGGACTTCACCGGTGTTGACGCGATCCTTTCGGTGTGCCCGTATTACAACAAGCCCTCGCAGGAAGGCATTGTGCTGCATTTCACGGCAATTGCTGATGCGTCACCCGTCCCGGTTATCATTTACAATATTCCGGGTCGTACCGGCACGAACATTACTGCGGATACCATGCTTCGGCTGGCCGAACATCCGAAGATTGCCGGAGTTAAGGAAGCGTCAGGGAACCTGGAGCAATGCATGCAGATCGCCCACAGAAAGCCTAAGGATTTCCTTTTGCTCTCGGGCGACGACATGATGACGGTGCCGCTTTACAGCATTGGTGCGCGCGGCGTAATATCGGTTCTCGCGAATGCCTTTCCGGGAATATTTGCGCGCATGAAGAAATATGCGTTTGAGGGCCAGTTTGATAAGGCCAGCCGCGAACAATTCCGCCTTCTGGAGATCAATCCGCTGATGTATGCGGAAGGAAATCCAACAGGTGTGAAACAGCTCCTTTCTGAAATGGGCATTTGCGCGCCCTACACACGATTGCCGATGGCGCCAGCCTCAGAAGGGCTTCGGCAAAAAATTGCACAGGCTTACGCGAAATCAAAAAGAAAGGGATAGCTGGTATAGCTATCCCTCTTATATCTTCATTCTAAACTCAAAATCTCGATAAGCGCAATCAGCTGGCCTTGTTCTTTAATTCCTGAACTTCTGCCCGGATCGCTTGGGCAATGGTTTTCAGTTCCTGCATGCCTTTTCTAACACGGGTACCGGCAGCGCTGTTGCCCTTGTTATAGAACTTATCAATGTCACTTTCCAGTGAAGCTATGAGATTTTTGAGTTCCTGAAATTTTTGCATTGCCTTAAGGATTTAAGATGGAAAATTTAAGTTTCTACTGCCAATTTAAAGAAAAGCCCAAAAATTCAACCGTTTTAGGCACTTTTTTTACCGGGGACGAGTCACCGCCACCAACTCCTCCTTGCGATAAAACCCATCATCCAGCTTCTTTTTGAGGGCTGAGAACGCCGATAGCGTCTCTTCCACATCGTCCAGGGTATGCGCCGCTGTAGGGATAATTCTGAACATGATAACATCCTTAGGCACAACAGGATAAATCACCACAGAGCAGAAAATATTGAAGTTCTCACGAAGGTCCATTGCCATATTGGCAGCCTCGCCTACTCCACCTTTAAAGAGCACGGGTGTTACCGGTGATTGCGTGTCGCCGAGATAGAATCCCCTATCGCGAAGACCACTCTGCAACGCCCTTACAATCCTCCAGAGATTGTCTTTTAACTCGGGACGCGTCTTAAGCAGTTCCAGACGCTTCAGCGCGCCAAGCACCATCGCCATCGGAAGACTCTTGGCGTAGATCTGTGAGCGCACGCTGTATCGGAGGTATTTGATAATGCGTTTCTCGCTGGCAACGAACGCACCGATTCCTGCCATCGACTTGGCGAAGGTGGAGAAGTAAATGTCGATTTGATCCTGAACGCCCTGCTCTTCGCCAGTACCGGCGCCGGTCTTGCCCATCGTTCCAAAGCCGTGGGCATCGTCGACAAACAATCGGAAATTGTATTTCTTTTTCAGTTCGGCCACGCCCTTCAGGTCGCCCTGTTTACCGGACATACCAAACACGCCCTCGGTGATGACGAGAATAGCACCGCCCGTCTCTTCCACAAGCTTGGAAGCACGCTGGAGTTGCTTCTCCAGGTTCTCCATATTGTTATGAACGTAAACAAAGCGCTTACCCATGTGAAGGCGCACACCATCGATAATACAAGCGTGGCATTCTGCGTCGTACACAATCACGTCCTTCCGGTCTACGAGCGCGTCTATGATCGACACAACACCCTGATAACCATAGTTCAGGAGCATGGCATCCTCCTTCGAAACGAATGCCGCCAGTTCGCGCTCCAGCGCAACGTGATTATCAGAATTACCCGACATCATCCGTGCGCCCATCGGCGAGGCCATACCGTACTGCTGAGCAGCACGTGCATCCGCTTCGCGTACTTCTGGGTGATTGGCTAAGCCGAGATAATTGTTAAGGCTCCACACGAGCACCTCACGCCCATTGAACTTCATCCGGGGGCCGATTTCGCCCTCGAGTTTCGGGAAAAAGAAATAATCATCGGGCAAGTGGGAATATTTGGCCAGTGGTCCGGCCTCCATGCGGAGCTTATCAAATAAGTCTGCCATTTTTCCTGGAATTGGTTAACTCGGCCGCAAAATAGCGAAAAAGCGGGTACCATACAGGCACAACGTAAGTTCTGGCGCAGATTCGAATTAATCGCTAGCATTGCCCTATATGACTGACATCCATAAGATTCTCGTGGCCAACCGGGGGGAAATCGCCCTCAGAGTCATGCGTTCGGCCCGGGAAATGGGCATCCGAACCGTTGCCGTATACAGCGAGGCCGACCGCCTCAGCCCCCACGTCCGATTCGCCGATGAGGCTTATTGCGTTGGCCCGCCACCCTCGTCGGAATCCTACCTCAACATCGAACGCATTATCGAAGCCGCCCGTCGCTGTGGAGCCCAGGCCATCCACCCGGGTTATGGGTTTTTGTCCGAAAACGAACATTTTGCCCGCAGGGTCGTTGAGTCGGGGCACATTTTCATCGGACCCTCGGCACAGTCCATAGGACTCATGGGCAACAAGCTGGCGGCGAAAAAGATGGCTGCCGATCACCAGGTCCCCCTGGTGCCGGGCACCAACGACCCAGTATCAGACATCGCCACGGGCCAGCGCATCGCCCGCAAAACAGGATATCCCATTCTGCTCAAGGCAGCAGCGGGCGGGGGTGGCAAGGGGATGCGCATTGTGGAACGCGGGGAAGACTTTCCATCGCAGATGGAGCGCGCAGTGAGCGAAGCAGCATCTGCCTTTGGCGATGGATCAGTATTCATTGAGAAATACATCGGAAGGCCGAGACATATAGAGTTCCAGATTCTCGGAGACATGCACGGCAACATCGTTCATCTCTTTGAGCGCGAATGTTCCGTACAGCGGCGCCATCAAAAAGTCATTGAAGAGGCACCGTCGTCCGTTCTAACTCCTGAACTGCGAAAAGAAATGGGTGACGCCGCGGTGCGCGTAGCCCGTGCGTGTGGCTACTATGGCGCTGGCACGGTTGAATTCCTTCTTGATGAAAACAACCGGTTCTATTTTCTCGAGATGAACACACGCCTGCAGGTGGAGCACCCTGTAACCGAAGCCATTACCGGTTTGGACCTGGTGAAACTGCAGATCGAAATCGCACAGGGCAAACCGCTATCCTTCCGTCAGGATGACTTAACCCTGAGGGGACACGCTATCGAGGCGCGGGTATACGCTGAAGATCCATTTAACAATTTTCTTCCCAATACCGGACGTCTCACCACCTATCGCCGGCCGCACGGCAACGGTGTCCGCGTGGATGACGGTTTTGAAGAAGGAATGGAAATACCCGTGTACTACGACCCGCTGATCGCGAAGCTCATTTGTCATGGCGCTACGCGACAGGAAGCAATTGCCAGGATGATCAGAGCCATTGATGAGTACCGTATTTCCGGCGTAGAAACCACGTTGGGTTTTTGCAAGTTTGTAATGCAACACGAGGCATTTGTAAGTGGAAATTTTGATACGCATTTCGTTGAGAAGCATTTTTTGCCAGCTTCCCTTCCTTCCAATGACCGTACAGAAGCCATGCTTGCTGCTGTCCTGGCCGTCACACGGGTGGAAGAAGACGCGGCAGCCCCCGGCCCGATCATGATTTCTCACGGCTCGCCACAACAAAAATGGAGAAGAAACCGACAGACGCGCGATTGATGAAGATCCAGCCCGACCGTCCCCTGGTACTTGCCTCGGGATCACCACGACGAAAACAACTCCTGGAACAGGCTGGCTACACTTTTACCGTTCGCCGGTTTGAAACCGATGAACAATTCGCAGCCGATATGCCGCCCGAGAAAGTGGCGTCGTATCTCGCGGCAAAGAAGGCATCTTACTTTCGCAAGGGAATTGGCGACGAGATCATCATTACTGCCGACACTGTCGTTATCCTCGACAGTCGGGTACTCAACAAACCAGCGGATGCTGCCGATGCCATTCGCATGCTGGAAACACTCTCGGGACGGACACATACCGTGATGACCGGCGTCTGCATTCTCTCTCGTGAGAAGGAACGCGTCTTTGATGACACCACGCTTGTCACTTTCCGGAAGCTTACACGCGCGGAGATAGAATACTATGTGGAGCATTATCAGCCCTTCGACAAAGCCGGCGCATATGGCGCCCAGGACTGGATCGGTCTTACCGGCGTCGAAAAAATATCAGGCTCCTACTTCAACGTTATGGGATTACCCGTGCATCGGGTTTACGAAAACCTGCAGGAGTGGATGTGAAGGGAACCATATAGCGCATGGAGCGCATAGGTTTCACATAGAGGGGCAATGCCTTCCCGTACCAACTCCAACACTTCAAATCACCTTCCTCTCCCTCAAATCCGCCGCACCAGCCTTTGATATGCCATTGACCGCCCAGGCGCCTGTCTGCAGCCGGGTGCGGTTTCTGTCTGCTTTCTTGTCGGCGCCGTTTCGGATGGTACGTTTGCCCTCCTGGCACAGACATATGGCCTCATGGCGGACGGAGATTCCGTTCACACCGCGTTTGATGAGGCGTTCGCCAAAGTCGACATCATACTCAAACACGGAGAGGTCTTCGTTGAAGCCGTTTATGGAAAGGATGTCGTCACGCCAGGCTGAAGCGTTCGCGCCGCACCACGGTACTGAGGAAGAAAACTTTTCGAATAGCCGGTCCAGCAGGCGCTGGTTCGTCATGCCGATAAGTTTGCCGGGTTGGAGGCCGTTGTAGTAGAGCCAGCGCCAGTTAAAGGCGAACAGGGTGGCAATGTCTTCTTTAGTGATGGCACTCGCGACCTTATGAGGCACGCTGAAGTATCCGCCTGAGAGGAAGTGTTGCTTCCGGGAGCGCTTCATGTGTATCTCAACGAAGTCGTTGCGCGGAACGCAATGGTCGTTGGAGAAAATGAGATAGTCCGCGCTTGTTGCGGCAATAGCCCGGTTGAGCATCGCGATTTCCCGCGCCCTTCCGCCGGGGTCGGTAATATGCCGGATGTTCAGCACGCCGCGTTCGGAAAAATCCTTAATCAGCGCAGCGGTTTGCTGATCCTGGCCTTCCTCGGTAATGATGACGTCGAAATTGTTATAGGTCTGGTATTCGAATCCCCACAAACATTTTTGGAGTAGACTGGGTGAACTGCTTGTACTTATGATGACCGATACCTTCATCTGACTAAACAACCAATGGCACAGCGCCGGAACGTAACCTACCCTTCAGCTGGCAAACCAGTACCGCCCAGAAGTTCGGAGATGCCTAAATTTAGTAAAATTTGCAACGGATGCAGAGAATCCGGTATCGGGATTTTGCTATTTCTTTTCTCCTGGTTTCGCTGCAGGACGTATCCTGTCGCCATCTTTGAGACGTTTAGACACGACGAGGAAAGGACCGGTTACAACCTCGACCGTGTCTGAAATACCAGAAACGATTTCGATATTGTCGTAGTCACTGATTCCAGTCTTAACCTCAACCATACGGGCCACGCCATTGTCGTTCACGAACAGGACAACTTTATCCTCACGGCGCGGTGTGGTAGCTCCACCGGACTGGTTGCTGACAGGTTGCGGGCCAGTGCCTTCCCTTCCCTGCTCCTTATTGAGTTCGGCAGGGTTCCGGGTGGTTACCGCGGCCAGTGGTACAGCGAGGACATTCTCCTTGCGTGTCGTCAGTATCTCCACGCTGGCGGTCATGCCGGGGCGGAAAGGATATGTATTCCCGGCGTCGATCAAATCCTGGTATGAAGACTTCAGAATGAGAATGCGGACTTCAAATTCCGTGATCGCATCGGCAGTAGTCTTCTCGTTGGCTGTATTCGCGATTAAGGTCACGATGCCCTTGAAGATCTTTTCCTGCGAACTGTAGGCGTCAACATCGATAAGGGCAGTATCCCCCACGTGCACCCGGACAATGTCGTTCTCGTTAACATCCACGCGCACTTCCATGACGTTCAGATCGGCGATGCGCATCATCTCCGTACCGGCCATGGTTTGCGTTCCTACGACCCGCTCCCCTTTTTTCACGTCGAGTTTCGAGACAATCCCATCCATTGGCGCCACCACGTTGGTAAGCTGTACGTTCTCACGTGCTTCCCGTACAGATGCCTCACTGCTGCGCACAATGTAGCGCGCAGCTTCTACGGACTGGCGCGCCGATTTCAATTCATTTTCCGCTACCCTGTACGATTGCTGCGCGAGTTGCCATTCAGCCTCTGAGATGACTTTCTCGTTGTACAGCTTTTCCTGCCGCTGGTAGTCCTGTTCAGCACGCATAAACGTAGCCTGTGCCGCAGCGAGCGATGCTTCAGCAGAAACCAGGTTGGCGCGCTGCTGGTTGAGCGCTGCTTCAGCGCGTTCAAGCTGAGAAATCCAAATGTCAGGTCTGATCTTTACGAGCAACTGCCCCTGCTTCACCGAGTCGCCTTCCTCGATCAACAGCTCGCGAATTTCGCCAGAGACTTCCGGTGCCAGCTTGACTTCGGTTACGGGCTGTACGGATCCGGAAGCGCTTACCTTTTCTACTATGGTCTTGTAACTCACCTTGGCAATGTCCACTTCCATTTCCTTGGGCTTGCCAATCCAACCCATCGACTTCCCTATCGCCAATACTACGATGATCAGAACTGCGGCTGCGATCAGCCACCAAAGTGTTTTTGTTGATTTTCCTTTTTGCTTTGCCATAAATCAGGTATTAAAAATCGACGGGTTTGTTCTGATAGAAATCGAGGATCTTTTTGCGAAACACAAAGTTGTACTTCGCTCTGGACAGGTCGCTTCGCGCCTGAAACAGTTGGCTTTCCGCCAGCTGGTACTCAAAGTAGTTTGACGCTCCGCTATTGTAACGTGCCTGTATCGATCGAAACGCCTCTTCACGCGCTGCCACCTGTTGCAGGGCAGACTGATATGTCTTCTGCGCAGCGACAGCGTCGTTGTAAGCGGTTTCTACTTCCTGGCGAAGTGCATTCCTCACCTCCGCACGGTTGATCTCTGCCTGGTTACGGGCAATCATCGAACGTTGATAAGCTGAACGTGCCTGCATGCCATTAAAGACCGGTATCGAAAGGGTAAAGTTGAGTGAGCGAAACAGGTTGTCTTCAAACTGTTGCCGCCGTCCATAGGTTTCCTCCATGACACCCGGAGTTTCGAATGTGTTTGCCAGCACACGTTGCCCGGTCCCTTCAACGTACCCGATCTCCTGTATCACAGGAACGGGATCATCTCCGCTCGGAACGAAGTGCGGACCATCCGATGCACTGGAGTAGTTGGTTGTAAGCGAACCGAACATGCTCAACCTGGGCAACAAGTTGCCACGTGCAGCTTTAATGCCGTGCTCCCAGCCTTCGACGCGAAGGTCAGCGGCCCTGATCTCAGGCATCACGCGCAAGGCGGTCTGAAATATTTCTTCTCTTGTTTCATCGAGGATCAGGTCCTCAACAGCCAGTTCCGGAACCTCAACATCAAGCTCTGCGGTGGCAGGGAGTTGCATGGCCTGCTTTAGCTGGAGGAGTGACAGCGCGAGGGCATTCTCCTGGTTTACAACATTGAGTTCATTAGATGCAACTTCGGCTTCCAGATTCAGTTGATCCGACATCGGGAGGGCACCGAGCTGAACCTGAACACGTGTGCGTTGAAGTTGCGCCTGGCTCGAACTTAGCTGAAGTCGTGCGTTATCGAGCAACTCCTTGTTGAAGATCACATTGACGTATAACGTCACCACGTTGATGATGACATCATTCCGAACGTTTTCCAGGTCCGCTTCAGACGCATCCAGGTTATAGCGATTCTGTTTGATCTCATTTTGAATGCGAAGACCATTGAAAAGCATTACATTGCTTTGTGCGGCAAGTTGATTGGATCGGATCTCCTGCGTTGTAAACAAGTTCGTCACGGGGTTGATAGACCGTCCCCAGTTAAAACCATACGATGCGGATCCATTCAACGTTGGCACCATCGACCACCGGGCGAGGTTGTAATCGATCCGGCTCACTTCGACATCCAGTTCGCTTCGCTTTACGGCGAGGCTGGATTGCAGTGCATAGTCGACGCACTCACGTAACGTCCACACTCTGGTACCGGGAATGGAATCAGTCTGCGCGGCAAGCCGTCCCGTAGTTAAGGTGAGAACTAGTAGAAGGGTGAGGGTAACGTTTCGTTTCATGTGCGGTCAAAAGTCAATATCTGGTATATAAGTCACCGATTGTACCCACTTCAGACTCCTTAGATATTCGAGCGTGAGGGGTTTCAATCCCGAATCCATTTCGATTACGAGACACGCAATGTCGTGCTTGCCTTTACGGGAAACCGACATAGACGCGATGTTGCAGTCGTCATGTGCGAGTACGCTCGCTATGAATGCGATGCTGCCTGGAACGTCTTCGGCTGTCACGACGAGCGTATGCAGGTTCGCGCGGAATCCAGCCTTGAATCCGTTGATCTCAGCGATGTTGATAACTCCGCCACCCAGGCTTTCCGCAACAACTTCAACAGATTTTCCGGAGGCGTCCGCCACCACCACCTTAAGTGTATTGGGATGCAGGGTTGACGCGTTGGGGATACCTTTGAAAGTAACGGCGAAGCCAGCTTGCGCAGCCAGTTCCAGCGCTTCCCTGATGCGTGCGTCATCCGTCTTGAAATCCATCAGTCCTGCTACAATCGCCCGATCACTGCCGTGTCCCTCAAATGTGCGCGCGAACGAGTTATAGAATGTCACTTCTGCCCGTACCGGCTCGCCATCCAGAAGTCGGCGTACCGTCCGACCGATCCGCACGACTCCGGCCGTATGTGAACTGGACGGCCCGATCATAACGGGGCCTATCATGTCAAAAACGCCGCTTCGCTCAGCCATATTGGGTCAATAATGGTACGCAATATGTCGCATGAAAGTTGAATTGTTACAGGTGACGATGGATTAAAAGGCCAGGAGGTTTCCGGCCGTCCATCCAGTCATACGGCAATAGGTGCCTTAATTGAGGGATGCGACTGGTAACCGACAACAGCGATGTCATCTGGTGTGTATTCAAACAAGGATGCCGGCTTTCTGCGCAATTCGAGTGTTGGCAGCTCCATAGGCTCCCTTGTGAGTTGAAGACGTGCCTGCTCCAGATGATTCAGGTAGAGATGCACGTCGCCCCCGGTCCAGATGAACTCACCGGGAAGCAGGTCGCATTGGTGCGCGACCATGTGCGTGAGTAATGCGTACGAGGCGATGTTGAACGGAACACCAAGAAAATAATCGGCGCTACGCTGGTATAACTGGCAGGAAAGTTTGCCGTTGGCGACATAAAACTGGAACATGGCATGACACGGCGGCAATGCCATCTTATCGATTTCCGCCGGGTTCCAGGCGGTCACGATGTGTCTTCGCGAATCGGGATTCTTTCGGATCGACTCCACTACCCTGGCGATCTGATCAATTGACTCACCGTTGGAAGCAGGCCAGCTTCGCCATTGATAACCGTACACCGGCCCAAGATTGCCGTTTTCATCAGCCCATTCGTCCCAAATCGTGACGCCGTGTTCATGCAGATATGCAATATTGGTGTCACCCCGCAGGAACCACAGTAACTCAACGATTATGGAACGGAGGTGCAGGCGCTTGGTCGTCACAACAGGGAACCCTTCGGCAAGGTCGAAACGCATCTGTCTTCCAAATACCGACAAGGTGCCGGTGCCCGTGCGGTCCTCTTTTTTGATTCCGTTTTCGAGGATGTCCCGCATGAGGTCGAGGTACTGTCGCATAAATCGGCTTTGGCCTGCAAAGAAAATAAGATACAATGGAATCTCAACCATAACGAAAAAAAAAGCCGGCGCGTGCCGGCTTTTCCTGAAAGGCGGAATTCTTTAGTTGTTAACGGTGACCGCGGTGGTCGCACCGCTTCCCAGGGTAACTGTCACCGTCCGGTCACAACCCCCTGAACCGGTCCCTTAAACAAATCTCCAAGCCCAGAAGACGGAATAAAACTCCGAAT
>QGUY01000365.1 GCA_003242315.1 Bacteroidota bacterium
GGTATGTAGACCGAGGCGTTTACCGATCCCGGCGATTCGTGCAAGCTTTCGTAATCGGATCAAGAGCGTCTGGCCTTGCGCCCGGTAACCCTTATCGCTGACCAGCAGCGCCGGCGTATTGTCCTTTTTTTGCAGGAACGGCCTGCTGTGATCCAGGTAATCTTTGAGGTGCTGCAGGATCGTTTCATTAGCCGGAACATACCGCTCTTTGTAGTTCTTGCCTTTGCGCACATACACGAGATTCCCCTTGAAGTCGATATCGCTCACGTCCAGGTGTACCCCTTCGTTTCTCCTTAAGCCGCAGCCGTAAAACACATCCAGCATCACCTTGTCGCGAAGTCCCAGCACGTCGTCTCCACAAGCGTCGTAAAGCGCTTTTACTTCCGCTGTTGTCAGGATCTCAGGGATAGCTCGTGTTTGCTCAAGACGCTCGGTTTCCACCGTAAAGCTTCCTCGGTTAGTCTGCCTGACAAGCCGGCTCAACAAGACCAGCGCCTGGTGGTACTTATTGATGTGCGCATGACTGAGCGATCCACCATGGATGGCGTTGGGTCTTTTTTTCAGATGAAAAAGAAAGTCATCCACGTGCTGTGCGCTGATCTCCTCGGTCTTCTTCACATCCCGACTCTCCAGCCAGTGAAAGAACTCATGCACGTACAGCGGCAGGTTGTACACCGTGTTTTCCGCATAGCCGAGCAAGGCCAGCCACTCCCGGTAATCGAGTTCCAGTTCGCGGAAGACATAGGTGTTCAAGGGTAGGTTTTTCATACCGGTAAAATTTTATGGATCAAAAAGGAGATTGTTCCTTCGGGCAACGAAGCTTTAGCATAGTTGTCTATATACACCCTGTCTGGGTCACGAGTCGCCAGACAGATTTTGGGCCTTTTTCTGCGATTGGCAGTTTAATTTCGAAGATTCTAGCGACCCATCTGGCGACCCAGGCATATGGGTCGCCAGATAATTTTCATACAGTGACCTGGCTACGCTGGGACTTCACTGAAGCTTTGTCGGACAGGTCGGCAGGCAAGGTCAACTCAAGCTGATCGAGCTGACCTTGAAGGTATCTCTTCACCTTAGCGCGAAGCGCTGCAATGTTATCCCAGTACAACACCTTGTAGCTATAGCCTTTGTTCGCATACCCTCCGACTTGCCGGATGTATTCAAGCTGCAGCAGATCATTGAGGTAGCGTTGCAGCTGGCTCTTGCTGAGGTGCAGCGCATGGCGGATCTCCCGCTGATTAAATTCATAACCCTGGTACTGACTTCCGCCCTTGCTCTTGACGTATTGCTTCAGGCGCTCGTAAAACTGCCGCAGGCTGCCGTCGAGCTCGTCCACTTTTAGTACGATCGATTCGAACATGATCTCCGCGGCCACCTGCAGGTCCTCTTTCTCACTGATGAGCCGTCCTTGTGCATCAGTCGTCCGCTGGTACTGATGAAGCAACGTGATCTGTTTTACAAAAGCCTGATAGAGGCCATTTAACCGCCGTATTTTGTGCGCTTCCTCCGGGAGGTGTACTTTGTCGGCGTACGGGTTGATCACCTGGTAAGGCTTTAAAAGGCGTATGCAGTGCTGTAAGAACTCGGTAATCTGGGCTTCCCGTTTTTCATCGATCACACCGGCCGACTTCTTATTCTGATACTCGATGATCCGCAAGGTCTGCTCGTGGCTCTCATCCACCGCGATCAAAAAGCAACGGCTCATATTGTCTTCGTACACTTCGCCTTTCGTCGTGCAGGCCATCGAAGCGATCGGACCATAGACTACGCGCTCGTAGGCGTTGACATTGCCGTTTTCGTCTTTGCTCGATGTGCTGGAGATAATCACCCCCTTACTCTGCAGTTCCCGGAACGCAAGCTGCGCTTCTTCCTTCATTCCGTCCAGATCCTCAATGCAGATCAGCTGATGGCTCAGGTCATACAGGCCGTAGTTGTACAGGCTGCCTTCCGTCACGCGTGTAAAGGTTTTCTTGCCTTCCTTCGGAATGAAGCTCGAGATCCTGGCCAGCAGGTGCGTCTTCCCGGAGCCACTCGAACCCTGGATCAGCGCATGCAAGGTTTCCGGCATCCTGTGGCTTGAGGCAATGCCGAACAAAAAAATACGACTGGTTTCTTCGCCCACCACACCGGCCTGGCCAATCAGGTCGTTGAGTCGTTTGATCAGGTTGGGCTTTCTTAAGAACTCCCGGCACTTGTTCTGCATATGCAAAGGGATCTGCATGGATTGTGACGCCGGTTCTTCCTTCTTCTCGCTCTGTTTCTCCCGGTGCGCCTCGAGCAAGTTTGTCAGCGCTTCAAGATCCAGGAGCACCAGGTCAGCGCGCAGGCCGAGCTTTTCGCTGGCATCGCGACTGAGCTTCTCCACCTGCTTATCTTCGTAAAGGTCCACTTTGCTGCGGCTCTTCCTTCCGCTGTCGGGATGCTCGATGTCCAGGCTTACGCGTAAAGATTCAAAGCTGTTCGGAAGGTCTCCTTTGATGTGAAAGTTCGCCGTGGCCGTCCGGTATAAAAAGCGGTGAGGAAAGATTTCTAGCTTGCCTGCCGACTGCGACGGATTGTAGTTGTTTGATGGGGTGGAAGTTGTTTTCTTTTCAAGAACTATTCTTGAACCAAGCAGGTGCGCGAAGATCTCTTTCTCATGCGATTGCCCCAGGCTGTTCACGTCTTCGCCTTCCGGTGTGTTTACCTGGCTGATGGTGATATCGCTCCGTAGCTCGTGAAGTTTCGCAGCTAATTTTCTTGCACCCTCTCTTCCTGCTTCATCACCGTCAAAGAACAGGATCACTTCTTCCAGATGCTGCAGCGCTTTGATCGCCTGCTCATGCTCCGGCGTAAACCCGTTCGTGCCGTAGCAGGCAAGCACGCCGTAATCTTTTGTGATGGCTTCGTCCTGGTAAAGCGTCGCCGTATCGATAACCGCTTCGGTCAGGATCAGCTTGCGTGTTGCTTCCTCCGGGTATTTCGGGTAAAGTCCCTGGTGGGAACCAGGAAGATAGTAGTGCTTGCCTGCCGTAGATTTATCGAAGGTAGGACTACCTCCGGAGGTAATCGATCGGCCGTAAATTCCTACTGCATGCCCCTCTGCGTTTTGAAGCGCGAACACAAGGCACTCTTTGAACCGGTTGATGTAGCGTCCGTCATCTGCCTTCATAAGAAGGCCGATGACGGACGCACTCTCCTTGTAAGCCTTCGTCCAGCTGTCAGCGAGTCGCACTCCGCTAAAGCCGAGCTTGAGTCTTTGCCAGTCCAGTCCCCGGCTTGTCGCGTACAGTCGAGCCCGCTCACTCCCGGCGATCGACTTGCGACAGCTCTCCAGGTATTTCGCCATCACGGCCACATGAGGAAGATCCTCGCTTGCAGAAGGTTTCGGAGCGGTGTATCCCAATAGCGCTTTCGCCTTGACGATCGCTTCATGCTTGGTCGATTTCTCATTGAGCCGGTTAAACTTGGACCCTTTTAAACATCCCCAGGCCAACAAGACCTAATAAAA
>QGUY01000366.1 GCA_003242315.1 Bacteroidota bacterium
GCGAGCGCGTTGTGGTGAAATTCCAGCGCCCTTAGGTGATCGCTCAGCTTGGTATAGATCAGCGCGATGGTGTTGTAGCACGAACCCAACGCATAGAGAGAGTTTGCGAGTTTCAGATCCGGAACGGCAGCAAGTCCGAGTTCCAACGCCTTTTCATAGGCGCCTTTGTCATAGTATATAAGTGAAAGATTGAGTCGGGCGATCGCGGCCTCTTCGGCCTGTCCCTGTTGATGAAAGTTTGTGAAGGCGCGCTCGTAGTAGACAAGTGCACTATCAGGTCTACCCAACTGGTAATGCACCATGCCGATGTTGTTGCAATGCTGCGCAATCAGGGTATCATTCTTAACGCTTTGACTAAGGTGAAGGGCTCGTTGGAAGTGGTACAAAGCACTATCGTAATCGCGGTTCCGATAGAGATCATAGCCGATCCGGCTGTGGTAAGTGCTTTGAATGGTGCGATCGCTGGCTGTGCGAGGGTCGTTCAGCAGGGCGAGCAAGCTGTCAATGGGCGACGCAATGGTCACGACACACACACAAAAGCAGGAGAGAATCATTCTTTTGGTTGGGGGCGTAACAAGATAGTCAAAAAAAAATAACCGTGAAGCAGACCTGCGGTCGCTTCACGGCTATGCCCCGATATCTACTTTGGGGGTTCTACCCCGAAGTGATCTCCGATCTACTTCGGGGTTATGCGGCTTATGGGTAGTTAGGCGGCGGGTTCCCGATGGGAACAGGTTCTTTGTCGGGTTCCGTACGCGGTTGTATTACCTCGTCCGCACAGCTCGCCAACCCCAGGGCCAGTATGGCCAGGACATATTTCAAAGATTTCATGGTTTCCGATTTTTGCTTTGCACATAGCTGCGCCAGGCGGGACCGCAGATGCGTGTTGCTGTCGCGACAAGCACGGCGCACAGGGTTACCCGTAGGCACAGCGATTACCTGGTCATGAGGTGGGTGTCCGCACCAGCCTGCCGCGATGACCGACCCTCATGACGACGGACAGCACGACAGGACCGGGTTGGACCCAGACCGGTCTGATGTGTTCAAGAACAATGTGAAGTTGGCAAAGAGGCGCGGGGCTATTCGTCCCGAACTGTTCCTGATTTTTCCTATTTTGTTCCTTGTTTTTCGGAAAAACTCCTCCCAACAGAATGAAGGTCGCCGTTCAGCAGATTCGAAGGCTTCTATTGGCGGTGTCAGAGAAGAGTGGCTATCCGCTTGAGTTTGGAAACTTCGAGGGTATTGCCGACGCAATAGGGGGTGGCATGAGCGGCGACTATCTCTATGAAAATCTTTATTTAAGAAGCCGAAATGCTGCTGATGATACGTCCATCGGTTTGCAACCTAATAGACTGAATATAATTGCCCGATATCTGGGTCATGAAAGCATACATCATTACCTAGAAAGTATACGCGAAGATCCGGTACTATCAGGCTTGGTTGGAAACTATTACTGTTACGTTCGGAGGAATTCGGAGGATACGGTTGTATTACAGTCGCCGGTAAAGATTAGCAGGAAAGGAGGCCAATACATTTTTGAGCTTCGTGGGCCAAGATGGACATACAAGGGGGAGATGGCGTCGTCAGACGGAAGTGTATTTGTTTTGATGAGATCGGACTCAGGAAAGCAAATTCATCATGTCTACAGGATAGGCAAAGCTCAGCGTCCGAAGGTGTTGCAGGGTATATTTTCTGGCGTATCAACAACCTTTGAACCGATCGGAGGACGGGTCGTTCTCACCGCTGTGGATGAGCCTTTTGACAAGCTGAAAAACCAGGAGTTGAGGCCGGCAGATCTGAAGAAGGATAAAGTATTGGGCGTTCGGCTTGCTCGGTACTTTGCTAAGTATGAGAAGAATAATCTGAAGATTAATTCACCGATGGGATTTAATGAGGGGGACCTGTGATGGAGATCGGTTGGACATAGTAGAGACGCCCAATTTGGGCGTCTCGGTAATAAATCCTGTGGACGTGTGAACCACATGGTATGAGAAGAATAATCTGAAGATTAATTCACCGATGGGGTTTAATGAGGGGGACCTGTGATGGTGCTCGGTGGGATATAGTAGAGACGCCCAATTTGGGCGTCTCGGTAATAAATCCTGTGGACGTGTGAACCACATAGAATATAGAACACATAGGTTTCACATAGAGAATATCCCCCTATGTATTCTCTATGTGCCCTATGTCCTATGTGGTTCAGTCCTACTGTGCCCTCACCGTCGTCGTAGCTCCACCTTCCAACGTCAAACTCACTGGCTTATTCGTCTTCCACGCGCCTCTTGTAAAGTCAGGGAAATCGACAACCTGAAATCCTTTTGCTACACTGGTTTCGCTGAGGATGCCCGCAGCGCTCCAGGCTGCTGCGTCATAGACGTCCTGATCGAGAGGCAGGCCGTTGCGCAGGCAGTCGATGAGACGCCAGTCCATGATGAAGTCCATACCACCGTGTCCTCCAACCTTCTTTGCCATCTCGCCAATGTGCTTTACGATGGGCGGTGTGTATTTGGCGTAGAGTTCTTTCAATTCGGCTTCGCTGACCCACTCGTGACCAAACGCGACCCGTTCTGGTTCAGGATACTTCTGAACAATACCCTTCGTTCCGCTTACCAGGTGAATTCGTGAATACGGACGCAGTGTCGACACATCGTGCTGATTCATGATGGTCTTGCCGAGCGCGGTGCGGATGATCGAGGTGTTTATGTTTCCGCGGTAGGGTTTGTCGACATATTGTTTGAAAAAGTCGTCATCTGCTGCGAGCTCTTTGGCAATGGCGTTCAGGCTAAAGTCGGCCGAACTCATCGACACGAGCTTTTCCATTCTGTCGCCGCGGTTGATGTTCATGCATTGGGCAATGGGACCAAGTCCGTGCGTGGGGTAGAGGTTGCCGTTGCGACCGATGTTTTCTTTCAGTCGCCACATGTCGGCGTATGTTGTTTTGCCAAAGAGGTGATCGCGACTGAGATCATGTAAGTAGGCGCCTTCGGCGTGGACAACCTCGCCGAGAAGTCCGTTGCGAACCATGTTGAGGGTCAGCAGCTCGAAGAAGTCGTAACACGTGTTTTCAAGCATCATGCAGTGCTTCTTCGTTGCTTCCGACGTTTCGACGAGTTCCCAGCACTGATCGATGTTAACGGCAGCGGGCACTTCCACAGCGGCGTGCTTGCCGTTCTTCATGGCGAGCACCGCTATGGGTGTGTGTAAATTCCACGGCGTGGGTGTATATACGAGGTCGACGTCCTTGCTTTCGCAAACGGCCTTCCAACCTTCCTCGCCGCTGAATTCTTTGGCTTTTGGTCTGCCCGATTTAGCCAGCTGCTGCTGCGCGCGTGCGATGCGATCCGGGTATTTGTCGCACAGCACTGTGATCTCCACGCCGTCGATGCGGCACAGTCGCGAAACGGCGCCAGAACCGCGGTTCCCCAGCCCGATGTACCCATTCGCCACAAGGCCCATTTTCGCG
>QGUY01000367.1 GCA_003242315.1 Bacteroidota bacterium
TTTCATACTTTAAGTTCTTTGATGTGACCTTCAACATCTCCATCGTACTCGGCACATTCTCTTATGGTCTGATCCATCAACTTACCGGCAGCGCACGCAACAGCGTACTCGCATTAGCCGCATATTTTGTTATCGGACTTATCCTGCTTGCCACCGTGAAGGACAAATCGATTTCGAGACGACCGGTGGGAGGAGCGGTAATCGGTAATCGGTAAGAGCTTCAACTGCCAACTCCCCACTAATACCTAAGGTGTTTCACCGTCATCCCATTGTTGATCAACTGCTGTAGTGATTCAATTCCGATCTTCAGGTGCAGGCGAGCGAAATTGGCGGTGACCATAGTATCGCTTTCTTCGGTCTTGACGCCATCAGGAATCATGGGTTGATCTGAAACGAGCAACAACGCTCCCGCAGGGATCTCATTGGCAAATGCTGTGGAAAAGATCGTCGCCGTTTCCATGTCTATGGCCATAACCCTGATCTTGCGGAGGTATTGCTTGAAATCGTCATCCCACTCCCAAACCCTGCGGTTTGTGGTATAAACGGTTCCTGTCCAGTAATCCTGGTTGTTGTCGCGAATGGTCGTTGAGATGGCCTTCTGAAGCGCGAACGCAGGCAGCGCGGGAACCTCCGGTGGAAAATAATCATTGGACGTCCCCTCTCCCCGTATCGCTGCGATCGGAAGGATAAAGTCGCCAATGTCATTCTTCTTTTTCAAACCACCGCACTTTCCCAGCAGGAGACATGCTTTTGGTTTGATGGCGCTCAGGCAATCCATGATGGTTGCTGCATTAGGACTGCCCATCCCAAAGTTGATGATCGTAATACCTCCGGCAGTCGCGCTAGGCATAGCCCGATCCAAACCTACGACAGGTACGTCGTGATGCTCGGCGAACATCTTAACGTAATTATTGAAGTTCGTTAGGAGAATGTACTCGCCGAAGTCTTTCAACTTTTGGCCGGTGTATCGGGGAAGCCAGTTTTGTGCTATCTCCAGTTTTGTTTTCATGATTCCTCTTTAGTTACTTTCCGCCATGGTCGAACTCAACCTCCCTTCCTTTGAATATAGAATAAAGAAAACAGAAGGGAAAATTTTCATATTCGACGAAATCCGCAAGAAGTACGTCACGTTGACGCCGGAAGAATGGGTTCGACAACACGTTGTCAACTACATGATCGCCCATCTCCATTATCCACGCGCACTCATTCGTATCGAAGGTGGCACACGCTACAACACATTGAGAAAGCGCACCGATATCGTGGTCTACACACGGTCCGGTGATCCGTGGATGGTCGTTGAATGCAAAGCACCGGAACAGAAAATAGGTCCTGATACACTACGGCAGGTATCGGTTTACAATGCTACGCTCCGGGCGCTCTACGTTGCCGTAACCAACGGTATCACCACTGTGTGTGCTGGCACGACCGCGGCAAAGGTGTTATCAAACTTTCCTCCTTACGACTGACGTGAGGGGATGTACTTGTCGATCGGGGTGTAGGCAAGATTGAATGCCTCAGCCACTGCAGGATAAACAACATCACCGCGAATGATGTTCAACCCACGCTTCAAATCATCATTGTCGCGGCAGGCATTTACCCATCCGTAATTTGCCAGCTTCACAGCATAAGGAAGGGTGGCGTTCGTGAGTGCTAAGGTTGACGTATGGGGAACGGCGCCCGGCATATTGGCAACGCAATAATGAACAACGCCATCGATAATGAATGTAGGATTCTCATGCGTGGTCGGTGTGCAGGTCTCGATACATCCGCCCTGGTCTACGGCAACGTCTACAAGCACGGTGCCGGGTCTCATGCTCTTTAACATGTCACGAGTGATCAACCGCGGTGCCTTCGCACCGGGGATAAGTACAGCGCCGACAATGAGGTCGACTTCAGGCAGCAACTGGCGGATGGCGTATTCGTTCGACACCAGCGTTCGTACGTTGCCGGGCATCACATCGTCGAGGTAACGGAGTCGTGCCAGGTTCACGTCAACCACGATCACATCGGCCCCCATACCGGCGGCGATCTTGGCAGCGTTCGTGCCAACTACACCGGCGCCGAGTATCAAAACCTTTGCGGGACGAACACCGGGTACGCCTCCGAGCAATATTCCGCGGCCCTTCAACGGCTTTTCCAGGTACTTGGCTCCTTCCTGTATGGCCATGCGCCCCGCCGCCTCCGACATCGGTATAAGTAGGGGAAGGCTTCCGTCCGGCTTCTCAACGGTTTCATAACTCAGACATATTGCCCCACTGTCGATCATGGCACGGGTGAGCGGCTCATTTGAGGCGAAGTGGAAGTACGTGAAAACGAGTTGATCCTTGCGGATCAGCCCGTACTCTTCTCCAACCGGCTCCTTCACTTTCATAATCATCTCGGCGCGTGCAAAGATGTCATGGGCCGATTCGAGCAACTCGGCTCCTGCGCCACGGTATTCTTCGTCGGAGAACCCGCTGCCAGAGCCGGCACTTGTCTGAACATATACAGTGTGTCCGCGTTTGGTGAGTTCCTTCGCGCCGGCAGGGGTTAACGCCACGCGGTTTTCGTTATTTTTGATTTCTTTAGGGACACCGATGACCATAACTAACGTTTATTAGGCAGCAAATATAGCAAGGGGATCTTGATGCCCTCGGGGAGGGCAGACAAATTATGAATGAGCATGGCCGGTATGCGTTTTATGGCACTTTGAGGCCCGACATGGAGTTGCACCGGGTATACCGCCCCGGCATGACCCACCTGGGACAAGCCGTGCTGGAGGGCTATCGGCTCTACTCGTTAGGCGATTATCCGTACGCCGTGCCATCGCCCACCGGTCGCATCGTGGTCGATCTCTATCAACTGGAACCAGACTGTGCCAGGGATATACATGAGGTGGAAATTGAAGCGGGATACTACTACGATGAAATTTTTATCGACGGCCTCGCGTTCGGTATCTATCTGTTCGAGCGGCCGGCGCCTGGGGACCCGGAAATCCGATCGGGCGATTGGGCCCGGCATGTGGCCGAAATTGGCTTTTGAAAGCCCGGCGGGAATGCCTATTTTTGAACCTAACGGTTGTTTAACCTATTCAATGTCAAAAGATTGAGCGAGTTAAAGGAAGCCAAGACAAAGTATTCCCAGGCCAGGGTAAAGGAAATCCTGGCCGACTTTCGACTCGCCGTTGAAAGCCGGGAAGCCAGCCTCCTGGGCAGGAAAGAGGTCTTCATGGGAAAGGCCAAGTTTGGCATCTTCGGCGATGGCAAGGAGGTGGCCCAGCTTGCCATGGCAAAAGTTTTCAGAAAGGGAGACTGGCGCGCAGGGTACTATCGCGATCAGACATTCGCGTTTGCCATCGGCGACATGACCGTGCAGCAGTATTTTGCCCAACTCTACGCACATACTGACGTTAATGCCGATCCTGCA
>QGUY01000079.1 GCA_003242315.1 Bacteroidota bacterium
ATGATAAGCGTGGGGGCGAAAGACTTCGTCGCGCTATCGCTGAAACTCGTCTCACGGTAGGGTAGTTGCTTGCGCCGCTTCCGAGGTCGCGAATGTCTATTTCGCTATCATCACGCAGTAAACGTGCGCGCAACTGTTCTACTTCCGCATCCGGAACGTGACGTTCACGGAGGACTTCAGTAACAAATTGGAAAAGAAACGGAGCGTGTAGCGAGTGTTCGTCTATCGCGTTAAGCCAATAAGAAAGGTAGGCTCGATAACGGTGCAGCCCTGGCACTTAGTTGAGTCGCAAAGGAGCTATCATCGTGAATTCCGGAATGTTTACTTTTAGTTTCATTCCATCCACGATGCGTTCCATGAGGTATGTACCAACCATCTTGCCAATGCCGGACTTCAGATTGCATCCGGATACATATTGATGGCTCTGGCCAGGTTCCAGAACGGGCTGCTGGCCGACAACGCCATCGCCTTCCACTTCGCGTCTGGAAAACCCGGCGTCTGAGATCAGCCAGTGCCTGCGTAGCAACTGGATTGTGTAATCGCTTTGATTTTCGATGGTAATCCGATACGTGAACACGTAATGATACTGACTCGGACTGGAATACGATGGCTGGTATTCCGTCTCCACACTTACCTTAATCCCCTGAGTTATTTCCGTTACCATACGACCAAAAATATCAATTTTTTTGAATTTGGACACCGGGGAGGCGGTTGGGTTGCCATTCCCGCGGAAATCCCTTTTTTTGTCCGGCCGAAGGGCAATTCCGGTCCACAAATACCCCCGGAAACCCTTAAATCGCGTCAATTTCGTCTTCTCCAAACCTATGAATGTAAGAATTGCGCCGGGCTGGAAACAGCGACTGAACGACGAGTTCAACAAGGAGTACTTCCGGGCCCTGACGGAGTTTGTACGCAAGGAATACGCAACGTGCACGGTCTACCCCCCTGGTCGGGAGATTTTCAGCGCCTTCGATCATTGCGATTTTGACCAGGTAAGGGTGGTAATTATCGGCCAGGATCCCTATCACGGTCCGGGTCAGGCCAATGGCTTGTGCTTCTCAGTCCGTGATGGTATACCCATACCCCGATCACTCGCTAACATCTTTACAGAGATTAACCGCGACTTGGGCAAACCGATTCCCAAGTCGGGCGACCTCACAAGATGGGCACGCCAGGGTGTACTGCTTCTCAACGCTACCCTCACCGTACGCGCATCAAGCCCGGGTTCCCATCAAAACAGGGGTTGGGAAGAATTCACGGACCAGGTGATTCGCGTCATCTCAGAGGAAAAGGAAAACATTGTATTCCTCCTTTGGGGTGCCTACGCTCAACGCAAGGGCAACCTCATTGACAGAAACAAACACTGCGTCTTAACCGCACCTCACCCTTCACCTTTTTCCGCCGACCGCGGCTTCTTCGGCTGCCGCCACTTCAGTAAGACAAATGAGTACTTGAGGAGAAAGGGCTTGCCGGAGATTGATTGGTAATGACTTGTGTTGATGTGTTGATGTTGGATTGACCCGACGTCCTGGCGTGCTGGAACGCAGACGTTTACTTGCACAATTTCGGATGTGTTCTGCTACCTTGGTACCGGAGGAGCCGACATCAACACATCAACACATCAGCACATTATTCGATGATCCTAAAAAACCTGCTCCACCTTATCTTATTAAAGAAGCTCGCGTTCCTGTCGATGGAGAGCCAGATGAAGAAGGCTTTTCCAACGATGTGATCTTCGGGAACGAAGCCCCAGTAGCGGGAGTCGAGGGAATTGTGGCGGTTGTCGCCCATCATGAAATAGTAGTTTTGCTTGAAGGTGTACTCGGTTACTTCGCGACCGTCGATGATCAATCTGTTACCTTCGATGCGTGCATCTTCGTTGTGGTCGTAGTCGCGAATAGTGGTACCGTAAAGAGCGAGCGTGGAATCGTTGATTGAAATGGTCATGCCCTTGGCGGGAATTACGAGCGGCCCGTAAAAGTCGCCATTCCACGGAAATCGTTCAGGATTCGGGAAGATGTTGGACTCCGGGACGCCCGGCTTGCGAGGCTCCAGTTTCCCATAGGGGTTTAGGACGGCAACCTCGACGGACTGAATAAACGGCAGCGATTCCAGTTCATCCGCCACCTGGGGACGCAGCTGCATCTGGTAGATGATCTGATCGCCATCCCGTTCTTTGACGGAAGCCTCATTGATTTCATATTTCTCAAGAACTCTCTCGTTGATGAGGCTGTTTGCAGCAACCCGGTAACTGAACTGCATAAGGGGAGGGTTTTCACCAGGTTCACCGTTGATGTATACCTGGCGATCAATGATCTGTAATGTATCACCAGGAATAGCAACGCAGCGCTTGATGTAGTTCGTCTTGAGATCAACGGGGTAATCAATGTAGTCGTTGAGTTCAAGCGGCGGCACGTTGAACACGACGACATCATTTCGTTTCACATGAGAGATACCGGGAAGACGGTATTG
Organism: Bacteroidota bacterium; assembly: GCA_003242315.1. Classification (GTDB taxonomy): domain Bacteria; phylum Bacteroidota; class Bacteroidia; order Cytophagales; family Cyclobacteriaceae; genus ZC4RG29. The sequence continues at coordinate 2,473 of QGUY01000079.1, forward strand.
GGGCAGTTTGATCCATTCGACGTACGAAGGGATGTCAGTAAACCAAATCTTTTGATGGGTGAGCGGGACCTGCAGAGGCGTCGTCGTTGTTCGTGTACCGTAGTGAAACTTGCTTACAAAGAGGAAGTCGCCAACCAGCAATGAATTTTCCATTGAAGGTGTCGGGATGGTGTACGCTTCCATTATCAGCCAACGGATCAGCGTAGCGGCCACGACAGCAAAAATGATCGCGTCAGCCCATTCCCTCGCTTTTGACTTCGGTTTTCTTTCTTCCTTACTGCTGTCCTCTTTCTTTTTCCAGAACTTCCAGTTCATAGTATTTTCAAGAATTCGTCCATGGTAAGACAGCCCTTTTTATCCAGTATCCATTCTGCGACCATAACGGCGCCAAGAGCAAACCCTTCGCGTGAATGGGCTGTATGTTTGATCTCAATGTCGTCAATTCGGGATGCGTATTTCACCACGTGTGTTCCGGGAATCTGATCGATACGGAACGCGGTGATTGCAATGTCATCTGCGTTTCCATTTCCCAGCGTCCACTTTTTCTTGCGATCCACGTTGCGCAATATTCCTTCAGCAAGTGTTATCGCAGTACCGCTCGGCGCGTCCTTCTTTTCGGAATGATGAATTTCGTCCAGGCTGATCTCATACTCGGGAAACGCGTTCATTATCCGTGCGAGATATTCATTGACCTTGAAGAAGATGTTAACTCCGAGGCTAAAGTTTGACGCGTAAAAGAAAGTACCGTTCTTTTCGGACACGAGTTTCTCGATTTCTGCCTTCCTCGAAAGCCAGCCCGTCGTGCCGCAAACGACGGGTATACCACGCTCTATGCAGCGTCTCACGTTGTTGAAAGCGGCGTCAGGATGGGAGAACTCAATGGCCACATCGGCTGTGGCCCGGTCAAGTTCGTCGTTGTTGTCGATGTCTATGCGTCCGGCAATTGAATGGCCGCGACGCAACGCCATCTGTTCGACGATCTTGCCCATCTTTCCATATCCAACAAGGAGTAGGTTCATCGGTAACGTCTGGATTGGGGGTGGTAATAAGGGAAACTTTTCTCTAAGGTCAAAATCGCAATGTCACCGAAAAGCCCGCCTGCCTGCCCACCAGCAAATCGCTGCGGATCATCGGCTGCATTCGTACTTGCAAATTGGGATTGACGTCGAATTCCTTCAAATGCGCATCCACGTGAGCGTCGACGATCTGCAGGACGTACACGGCCGCCATGAGGATCACCATGAGGTCGCGCTGGTGGCGGGCCTGATCGATTGCCGGTCGGAGTTGTGATTCCGTATACCCCTCCAGGCTTTCGGTTGTGTTGTTTTCAAGAATGTAGAACAGTTGCCGCTTATAGTCTTTATAAAGATCCTGATAGAAGCGCAAGCCATAGCCGACAACCCCGAAACCGCCATAAACAAGCGGCAACTTCCAGTACTTTTTGTTGTATATCTGTCCGGCCCCCGGCAGCACTGCGGCGAGAAAAGACGCGCGATCCGGATTGAACCGCTGTGCGTACGATTGGATGAGAATCGTGTCCGATAGGTCGACGGTGGGGTCCGGTTCCACGACGCGTATGGAGTCTTCCTGCGCCCACAGGGGCGTGGTCAGGATCAGCGTCGCGAACAGAATCCGGAATTTCATCCGATCTTAAGAATATCCAATATGCGGTTTAGGTCTTCCACCGACAGGAACGGTATGCGAATATCGCCCTTCTTTCCGTCGCTTCTGATTACAACTCGAGTGCCAAAGTGTGACGAAAGTTGGGCCTGAAGGCGGCTGATCTCACGCGCTGTTGCTGCTTCCAGGGGTTTCTCCGCGGTTTTCTTCGCATTGCGTCCCCCTGCCAGTTGTCGGACGAGTTCTTCCACCTTCCGCACAGAAAGGTCTTCCTTGAGGATGCGGTTGAAGATGTAGAGCTGGTTTTCCGGGGTATCGACATTGATGATCGCCCGCGCGTGACCCATCGAAATCCGGTTGTCGCGTACAGCAATCTGGATGTCAGGTGGAAGTTTGAGCAGGCGAAGATAGTTCGTGACTGTCGCGCGGTTCTTGCCCACACGTTCGCCAAGTTCTTCCTGCTTGAGGTTACATTCGGTGACGAGCCGCTGATAACTGAGGGCAATTTCAATCGCGTTTAGGTTTTCGCGCTGAATGTTTTCGATGAGGGCCATCTCAAGCATCTGCTGGTCGTCGGCCGACCGTACATAGGCAGGAATGGTTTTTAGTCCCGCTAACTTCGACGCCTGGAATCTCCGCTCTCCGGCAATGAGCTGGTACTTATCCGGAGCGAGGCGTCTCACCGTTATGGGCTGAATGACACCGTGAACTTTTATTGATGCTGCCAGTTCTTCGAGCGCCTGCTCGTCGAAATGAGATCGTGGCTGAAAAGGATTCGCCTCGATCTGGTCTATGGGAATCTCAGGAAGTGTATGGCTGGTGTGCGCCGGTCGTGGCGGCGCTGTAATGTCTACTTCCAGCCGTTCCGTATGGCCGCCGCTGTCGCTCAGCAATGCATTCAGCCCGCGACCCAAAGCCTTCTTCTTGCTCATTTCGATTCATTCTTATTCAACACCTCATGCGCCAGGTTCAGGTAGCTGATCGCGCCCTTGCTCTCCGCGTCATGAACGATAACCGGAAGCCCAAAGCTGGGAGCCTCGCTAAGCTTAACATTCCTTGGAATGATGGTGTTGAAAGTCATTTGTTTGAAGTGCGTTCTTACTTCCTCCACGACCTGATTGCTCAGGCTCGTGCGGGAGTCATACAAGGTAAGCAGTATCCCTTCTATTTCCAGCTTCGGATTGAGTCGGGTCTGGATGATCTTGATCGTGTTAAGCAGCTTACCCAGTCCTTCGAGCGCGAAGTACTCGCATTGCACCGGTATGATAACGGAGTCAGCGGCTGTCAGCGCGTTGATCGTAATCAACCCCAGGGAAGGGGAGCAGTCGATAATGATATAATCATATTCATCACGTACCTGGTTCAGGGCGTCCCGCATCTTTTCTTCGCGGTGCGCTACTGAAACCATCTCGACCTCCGCACCTACCAGGTCGATATGGGAGGGGATAATGTCGAGGTATTTGATGTCGGCATTGGGCACCACGGCGTCTTTCGACTGAATACCGTCCACCATGCACTCGTAGATGCTGGCCTCCACTTCTTTTGGGTTGATGCCCAGCCCGGACGAAGAGTTGGCTTGCGGATCGGCGTCCACCAGGAGCGTTTTCCGCTCCAGAACAGCCAGACTTGCAGCCAGATTAATAGCGGTAGTGGTCTTTCCCACACCCCCTTTTTGATTGGCGATCGCAATGATTTTTCCCATCCCTGCAGGTTACGTCAGAAAATTCAGCCACAAATATAGCCGAAATACCCTCCGCCGTGGAACATTCGTGGAACGTGTTATCCACAAAGAGTCAACAAATGATGTGTTGATGTGTTCTGGTGTTGAAGTGTTAATGTTGGTTTAGTGCCAATAGTAGGAGGATTGTAATCGGTAATCGGCAGGCGAGCCACTGCCCACTGCCCACTGGCTACTTCCTCTTTCCCTTCTTCTTCGGCTGCTTCGCAGCACCCCCTGCGGCCGGCTTCGAAGACGACGCCTTCCGCGCTTCCTCGCTGGCCTTCATGGCTTCCTCGAGTTTGGCCATGAACTTTGATTTCTTTCCGCCACCGAGGTTGCGCTTGCGGTTTTCTTCGAGGATGGCCTTGATCTTTTCTTCATTGACAAACCTGCGAATAATCGCCTGTTGTGCAAAGGTGACGAGGTTGGATATGAGGTAGTAGAAGGTAAGACCCGCCGAAAACGAGTTGAGGACGAAGAAGAACACCAGCGGCATAATGTACGACATCGACTTCATCGGCCCCTGTACTGACGACAACTGATTGTTTTGCCACGTATATATCAGCGTCGAAATCGTCATCAGCAACGTGAAGAGGCTGATGTGATTTCCTAGCATGGGTATCGAAAAGCCAAAACGGATGACGGAGTCGTAAGTCGACAGATCTTCCGCCCACAACAGCGGTTGCTGGCGCAGTTCTATGCTCGCCGGGAACAGATAAAACATGGCGAACAGAATCGGCATCTGCAGCAATACCGGTATACAGCCACTGATAGGATTCACACCTACCTGCTGGTACAGCTTGAGTTGCTCCTGCTGGACTTTGGTCATGTCGTCGCCGTGCTTTTCCTTGATCGCGTCCAACTCCGGCTTGAGCACCTTCATCTTTGCCATGCTCAGGTAAGAGCGGTAGGAGAGTGGCGCGAGAACAAGCTTAAGCAAGAGGACAAGCACGATGATGATCAGCCCGTAGTTGCCGATGTGCAGCGTCAGGAAGTGAAACACCGGGAAGATGACAAACTTGTTCACCCAGTATACCGGCGCAAAGCCAAGGTATACGTTGCGTGAAAACTTTTCAGCGACCTTTCCTATTTCCTGGTAATCGTTGGGACCCAAATAATAGGTGAATCGGGCCGCGCCAGTCGCGAGGTCGGCTTTTGGAATACCCAGTTGTACCGAAGCTTTCTCAACAATAGATGTATCCTCTGGATTCGAGGTAATTGACAACACCGAGTTATGGAATGCCTTATCAGCGATTAGCGAGGCAAGGAAATACTTTTGCTTGATGGCAATCCACTGAATGGGATCCGACAGCGTCTCGGAGTCGTCAGAACGTTCGGAAAGATGATCGAAACCATCGATTTCTGAGTAGTAATTGATCGTGGTGTTGTTCCGCGTGTCAGTAAGGTCTTTCTCCGTCGGGAACATGGTGTGGTCCCAGCGGAAGGTGAGCTGATCGCCGGTGATTGCGTCTGCGAATCTGTTGTTGATGAGTTCGTAGCGAATGCGGTAACCACGGTCGGGTATTGTATACCGATGAGCGAGTGATGTTCCGTCGCTCAGCCGCAATGTATAGGTCAGAATGGTACTGTCGCCATTTCGTTCTTTTTGTACATCGTAAAACAGATCGTACAGATCGATTTCACGACCGTTGTGTGTTGTCGTGAGGCTGAATGTGGTTGAATTCGGCCGGATGAGGATCAGCGGTTCCTTGTAGTAGGTCTTGTAGTTACGGAGTTCGAGTTCCTGGATGACGCCGCCCTGGCTGCTGAAAGCTATGTTCAGGTCTTCGGTTTCAACTCGGGTAATTGACGGCGTGCCGCGCATGAATTCAGAGATTTCGCCATACTGAGCCACGAGTACGCTGTCGGGAACCTGCGGCTGCCGTACAGTCGAGTCCGTGCTGACAACACCGGGCGCTGGCGTTTCCGCCGTTTGGGGCGGGGGAGGCGTAGGCGAAAACAGATAAAAGTAGACGATTAGCAGTACTGCGATGAGTGTCAGGCCGATTGCTGAATTCCGATCCATTCTTTGTTCTTATGCGATCCCGCGATTACTCGTTAGTAGCGGCTTTCGCGGGTTTATTACGTGTACACAATTCAGGAATACTCCTATCCATTGACGGTCTTCGATTTCTTATAGTTGATGGCCGCCTCCACGAATTTAACAAACAAGGGATGCGGGTTGAGGACCGTACTCTTTAGTTCAGGGTGAAACTGGACGCCGATGAACCACGGATGGTCCTTCAGCTCTACGACTTCAACGAGTCCGGATTCCGGGTTAACGCCCACCGCCTTTAATCCGGCTTCCTCGATGTCATTCAGGTATTTATTGTTGAATTCATAGCGGTGGCGGTGACGCTCATGAATGATAGACTCGCCGTAAATATTGTACGCCTTGCTGCCTTTTTTCAGACGACAGGCGTAGGCACCGAGACGCATGGTACCGCCTTTCTCCGTCACCTTCTTTTGCTCTTCCATCAGGTCGATAACCGGGTGACGGGTGTTGGGATCAAGCTCCGTGGAGCTGGCGCCGTGGAGTTTCAGCACATTGCGGGCGAACTCGATGACGGCACACTGCATGCCCAGGCACACGCCAAAGAAAGGGATCTTTTGTTCCCGTACATACCGTATGGCCTCGATCTTGCCCTCCATCCCCCGCTCGCCAAATCCCGGTGCAACGAGAATCCCGTCAAGACCCGCAAGTATGTCCTCACAGGTTTCGGGATTGATTTCCTCAGACGAGATCCATTTCACATTAACCTTGCAATCGTTCTGCGCGCCGGCATGCACAAAGGCTTCGTTGATCGACTTATACGAATCCGGAAGGGAGACATACTTGCCTACAAGTCCGATGTTGACTTCTTCGGTCGGATTCTTCAGTCGTCCCAGGAATTCCTTCCAGTGATCCAGGTCGGGATCCTTACGAGACGAAACCTTAAGTTTGGCAAGAACGCGCTCGTCGAGTTTCTCCTTTTTCATCAGGAGCGGTACATCGTATATAGAGTCAGCGTCAATCGCCTCAATGACTGAGTTCAGGTGAACGTTGCAGAACAGGGCCAGCTTCTTCCGAAGCTCCAATGGCAGCGGGCGTTCCGTTCTGCAGGCAAGCACATCGGGTTGAATTCCTGCTTCAAGAAGTTGTTTGACTGAGTGCTGTGTAGGTTTGGTTTTCAGCTCTTTAGCTGCTTTGAGGTAGGGTATCAGTGTAAGGTGAACCACGAGGGCATTATTCGGACCGAGATCCCAGCGAACCTGCCGAACAGCTTCGAGAAAGGGTAGTGATTCGATGTCACCAACACAACCTCCGATCTCCGTGATAATGAAGTCGTATTCACCACTCTCACCGAGGAGGAAGATGTTGCGCTTTATCTCATCGGTGATGTGCGGCACCACCTGAACGGTCTTTCCCAGATATTCCCCCTTGCGTTCCTTGGTGATGACATTGTTATAGATTCTGCCTGTCGTTACGTTGTTGGCCTGGGACGTGCAGATGTTGAGAAACCGTTCGTAGTGTCCGAGGTCGAGGTCCGTTTCGGCGCCGTCATCAGTTACGTAACACTCACCATGCTCATACGGGTTGAGTGTGCCTGGATCAATGTTGATGTAGGGGTCAAACTTCTGGATCGTAACCCTGAATCCGCGCGCCTGCAGGAGCTTTCCAAGCGAGGCGGAAATAATGCCTTTTCCCAGCGACGACGTGACACCCCCGGTTACAAAAATATACTTTGCTGATGCCATAGGTCCCATTAGCCGGGCACAAAGGTAGGTTAAAAGTTTAAAGTTTAAAGGTCGACAATGCCGTCAGCGCGCCAAAAAACGCGCCCGGTAGCCTGAAATGACACCCTGATGTGTCCGGCATCGTGTGGGATCATCATTGCTGGGGCACTTGATGAAATCTCCTCAAGCTGTCTTTTCTGACAGTATTATAACATGCTAATTGAAGAATTACTTTAACAATATTTTTAAGTCGTTTTGGCTCATTTCGGGGCGATCCGGTAAGCGCCTTGACCCGGCGTTTCGGCGGCGGTTTGAAACGCCTCATTCTGATTACAGTTCACTCATCGAAACGTTCAGTTTTGAGGCAACCCTGGGGGGTTCCCTTTTCACTAAGGACGCCATTCATGAGTGTCCTATAGTGGCTTTGATCGGGTTTCCGGAATTGATTTGAGATGGGCCCGAAGCGTCAATTTTTCCTCCTGTTGACATTGCTGATGTCGGTTTTCGCGACCGGCGTTAGCGCACAGTCGTGTTTTATGGAACCTGGCTTCCAGTTCCTTACCAGCAGCCGGGGTTGCGCGCCTTTTACCGTCCAGATTGAAACGCTCTTCCTTGAATCGACACCCGGTACGGTATACTATGTCAACTGGGGTGACGGCACTCCCGAGGAAGTCTATGTGCAGAATAACTCCACGGGAGTAATCCTTACGCACACATATCCCAACTCGCCGATCACTTGTGGTTACGATGTAATCATCGACGCGGAGAACGGCTGTAATCCGCGGGGTAGCGTGGTGCCGGTAACCACCCAGGTTATTGTCTGGACCAATGACGTGATCTCAATCGATCCGGGTGAGTTTCGCGTCTGCCAGGGCTTTGCCGCCAGTCTGAACTTTGTGGACAATAGCGACTGGAACTGTTTCCCGCGGGCCACTCGCGAAAACAACGACCCGCGCTGGATACAGTGGATCTACGGTACAGGTAACCCGGCAAATCAAATCCCTGGCATGCGCGTCAACGGTGCGACGCCCGGAGCGTTCCCTTATTATGATCCCGCACCCGGCCGCAATCCGATATACCCGGTAACATCACCCGGCCAGGTCAGCCTTAGCATCGATGTGCCGGTTACAACACCCGCTGACATCGGTAAGGAATTCGAAGTGACCCTGAGGAACTGGAACCAGTGTAACCCATACGACAACGTTCTAAGCGATGGTAACCCTTTCAATCCTGTAAGTGGTGATATAGCCAACGGCGACAACGCACCGCAGGTCACCACGGGACGTGTGGTGATCGTGCCGGCTCCTCAGCCTGACTTCCTCACGCGCGCAGGCAACGCCGCAGGCCCGGTTCAGACCGTATTCTGTATTGACGAGGATATCTATTTCGACAACGAGACCCCGCCCATTTCTGGCGCGAACTTTCAGTATCGGTGGGAATTTTATGATAACAGCACAGGTGCCGGGTCGCCGATTTCGACGAGTACGCAACCTAATCCAACCTTTGCTTACAGTACATCAGGACAAAAATTGGTACGACTCCGTGTTCGCGATGCCAATGCGGCGGGGAGTTGTGAGTCGGTAGTCGACCGCGTCATCACGATATCTCCATCGCTGACGGCGCGTATCAGGATTACGGACCTGGCCAACAACGTTATTTCTACGGACTTCTGCCAGGAACCTGCAGCGCCTTTGACCACATTCGATGCCCGCTTTCACGACGACTCCTTCGGTACGGCTACTCCGACAACACGGTACCGCTGGGAGTTCTTTGATGAAAACAATACAATGGTCTTCGAAGCGCCTTCTGGCGGAGCATTTTCCAGCACGCCGCTCGGACCATTCGACAGGGCATTTACCAATAAGGGTATATACCGCGTGCGTCTCAGAATCCGCGATGACGTAACTACGTGTGAATCGGTTGATGAAGTCACGGTCAGGGTTTTAGAAAAACCCGTGCCCGCGTTTACGTTTAACCGCGTCTGTGAAGACGACGCGATGAGTTTTTCTGAATCATCAACGCTCAATTCACTTCCGGGCTCGACCATTACATCGTGGGAGTGGGATATGAACTATGACGGCACCTTCAACGGTGACCCTGTCCTGACAAACCAAAAGTCGTTCGACTATACCTTCCCAACGGCAGGTACGCATACAGTCGCCTTGCGAGTAACTGCATCGCCCGGTGGTTGCAGCGCCATCCTCGCTCAGGATGTAATTGTTGACCCGGCGCCGCTGGCGACTTTTACGCCGAGCACTACGGCCGGATGTAGTGTGCTGAGTCTTACGCTCACCAATACCGCCGTCGCAAGCCAGCCTGTCACCGTAGATCGCTACATCTGGGAGGTGGATGATGGCGGGGGGTTTGTTGTCGACTCGGTGCAACGCCCGACAGACCCCACGTTTACCGATCAGTATGTGATGTACCTGGACAACCACGGTACTACCGATAAAGTATACCAGGTCCGACTGCGGGCCATTAGCGACAATGACTGTGAGAGTGTTTCCGCTCCTGTCGCGATAACCGTATTTCCCGGGCCGAAGTCAGGCTTCATTTCCGTGAACTATTCGCCTTTCGACGATAACTGCTCGCCACAGGAGGTCGACTTCACTGTAGACGCTGAAACCCAGTCGCTCAATCCTACTGACTATACCTGGACGGTAAGCGACAACAATGGCGTGCTGGATGTCATCAGCACGGGAACGACACCATCATTCAGCTACGAGTTCATAAACAATACCCAATCGATGAAGGACTTCCGTTTGTCGCTCCGGGCTACGCTTCCCAGCGCCTGCTACGGTGACTCAACACGGCTGATCCGAATCGCCCCGTTGCCGTCTTCTGCGTTTGAAGTTGATACCCTGTTGTTCGACTGCGAAGTGATGAACCTTCGCTTTGAAGCCACGCAGAAAGGTCTCAGCGAATACGCCTGGGAAGTCAGCGTAAACGGCACGCTCATAACTGCATCAACAGGTGCAAGCGACGTCTTTGAATACAACTTCAACCGCCTCACATCTCTTGATCAAAACGTAGAGGTCACACTCCGCACACGGAACCTGGCCAACTGCCAGAGTTCACTGACGATGCATCAGGTTACCGTGCCGCGACAGGTGGATGTTATCGCATTTTTTACTGCATCGCCCACAACGCAGTCGTGGCCCAATAATACCGTCAACCTGAACCCCGTCCTGGGACCCTGGGAGTACCACTGGGATTTTGGCGATGGCACGACGTCGTCCAACCCTTCAGTCGGCCATCACATGTATGCGGCTGAGGGAACATATGTAATTACCCTTACCGTGTCTGATGGCGCATGTATGGCTCAGCATGTGCAGTCGGTGACCATTAGCCCGGTGCCTCCGATAGTTGACTTTACATATAACCCCAGTGAGGGCTGTGCTCCGCTCACGGTGACGTTTACTAATCTGTCGCTGTACGCCGATCCAATGACATACGTCTGGGATTTTGGGGAGGATGGAGCTACATCACATGAGGTTAACCCAACTTACACTTACCGCAAGGAAGGCAAGAAGACAGTGACGCTCACGGCGTCCAACGCTTCAGGCGAAGTGGTGTCGGTCACCAAGACAGATATTATTGAGGTGCATCCGCCGGTGAGCGCATATTTCAACATAAGACCAACCGTTGTTCAGGTTCCAGGTGGGAGGGTAGAGACCGATAACCAGAGTGTTGGCGCAACCAGCTACCTGTGGGATTTTGGTGATGGCACAACCTCCACGGAGTTCGAGCCAAAACATGTCTACAACGATCCTGGCGATGGAACCTTTGACATCTCGCTCATCGCCTACAACGACTTTGGATGTACAGATACCCTCAAGCTTGAAGGTGTGATACACGTAGTGGAGGGTGGTCGTTTGCTGATCCCCAACGCATTCTCGCCTGACCCGTCTGGTCCGGGGGGAGGAAACTCCGGCGGCAACATAAACGACGTTTTCCTGCCAATTATGGAAGGAGTTACCGAATTCCAGATGCTGGTGTTCAACCGGTGGGGTGAACTGTTGTTTGAGACGCGGGACCCCAATCACGGATGGGATGGATATTATAAAGGACAACTGTGTCAGCAGGATGTCTATGTATACAAAATACTGGCGAAGTTCAGCGACGGACAGACAGTGACACGGATAGGGGATATCAACTTGCTGCGATGAGGAGATTGTGTACGATATTGTTGTTGATCCTGAACGCCGCAGTCTTTGCGCAGGATCCGGAATTCTCGCAGTACTATGCTGCACCGTTGAATCTTAATCCGGCTTTTGCAGGTACGGCTACCGACCACCGTCTTACGGCAAACTACAGGAACCAGTGGCCCAGTGTCGCCAATGGCTTCGTCACGTATGCCCTCAGTTATGATTATAATCTTTCAGATCTGAACAGTGGACTGGGATTCATGATCCTTACAGACCGTGCAGGTTCAGCGAACCTTCGGTCGACAACCGTGAACTTCCAGTATTCATACAAAGTCAATTTCAACCGCAAGCTGATACTCTCCACCGGTCTCAACTTCGGTATTGGTTTCAGGGGCATTGATTACAACAAACTCGTTTTTGGAGACCAGCTCTCCTTTAATTCCGATTCCAATACACCCACGATCGACCCCATTGTTGGGACCATCGAAAACTCCAAATACTTCGACTTTGGGGCGGGGATGTTGATGTATAGCAGGACATTCTGGATGGGCTTCGCTGCACAGCACCTTAATCGTCCCAACCGTTCCCTTCTGGAAGACCAGGAGGCGGAAATCCCTATGAAGTTTACGGTTCATGGTGGTGTGCGGATACCGTTGTATCATGGCCCGTTCAAGAAGGAGCGCGTCGCAGCCATTGCGCCCTCGTTCATTTATAAACAACAAGGCAACTTCGATCAACTGCACCCCGAAGCGTATTTCTGGTATGAACCCG
>QGUY01000080.1 GCA_003242315.1 Bacteroidota bacterium
ATTTGTTTAAAAGACAAAAATTGTTTTTTTCTATTGTTGCAACCGGGCCCCCGCCAATGCGCAGAATCCTGATACCTACCACGGCAAATTTTTGCGAATAAACAGCGACGGCAGCGTACCGGAAGGCAATCCATTTACGAGTGGCAGCGACCAGAAGCTTCGGGTATGGGCATATGGTCTCCGCAATCCTTACACGTTTTCCATCCACCCTGAGAGCGGCAGGATTATGTTGAATGAAGTTGGTCAGGTAACCTGGGAGGAAATCAATGATGCGACCGTTGGTGGACAAAATTTCGGGTGGCCGGATGAAGAGGGCATGCCGCAGGCACCGGGAACTTCAGCGCCAGTGTTGGTTTACAGCCACGGAAGCGGTGATGGAAGGGGATGCGCTATCACGGGAGGGACGTTTTTCAGTCCTTCAACAACCAATTATCCACCGGAGTACCACGGAAAGTATTTCTACCAGGATTATTGCAATGGGTGGATCAACTATATGGATCCTGATCAGGAGGCGCCTGAGGCACGGGCGTTTGCTACCGGTCTCGGTCCCTTCAATCTTGGGCTGACAACGGGTCCGGATGGAAACCTCTACTACCTGAGTCGGGAGGATAAAGCGCTGTACAAGATCGTTTACATGCCGCCTGTTCCCGCTGCAACCATCACCGCGCCCGAGGAAGGAAGCTCGTATTTCGCAGGGGAGGAGATCACGTTCTCAGGCGCCGCTACGGACGCGAAAGATGGAGATCTTCCGCCCGAAGCCTTTGAGTGGAGTGTTACTTTTCACCATGAAAATTCCATCGAGGAAATATTATCTCTGTCCGGTGTGAAGGAGGGCTCCTTTGTAGTGCCAGATGAAGGGGTTACGTCAACGGAAGCATGGTATCGAATTGTCTTGACGGTGACGGATTCGGATGGCTTGCAACATCGCGACACCGTGAACATTGTTCCGCGCACCGCGACACTACACCTTAACACGGAGCCGGAAGGCTTGCAGATGGTGCTCGACGGCGAGACAATTCATACACCTGTGTCTGTTCTTAACGTGCAGGGAATGAAACGCGTCCTTAATGTGATTTCGCCCCAGATTGTCGGGCAGACAACCTATCAATTCGATCATTGGATCCACGGAGGAGAACCCTCGCAGGCTTTCCGGATTCCGGATCGTGACACTACGCTTGTCGCAGTGTTTTCTGCCGTTGTGGGTGTGGAAGGAGCCGATCATTATCAGACCGTCGCGATGCCAAATCCTGTGACCCAGGGCGTGCAAAACGTCGAGGTGACGCTGCCGTCGGAATATGCTCCAGGCGTCACGATCTCAATTGTTGATATGCTTTCGCGAGAACTGGCGCGCTCGTCGCACACGTTCAATTCGGATCAAAAGTCTATCATGGTGTCCGTCGAACACCTGGCCAACGGCATGTATCATATGATTCTCCAATCGGGCAAACGAAGGTCAACAGTACGCCTATTGGTTTCCCGCTAGGTTGCATCAGCAGTTGCCTCTGTTATTTGCTACGATCCGGCAAGTCAAACTTCAGTTTCACCCTTGCTTTCCCTCTTACAGGTTCGTCATTGCGTTTGGTGGGCTTCCAGCGTGGACCTTCGCGGATGAGGCGGATGACTTCTTCGTCGCATCCGTATCCCAGTCCACGTATAACTCTGAAATCGGTGAGATCGCCAGACGGTTCGATGGTAAACGCTACGGTCACTTTACCCTCTATACCATTTTCCATGGCCAGCTTGGGATATTTCAGGTTTGCCTCCAGGTAGCGTCGGAAAGCTCTCTTGCCACCTTCCGGTTCGGCCGGCTCCCACTTGATTTCTTCAAATCCGCGTTCACTTTCATTGCCGTAGCCTGTGACAACCACTTCGCTTAACGATGCAACGTCTGGCGTCAGCGTAACATCAAGAGACGCTGCATCGGCAGTCCCTTCTGGCACGGGTGTTTCAAGGCTGTTAAGACCAATGAACGAAAAGACAAGCGTCTGGGCTATTTCCGGTACGGTGATTTCGTAATATCCGTTGAGGTCGGTGACTGTACCGGTTTCTGCGCCCTTCACGGCAACATTCACTCCTGGCAGTGGCAACCCATCTTCGGCATCTATGACGCGGCCTCTTACGACTTTGCCACTTACGGTTCGGCTATCCGCCTTCGCCGCCCGCAGCGCTTGAGGCTCGATCCTGGCTGCGGCAGCCTTTTGTTCCTGCGCCACGGCTGGACCGGCCGGAGTATCTTCTACCTGGGGAGCAGCTTCCTTTTCCCGGGCGATGTCCAATGCGAGGGATTGGTCAACGCGATCCTCTTTCAGCTTCTCTGACTCTATGCGTTTGCTTTCGCCAGTTTCCTTCGGAGTCACTGGCAGCTCTTCGCGGAAATCTCGCGGTGCCTGCAAGTCGGCGTCTTTCTCAACGGAACTCACAGCATCTTCTTCCACTTGCATGGATTCCAGAGAATCCGATGCAGGAGGTGTTGGCAGTGCATCGCGTTGTGTAGGTGTATTGAGAGCAATTGACTCCGCAGTGTCTTCGCGGCCCGACAGGTAAAATATCATTACTGCGGACACGCCTACGAGCAACACGGCGGCAGCGACCTGGTAGTACCAGGGTACGCCGCGGGAGAGCCTGGTTCGTCGCGCAACTCTTGCCTTGAGTGCGTTTATGTCAGAAGCGAATTCATCGGGTGTGATGGTGGCAGCCCCCTCCAGCGCGTCTGCAAAAAAAGGATCATCCAGCGCCTTTTTTTCCAGGGCGTGCATTTCCGCCGGCGTCATATCGCCACGGAGATACCGTTCAATGTCGTCCCTGTAATCAGCCATTTCGCTCGACGCAGTTTTTCAGGTTTCGCTTGCCGTTTTGAATGTGACTTTTTACCTGGTTGAAATCGAATCCTGTGGCGTCACTGATCTGCCGGTAGGATTTCTGCTGCAGGAAAAACAGCCGGACACACTGCTGTTGTTCCTGGTTTAGCCGCTCCAGGCACTTTTCCAATTTAGCAAGATTCTCCTCCTGTTCCTGTCCATCCTCTGGATGCTCGGACAGGGTCGATTCCATAACGAGGGTCTCGGAGATTTCGACATTTTGCCCTTTTTTGGCCCTGAGCTGCATAAGACAATGATTTCGGGCTGTGGCATAAAGCCAGCTCTTAAACCACGTCACCTCGTGCGTACGAAGGGTCTGGGCCAGTTTCTCGAACACCTGCATCACGGCGTCTTTGCTCTCTTCCCGGTCTTTAAGGTATTTCAGACACACACCATACACGAGGCTCATATACCTCCCAAACAGGACGCCCAGCACGTCCATATCTCCTGATTCCTTGTAGCGCCGAACCAGTTCGATATCCTGCATTTCATCGTGTGAGCGGGAGGATAGCATCTCCGAAAATTAAGAAAATACAGCTATTGATGAGGTTTTGCTGCCACTGGCGCATTATCCCGGAATTTTTTTATGGAAATGCGGGGAAGCCTGCATCTCATCGACAACCAAATCTTCAGTGTATGAAATCAAGAATTGCTGCGATTGTGATGCTAGCCCTTGTGTTGGTGGCATTCAATCGCGTTCCCGAAAGAAGGATAACCGGAGTTATCACAGATGCGTCGACGGGTCACCCGTTACCGGGAGTAGTGGTGAACCTCAAAGGAACATCGACGACTGTTGGCAGCGACCAGGCGGGTGTGTATAGCATCATCGTTCCTGATCGCGGAGGTAAACTCGTATTCAGCTACGTCGGGTACAAAACACGTGAGGTGACGATCGGCACGAGCGATCGAATCAATGTGAAAATGATCGCCGACATCCAGGCGTTGCAGGAAATCGTTGCAGCTCCGGGTCTGTATAAGCGGTCGAAAGCCGATGCTGCCTATGGAGTTTCTCACCAGGCGAGCCCATATGCTCCTGCCTACGAAATGGAGCAGGGTGCATGGAATACCGAAGAGTATGATGGAATAACCGAGAACATTTTTCACAGCGCTCTTCGCAAACCGCTATCTACATTTTCGATAGATGTCGATGCTGCATCCTACAGCAACGTCAGGCGCTTCATTAACAATGGTCAGCGACCTCTGAAAGACGCTGTCCGGATTGAGGAGCTGATCAACTATTTCGAGTTCGATTATCCTCAACCTTCCGGCGAACATCCTTTTGAAATTATCACGGAGATATCGAGGGCTCCGTGGAACGAAGAACACAAACTTGTACACATCGGGCTACAGGGTAGGAGGATTCCAACAGAAAGTCTTCCGGCGTCAAACCTTGTATTTCTCCTGGACGTGTCGGGTTCGATGAACGCGCCCAACAAGCTTCCTCTGCTCAAGGCATCGTTCCGACTGTTGACGAATCAGTTGCGTGAAGAAGACCGCGTAGCTATTGTGGTGTACGCCGGTGCTGCCGGTGTAGTACTCAACTCAACGCCGGGCAGTGACAAGCGAACCATTCTTGATGCGCTTGAACGGCTGGAAGCGGGTAGTTCTACTGCCGGGGGAGAAGGCATTCGTCTTGCTTACCGAATAGCAAAAGAGAATTTCATTGAAGGTGGTAATAACAGAATTATCCTGGCAACGGATGGAGATTTCAATGTGGGCGAATCCAGTAATGCCGCAATGGAACGTCTCGTAGAAGAAAAGCGTGAGCAAGGCATTTACCTCTCTGTGCTTGGCTTCGGAATGGGTAATTACAAGGATTCGAAAATGGAAATCCTCGCTGATAAGGGTAATGGTAACTATGCCTATATCGACAACATTCAGGAAGCCCAGAAGGTGTTGGTAAGCGAGTTTGGTGGAACACTGTTTACCATCGCGAAGGATGTGAAACTTCAGGTTGAATTCAATCCCGCGAAAGTCACGGCATATCGTCTCATCGGATATGAGAACAGATTGCTGCGCGATGAGGATTTTAATGATGACCGAAAGGATGCTGGTGACCTTGGATCCGGCCACACGGTGACGGCTTTGTATGAAATCATTCCTGTGGGATCGGACAGCAAGTTTTCGCCTGTCGATGATTTGAAATATCAGAAAACGCAACTGACTTCCGAGGCAAAGCGTTCACCGGAATTGATGACAATAAAGTTTCGCTACAAAGATCCCGATGGTGGTCCAAGCAAGCTTATTGTGCATGCATTGCGAGATAATGATATCCCCTTAAGCAGGACGTCTGACAATTTCCGGTGGTCGGCAGCTGTGGCCTCGTTCGGGATGCTGTTGCGCGACTCGGAGTTTGTGGGAGACTTTGATTATGAAGACGTTGTTGCCCTGGCGCAAGGGGCACGGGGTGAGGACGAAAAGCGATACCGGGCCGGGTTTATTGATATGGTGCGATCGTTCGGCCTTATGGCGAAAAAATAAGCACCAGGGGGGCAGATCGGAGTCTGCCCCCCTCTTTTTCGTATAGGGCACTGTTTTTGAGGAATTACAAAGGTTTTTTTACCTATTTTTGCAACTTATGGAAGAGACGGCGAAGCAGCAGTATACCGATAGCGAGAGGGCCCGCATCTTCGAAGATGAGTTCATGCCGCACATTAATTCAATGTACAATTTTGCTTACCGGCTTACTCTGGACGAAGATGATGCAAAGGACCTGCTTCAGGATACATACCTGAAAGCGTATCGGTTTATTGATTCATTTCAGCAAGGAACTAATGCCAAGGCATGGCTGTTTCGAATTCTGAAAAATAGCTTCATCAACGACTACCGGAAGCGCAGTAAAGAACCCTCCAAGGTAGATTATCAGGAGGTCGAGAACTATTACAATTCCGAAGACGTTGATCGTCAGATCACTCCCGATTTGCGTGTTGAAACATTGCAGGACATGATCGGGGATGAGATTTCGAACGCCTTGAATTCGCTTGACGTCGATTTCAGAACCGTCATCATTTTGTGTGACCTGGAAGGATTCAAGTATGATGAAATGGCCAAGATCCTCGACATTCCAATTGGTACGGTGCGCAGCAGGCTGCACCGCGCCCGGAACCTGCTTAAGGAAAAGCTTAGTGAGTACGCAAAGAAAATGGGTTATAAAAACGCCTGACCACCTATGAGTCATCCAGAACAAAGCCAGCAGATGAGCGTTGCAAAAGGCAATTGTTTAGAAATGCTTCGCCTCATCCTCGACGGAGAAGCTACGGAAGAGGAGAAAAAAAATTTCATCGACAAACACCTTGAGACCTGCATGCCGTGCTACAGGACTTATCATCTCGAAATGGCAATTCGGGATTTGCTGAAGTCGAAGTGCGGTAATCACGAAGCTCCCGCAGAGCTCATCGAGAACATCAAACGGATGATCGGCACAGTCCGCTGATGGCAGGAAAGGCGATCATTTTTTCAGCTCCTTCCGGTTCCGGCAAGACAACGATAGTAAAACACCTGCTGGCGAATAATCCGGATCTCGGATTTTCCATTTCAGCTTCAACACGCGATAAGCGTGGCAGGACCGAAGTGGATGGAAAAGACTACTACTTTCTTACCCCTGAGCAATTCAAGGAGAAAATCGACAACGGCGAGTTTGTAGAATGGGAGGAAGTCTATGCCGGCAACTTTTACGGAACGCTGAAATCGGAAATTGATCGCATCTGGAAGGAAGGCAAGAATGTCGTCTTCGATGTCGATGTCAAAGGCGGGCTGAACCTCAAGCGCTATTTTGGCGACCGCGCGCTGGCGGTGTTCGTAAGTGTCCCCTCGCTCGAGGTGCTCAAGGAACGGCTCAACGAACGCGGCACGGAAACGGAAGAAAGTCTCTCACGGCGCCTCTTCAAAGCAAAGTTTGAAACCACATTCAAGGACCAGTTCGACGTGGTCCTCCTTAACGAGAACCTCGAAACGTCGCTGGCCGAAGCGCAACGGTTGTACGACGAATTCAAAAAGAAAGACATCCCGGCCCAATAGCCATGGATCAGACTTCCCGGATAGGCTTGTTCTTTGGATCTTTCAATCCCATCCACATCGGACATCTCATTATCGCCAACATCATGGTTGAAACGACCGACCTCGACAAGGTGTGGTTCGTGGTGTCCCCGCAAAACCCTTTTAAGCCGGCCAAGGGATTGCTTCATGAATTTGATCGGTACGATATGGTCAAGGCTGCCGTTGCCGACAATTACAAACTCGACGTCACGGACATTGAATTCCACCTTCCCAAACCGAGTTACACCATCCATACTCTCCTCCATCTTTCAGAACGACACCCTTCGCGACAATTCAAGGTGATCATGGGGGGCGACAACCTTGAAAGTTTTACCAAGTGGAAAAGCCATGAACGGATCCTGGAGGACTATGGACTTTATGTCTATCCCCGGCCGGGCATGCAACTTTCTGCTCTCACTTCGCATCCCAATGTCAAAACTGTTGACGCGCCGTTGCTCAACATTTCCGCGACATTCATTCGGGAATGTATCCGAAAAGGATATTCGGTACGTTACCTGGTCCCCGATCCCGTTGAGGTGATGATCCGCGCCAAGCAGTTCTACCGGTAGCTCCGGTTGGAGCGTTCTTCGCATGCACTACCGCCTGATTCTATTGCTCCTGGCACTTGTTCCGCACGCGACACTTCATGCGTCAGGAATTCGCGGCCATATACGCGCAGAAGATGGACAAGCGCTCGGCTTCGCCACAATTTTTGTCAGGCAGACCGGCACCGGAGCGGTCAGTAATGAGGAGGGATTCTATGAAATCAAACTTCAACCCGGCACGTATGACGTCGTATATCAATACCTCGGATACGAGACGCAGATGCGAACGGTGGAAGTAACCAGCGACTACGCGACCATAGACATCACCATGAAACTGCAAATCACCGTCCTGAGACCAGTGACGGTGGAGGCAGGAAATGAGGATCCGGCCTATACGATTATGCGGAAGGCGATCGCGAAGGCCGGGTATCACCGCAATCAGCTTGACGCGTATTCCGCGACAGTCTACATCAAGGGTACAGGAAAACTATTGGACTATCCGTGGATTGCAAAACGAGCGCTCGAAAAGGAGGGCGTGGAAAAAGGCAGGGTTTATATCACGGAGTCCGTCAGCGAAATACGATACACGCGTCCAGGTAAGTTTGATGAGAAGGTGATCTCTGTCTATAGCGACGGTAAGGACAACAACACATCGCCCAATCCATTCATCTTCGGCAGCTTTTACGAACCGGAAATTGCTGAAACCATTTCACCTCTTTCTCCGAAAGCATTCGCGTACTATCGCTTCGAATACCTGGGCACGTTTCGCGACCGCGATTATGAAGTGAGCCGGATCCGCGTAACGCCGCGATCGCGGGGAGATAATGTTGTCGAAGGAACGATCTTTATCGTCGAAGATTTATGGAGCATTCACAGCCTTGATGTGACGACTACAAAACTGGGGATAAACATTAACGTTAATTCGGTGTATGCACCGATAGAAGATAAGGTGTGGCTCCCTGTATCGTTTCACTTTACCGTGAACGGCAAGGTGTTCGGCTTCGAATTTGAATACAACTACCTGACTTCGCTGAGCGACTATTCCATAACCCTCAACCCCGAAGTGTATGTTGAGCCAAAGGCGATGGAAGTTGTCGATGAGAAGATCGAGAAGGATCGGGCGGAGGCTATTACCCAGGAACTTGCTGAGACGGACGTGCGCCTTCGCGAAAGGCTGGAGTCCAAAAAAGAAATCACGCGGAAGGAACTGAGGACGCTCATGAAGGAGTACGAGAAAGAGGAGCAGCGTCGACAAGAGGAACCCGAGGTTGTCGCCGAGATTACCCACAAGATCGACAGCAACGCCTACAGGAAGGATTCCGCTTACTGGAATTCCATCCGTCCCATTCCACTCACCCAGGCCGAAATTTCCGGCTATCGGAAAATGGATAGCCTTGCCCGGGTGCAAGCTGCGGAGGCCATAGGCGACACGGTTCGGGCCTCCCGTCACCGCGGCTTTCAGCTTTGGGATATCGTCATTGGGGATCGCTACGAACTCGGCGAGCGGAGCAACCTAAAGCTTAATCCGGGCGGCGGCTTCAACACAGTAGAGGGCTTCTATGCCTGGTACAAATTGACTTTCGGCACCCGATTTCGCGATTCGACGAGGGGAAGTCTGAAAATTGCACCGACGTTCCGTTACGCGTTTTCTGCCCAACGTTTCAATGCCCGACTCGAAACAGAGCTCCAGGGGAAGAATTCAAGGTTTACGATCGAAGGCGGACGATACGTCAGCCAGTACAATGGAGATAACCCGATCTGGCCCATTGTCAACACCTTCACTACGCTTTTCCTGGAGAAAAATCTGATGAAGCTGTACGAGCGCGACTACGTTGATGTGCATTACCACAGAAAACTCAATCCATATCTCAGCATATATGGGGGTGCGTCTTTTATGCGACGACGCGAATTGTTCAATACCTCAGACTTTAAGTTCCTAACCAACGACAATGTCGAAGGGTATACACCCAATCGCCCGGTAAACAGCGAACTTCCTGATACCGGATTCCCCACACACAATGCCGTCATCACTACGATCGGATTGACGGCCAGACCCTGGATGAAGTATTACATCCGGAATGGCGTAAGGATGGAAATCCCAACTTCGTCGCCATCGTTTACCATCGAATACCAAAAAGGATTGAAGAGCTTGTTCGACAGTGATGTCGATTTCGATCGCCTTGAACTCAGCGCAAAACATATAATGAGGACAGGGGCGAGAGGTACACTTGCAGTCTCCCTGACAGGCGGATATTTTCCTAATGCCAGCAAGCTGTACTTCATGGACTACAAACACTTCCCGGGAAATCTTTCACCCTTTACCACGAGCGACCCCGTGGCAAGTTTTCGGTTGCTGGATTATTACCTCCATAGCACTGCAGACAAATACTTCGCAGGTAGCGCTCACTACCAATTCCGAAAATTCCTCGCGACGCAGTGGGTTATGGTACGGATGACGGGTGTTCGCGAAAATATCTTTGTCAACTACCTGGTGACTCCCTACTCGAACAACTATACCGAAGTTGGATACACGATCGACGGGCTGCTGCGGTTTTTCAGACTAGAGTTTGCAGCATCGTTCCAGGAAGGCCGTTACGTTGACCATGGGTTGAGAATAGGCGTGACCACCACGCTCATGATAGGAGTAAACGAAGACTAAAGACTGAAAGCCGGGCAGATTACCGGCACAGTGGAATGTCTGTGTGAACTTCTAATCCAAAGGGTTGGCCTGTGTGAATATGAATGAAGTTCCGTGCTACGAGCAGCAAGCCGGCGAGGATGAGCATCGCTGCGTTTACCTTAGCCAGGCTTATGTCAAGTTTTTTCAGTAGTGGGTTTGCGACCGCCGGCAGTCCGATCATCGCAAGTAAAGTCCCAGCGCCAAAAGCGAGCATGTAACCAAATCCGCTGACGGGGCCTGGAGCGGTTACGGTGTAGCCCAGTGCGATGTATGTCAATCCGCAGGGAAGGAACCCGTTCAGCGTTCCGAGAATGAAGGTCGAGAAACGCGTTCTCTTTTTCAGCGTTGCGCTGAAGCGTTGTTTGATGCGACCGGTAAATCGGGCGATCGCTGGCGTCGCCAGGGGAATCGCGAACCCGTTGCCGAAAAGTCCTATCAATACGAGGACTGTTCCGGTAACTACGGATAGTGCCTTTTGGAAAGGCGTCAGGTCAAAGAGTCCACCGATCGTGCCGGCAATGGCTCCCATGAGGCCGTAGGTCAGGATTCTACCCGCATTGTAAACCAGTCGCGTGGTCATAGCGCGTGGGGACATGCGGGTAACGGCCATCACCAGAGGGCTGCACATCCCCGCGCAATGGAGGCTACCGGCAAGTCCAACAATGAAGGCAGTCCACAGCATCGCTACAAGACGATTACCTTTTCTATGTAGTATTCGCGACCATCCATCACCCACTGCATCCGCGCTTTGTACAGACCTTTTGCGAGGCTTTGCAGTTCAAAGCGTTGAACCGGACCTGATGCAGGCGTAAGCTGGAATTCATGATCCAATGATGCATCGGATGGCCGGAACAACATGACAGTCCCTGAGCTGACCGAGCCAAACTCCGGATAGTGAACCTCGAGGTGATTTTCACGGATCAGAATTTCCGGTTGTATTTCCAGGTCAAGCGCGTTTTGTTTGCGATCGAGTTGTTCCTGGTATGCGAGTTCTTCCTTGTAGTAGTCGCGTGTTACCAGGTTTATGTCCTGGCGGATGCATACGGTGACCATCCCGGCGACAAAAGCGCCAAAGAGAACAAATGACAGAATGATTGCTTTACCCCAATTCATAACTATTGTCCCGCTTTTATGGGTCCGATAAACGTGGTCTTCAACGATTCAACTAACTCACCGTCGGCATAGACGTCGATGCGTACATGGCTCTTGGTATCCTTAACTTCTGACTCCGGAATCTGAACAATTACTACACTCTTGAGAATACCCTCGGCGGGTACGATCAATTCCTTCTCACCGGTTTGCTGAAGTACGGCCGAAGCCGGTGACTTAATCCGAAGCTCGAGAGACTTATCCTCAAAAGTCTTGTTCACAAATTCGACGTTGTAAAGGTTGGAAATTCCTGCTTCCGTACGTTGATACAGCGTTCCGGGTACCTTGAGGATCGTCGTCTCAATAACAGATCGCGTAAACACCAGGTACCCGATCACGCCGAGCAGTGCCAGGAGCACAAACGCATATGCGATAACGCGTCCTGAGATGATTTTCTTTATGCCTTTCTCGATGGAATCAATCGAGGCAAAGCGAATCAAGCCCTTGGGACGGCCAATCTTGACCATCACATCATCACACGCGTCAATGCATGCCGTGCAATTCACGCATTCCAGCTGCGTCCCGTTGCGGATGTCAATGCCTGTGGGGCACACATGCACACACAATTTGCAGTCGATGCAATCACCGCCTGTTCTTGCTTCGTTCTTGCGCAGTTTTGCCCGTGGTTCACCGCGTACCCAATCGTAGGCCACAACGATCGACTGTCGGGACAACAACACGCCCTGCAATCGACCATAGGGACATACTGCAATACAGGCTTGTTCGCGGAAGCGCGCAAATACTCCGTAAAAGATTCCAGTAAAGGCCACGAGTCCCAGAAATCCAGCCATGTGATCCAGTGGTGATGTCTGGACGATCGCCAGCGTCTCTTCTGATCCGATGATATACGCGAGTGCCGTATGTGCAATGATGACGGATATGAGGATGAAGATCGCGTGTTTTGTCACCTTCTTTGTGATCTTCGTTCCGTTCCAGGGCATCTTATCCAACCGCCGTTGTGCCTGTGCGTCGCCTTCGATCCAATATTCAATTTTTCTGAACACCATTTCCATGAAGAGCGTTTGCGGGCATGCCCAGCCACACCAAACGCGCCCGAACACAACTGTGAACAAAATGATGAATACAAAAAAGGCGATCAACGTCAGGGCGAGGAGGAAGAAATCCTGGGGCCAGAAAGGCTGGCCCATAATCACGAATTTTCGTTCGAGGAAGTTGAGCAGCAACAACGGCTGCCCGTTGATCCTGATAAAAGGACCGGCGAAGAAGATGATCAGCAGTATGACCGCGACGATGGCCCTTAGGGTGTGGTAGTATCCAGACGGTTTCTTTGGATAAATCCACACGCGTTTGCCCCGCTCGTCGACTGTAGCTATCGAATCCCTGAATTCGTCGTCATACCTGTAAATATCTTCTGCGCCTTTCTCCATCATCAGTTGTTTATCTGCGCCACCACGCTATCCTGCTTCACTGCTTGCAGCTCTTCCCTGTACAATTCCCCTTGCGGTTCCTTTCCTCCTGCTACATTCGATCCTCGTATCGACATGATGTAGAACGAGGCATCGCGAATCTCTTCCGGTTTCAAGATGGGAGCCCAGGAAATCATGCCTTTGTCCGGAACTCCATTCTTGATCGTAGCGAAGATGTTTTGCAGGCTTCCTCCATGAATCCAGTAGTCATCCGTAAGGTTCGGTCCAATGCCGCCTCCGCCGTCGTTACGGTGGCAGGAAGCGCAGTTGCTTGTAAAGATCGCTTGTCCTCTGCTAATAATCTCAGCATCCGGCGTATAAACGAGGCTGGCCTCATCAATTTCCACAACTTCCCGCGTTGCCCGCATTGCCTGAACGCGCTCGACTTCGGCAAGATATTCCGCCTCAGAGAGGGGCAGGAGGCCCATTACGTGGTATACGATGAGGTAAACAGCACCCCATATAATCGTACCATAAAAGAGCCATTTCCACCACGGCGGCAGGTGGTTGTCGAGCTCCCGAATTCCATCATAGCTGTGATCCAGAAGGATTGCCTCCTCTTTTTCGATGGGAGTAGCACGGGTAAGCTTTTGCGATATGCGTTGCCAGATTGAGGGTTCCTTTACGTACTCGACACCCAGGCGTTCGGCGCGTTCACGTGCAGCTTGTTCAGTCAGCAGATTGACGACGCGAAACACGTAGACCGCTGTTGCAATCACTGCCAAGAGCGTGATAAGAACCATGCCCGCCACCACGTACACGAGGAACTCTGTTTCGCTGATCGACTGCCCCTGCGCCAGCGCGCTGGTGGATGAAAGAAGTGCGGCCATCAGAAAGGCACGCTTGCCGAAAGCCGGTAGGTTAAGGATGCTGCGTTTCATCTTGATTGAAAGTTTTGTTGTCTGTTCCTTCATCAACGGGTAGTCCTTTCATGTAATGGATGAAGGACTTGTCAACAGTGATGACATACCATATCAGAATGATGAAGAACAGAAAGAATATCATGAACGAGATGACAGGCCATATGGCCACGTTGTCAATGCTTTGAAGAATGTTCTTAGTCATGGCCCTGGTGTTTTATTCTCTGGATGCTTCCTTACTTGCCTGGATATCTTTACCTAGCCGTTGCAGGTAAGCGATGAGCGCGACGATCTCAGCGTCGGGACTGATCTCAATGTTGTCCGCACGAAGGTTCGCTACGATCTTATTCGCCTGCGCTTCGAGATCCTGTAGGGCAACGGATTCATAGCCTTCCTCGTAAGGAACACCAATCTTTCGTAGTGCGCGAATCTTGGCTGCAGTCTCGGACTTGTCGATTGACTGCTC
The DNA here is from genome assembly GCA_003242315.1 of Bacteroidota bacterium. GTDB lineage: Bacteria > Bacteroidota > Bacteroidia > Cytophagales > Cyclobacteriaceae > ZC4RG29. The sequence continues at coordinate 14,021 of QGUY01000080.1, forward strand.
AAACAACCAGGGATACGCTGGCATGATGGAGTTAGCCGAAACAGCATCCGGCTGATACATGTGGTTGAAATGCCATGAGTCGGAATACTTGCCGCCGACGCGTTGCAAATCCGGCCCCGTACGTTTCGAACCCCAGAGGAAGGGGTGGTCATAGACGTATTCGCCCGCCTTCGAGTATTCGCCGTGGAGAGGATCGTAACGTTCCACCTCCGAGCGGAATGGCCTTACCATCTGCGTATGGCAGCCCACACAACCTTCACGTATGTATATGTCGCGCCCGTGCAGTTCGAGCGGAGTATAAGGCTTGACGCTGGTGATTGTCGGTACGTTCGACTTTACAAGGAACGTGGGCACCATTTCGATAATACCACCGATGAGAAAAGGATCAAGGAAAAAAA
>QGUY01000368.1 GCA_003242315.1 Bacteroidota bacterium
TGCCGGTGCGACGCTCCGTATCGTAGACGGAGAGTCGACAGACATCGGATTTGCCGACGGAGGAACACTCGATGTCTGGGGTACGGTGATCGGTGAGGACGGCATAACGTTCAAGGGAATGAGTGCAGTCAACACCGCCTTCCACGAGGGCAGTGCCTATGTGCACCGTGCAACCGAAGAAGGAAGTATTCCTGTTGCACAATGGCATCCCGCATCACGATTTGAGATTACGGGGATCAGCGGCAATGTCTCTATGGACTCGGCAGCGTGGGATCAGCCATGGGGCACTATTGTGTACAATTGTTCCTCGCAGGGTCAGTTCGTGGATTTCAGGGGAAGGCTTCGGACTATCCGGGGCGACTTCATCGTACAGTCAACAAACGGTTTTGTCCTCCGCCTTTCACAGGGACAGAATCTCGACCTGCATATTGGTGGTAACGTGATCATCTCGGGTCCATCAGAAGTGTGGTTTTCTCAAAGCGGTACGTGCACAGTCGATGTGGGTGGAGACTTCAAATTCACGTCGACGTCGGGAGGCGCTACTTACTTCACCACAACGGGACACGCCTATGTGACCATCGGAGGGAATCTCGTAGTAGACGCACGTCCCAGATTACGCATGGCTTCGAGTACAGCCTCCGGAAATACGGACCTTACGGTGCGGGGAGAATTGACAATACTTCAAGGCCGTATCGATGCGCTCGGAACAGGGTCGGGTATAATAACATTTGGCGGAGACGCTATCCAACAGGTAAACGTGATGCCGGGTGATGACGCCGGCTTCGAAGGGCATATCAACTTCAGGGTAGCAGAGGGCGCCGACGTTGACCTCGGAACTTCGCTGCTCACCAACACCACGGGTGGGGACCTTATAGTCGATGGTACGCTGCGCCTCGGCAGCCTGAACGGCACGGGTGCGATACAGGCGGGCCCAGGAGGAAATGTTCAGGTCGCCGGCAACATTATGTTCGGACCGCAATCGAGGCTTGTCTACAACGGAAGCGGTACGCAATATCTATCGTACGATCGTCTGGAAACCCAGGTCGACATTCTCTGTCCCAGCGCTGTTGTCCTTAACGACGTTCAATTTGGAGGACTGAACACGGGAGTATCAGAATTTACGGCCGGGACAAGTACTGTTTCTGTGCTGCGTGACTTGCAGGGAGATCGCCCGTTCGACATCGCTACTCTCGTCATGAATGGTTTGGGAGAACAGGTCATCGACGTGTCTGAGATTACTGTGCATGATCTTGTCATACAGCAGTCGTCACCCGGATCGATAGCGCTGCAGCGGCCACTGAACCTGAGGGGAATGCTGACGGTAGCATCATCTGGTACGCAAGTATTTTCGAACGGCAACCTCACGCTGATTTCATCTTCTGAATTGCCTGAGGGAACGGCGTCCATCGGGAAGTTGAGCGGTGGATCTGCGATTGTCGGCGATGTCGTCGTGCAGCGGTTCATTGCAGGTGCGCCGGGAGATCGCTACCGGTATATTAGCTCGCCCGTGGAAGATGCAATGGTAGCGGACCTGATGGACGACATTCCCGTGACGGGCGTCTTTGAAGATGCCGATCGTGGTGACGATTTACCAGAGGATGCACCTTCCCTTTTCTTCTACAGCGAAGAAGAATCCAGGTGGATGCCGTTTCCCACGACCGGCACGTCTCATGAAAATCGATTTGTCCTGGGACGCGGATATTGTTTCTTTAACTGGAATGGGGAATCGGACTCCAACTGGGATGTCACCGGGCCTGTTCATCAGGGACCGTTATCTTTTGAGGTCACGTATACGCCTTCTCCTGACACGGCAATGCAGGGATGGAACCTGATTGGTAATCCCTATCCTGCTACGATAAGGTGGGGACAGGAGGGATGGGAATCACACAACGTCAGCGCCTCCATCGCGGTCCGCGATAACCTTGCCGGTGGCTTCAGGTATTGGGATGGGGAGGTGGGTAGCCTGGCCGGCGGACTACTGGCTCTGGGGCAATCATTCTGGGTGCGAACGACAGGAGAAAATCCGCGTCTCACGATTACGGAGGATGCAAAGTCGATCACTGGTGGGGAATACTATCGCACACAGCCACCCGACTTCGTCGAGCTTACACTAGCAACACGCAGACTAACGGATCGTGCCTACTTTCGAATTCGCAAGGGCGCATTGATGGAACTGGATGACTATGATGCTCCCAAGATGCCTAACGACTCCCTGTCGCTGGCATTCGTGACTGCCGATGGCGTGCCTGTAGCCATCAACGCCGTGTCACACATAGAGTGTGCGGTACACATACCGGTAGACGTACGTGGTAGCGGTGGAAGTGCATTGACCTTTCGGGTCCGGGCTCACGGAGCGCTTGAGGCAGCAGTGTTCGCACTCTTTGATGAAGCGACCGGGAGGCGATATGAATTTGACGATCAGGGGGAAGTAACTGTCGACGGAGGAACCCCACCGTTATCTCTTGTTATCGATTGCAAACCGAAGGAGGTTGTCGTTAGTGCCGACGATCACGAAACAAATGTCGAAAGGGGAGTCGTCGCTTTTCCAATCCCTTCCAGGGAAAGCCTGTTTTTAAGTGGCCCTCGAATTCATGAGGTGGAAACTGTTCATATTCATAGCATAGACGGGCGATTGGTACAACGTGTGCATCCGGTACGGCGAGGAGGTAATTACGTCGAAGTCGATATCTCTGAGTTGGCGCAAGGGTTTTACTACATCACGCTCGCGGGCAAAAATCTACCCATGAAAATCAGGATTTTAAAAACGCATTAGCTTGCCTTACAGGCGTTTGTGGCTCCAATAATTTGTATGTGAATTGAAAGGAAAGTGTTACGGGTTTCTTATCTTTGATGGCCCGTTGGGTCATTCATGTTATCGTTTCAAATCGGATAAGAAGTATCACGTAATGCGTGGCGCCGCCGCAAACGTATGGCAGGCAAAAGGAATTTCTTCGTCGACACAATCTACAAGCTGAAAATACTCCCCCGGTGGATAATTATATTTATCGACCTGGCGATACTCCTTGTCTCCACGGCCATCGGCTACCTGCTGCGTTTCAGCTTTGTATTTGAAGACATCCTCGCCAATAATTTTGTAGCAGCGTTGGGTATTCAGTTTGGGTGTGGCCTTTTTTCCATAATGGTCACCAACAGCTATCGGGGTATCATCCGGTACACCGGCGTTCAGGATGGTGTCCGTATCTTCTATGTGGTGATCCTCAACCTGGTTCTCGTGTCGTCGGTGAACCTGATATACTACTACAATGTCCAGCATAACCTGATCCCGTATTCTGTCATCTTTATTTCATTCCTGGCGTCGTTCCTGTTCCTTTTCAATTATCGCCTCCTTGTTAATAATGTCTTTTTTAAAAATTTTACTCTTGACTACAA
>QGUY01000081.1 GCA_003242315.1 Bacteroidota bacterium
TGAGGTGGACGGTTTCCTGATGACCTTATCGCAGGAGTGGGAGCGTCTTAACGACGAGTGCAAGGAGCTGCGCATTAAACTCGAAGCTACCGAACGCGAAGTGTCCAAGCTGCGTGAGGTGGAGGGGTCCTTATACAAGACACTCAAGACCGCGGAAGATACGGGCGCAAGCGTTATCGAACAGGCCCGCACCGCAGCCGACCTTCACCTGAAGGAGTCGCAGTTGAAAGCGGAAGCCATTCTTAATGAAGCGAAGAACAAAGCCCAAGACATGATCGAGGAGGCAGACGTTCGTGCCCGGCAGATCGTTGAAGACATGGAGGAACGGCTGAAAGCGCTCGTCGACGATTACAAGAGATTGGAGGCTTCGCGCGAGGACCTCATAGCAGAACTCCGACGCATGGCCAATGATGCGCTCGATCGTGTAGAACGGGCGCGCGCGTTTACGGCAGACTTCAACCCTGACAAGTTTCTCAGCGACGCACGACGCGAGGCCAGGAGCATCATCTATCCGAATGGCGAATACGTTCGGTCAGCACGGGGCGTTGCTGAAGGCGAAAGCGAAGCACCAGCTGAACACGAATCACCTCCCGCACCGGCACCTGCTCCCGTAGAAGCTGAGGCGCCACCCACCAAGACCGTCAAATCTTTCTTTGACACGATCGAATGACAGGTAGAGTAGCCCTGGAGGGCCTCGCCTTCCATGCCTATCACGGCGTTTACTCCCACGAAAGGGATACAGGTAACAATTTCCAGGTCGACATCGCCGTCGAAACAGACTTCTCACAGGCCGCCCTCCGCGATGACCTGGAAGGCACTGTTGATTACGAAACACTCTATCGGATTGTGAAAGATCAGATGGCGCAACCTTCGCGACTCATCGAAACGGTGGCAGAGCGTATTGTAAACCAGGTTATGGAAGAGCTCCCTTCCGTGATTCAGGTTGAGTTGACGATCTCCAAGCTACATCCACCGATTGGAGGTGAGTGCGCCCGCGCCAAGGTTAGCATTGTGAGGAAGCGGTAGACCATCGTCCACCACGGACGACGCTAAGTTTGACAGGTTTAAAGGGTATCCCGGGTCTCAGCCTGGATGTAGTGTATCAGGTCGCGGGTCGCTGTCCCTGAAAAAGAAACCGCGGCCGTCAGCGCCGTCATAAAAGTCGATGTGTTTTCCGACGACGTACACGGTGTGATGTTTGTCGACAAGAACAGTAATCCCTGAAATCGTGTAGGTAAGGTCATTGTCGCGTTGGCGGTCAAAGCCAACTACGAGTTTTGCCCCGCAGCCGCCTCCCCGAATGCCAACACGGAGGCCATACCCGTCAGGAATGCCCTTGTTCTCGCGGATGAGTTTGATTTCATCGGCAGCTCGTGGGGAGATGGTTACCGGTTCGAATGGTAATGTCATGTATAAAAATTCGGAGAGGCGTTTCAAAATTATTTAAATTTCAGGCAATTGTTGTTTATTTAATCTGTGGAAGCCCTTATCGAATTCGCAAAAATTCTTATACCAGCGTCCCTCGTATTATACGCCGCCTATCTGCTGGTTCGTTCTTTCATATATCGCGATCTTGAAATGAGAAAGCTGGAGGTGAGGGGTCGGAGCATTGAAACGATCCTCCCGAACCGGCTCCAGGCTTACGAGCGTATGACGCTTTTCCTCGAAAGGATATCGCCGCAGCACCTGTTGGTCCGGCTCAATACGTCGGCGATGTCCGCCCGCGAATTCCATCAGCTATTGCTGCAGGAAATCCGGAATGAGTACAACCACAACGTTTCACAGCAGGTGTACATGAGCGAGCGTGTGTGGGAATTGATCAAGACGGCGAAGGAAGATCTTATCGTTGCAATTAACGACGCGGCGGCTTCCATGCAGGAAGAATCCACAAGCACCGACCTTGCTCGCCGAATATTCGAAGTGATGCTGAAAAAGGAGGCGGATCCTATCGGACACGCGATTTCTGAACTAAAAAAAGAGATTCAGCAAACTTTTTGAACTTTCCGGCCCGGCAGGCCGGTTTTAATTGGAATTAGTGGAGCATAGCATGAACGTTTTTTTTGAAAGGGCATTTCAATCAGCCGCCTCCGTTGCCGGGAGGCGTGGCCGGCTTCTAAGACTCGTTGCCCAGGCCATACAAAAGGCAGGTAATGTCAAGTGGACAGGCGATAACGCCGCTGCCGCGAAAACCGGCGTCTATGCCTTTCTGCGACTTTGCAAAGCGTACGCGGTGGGCGACTACCGTGCCGTATCGCTAAAGACCATGCTGCTTGTTATTGCGGCAATACTGTATTTTGTTAATCCCCTTGATCTCATGCCGGACGTTATACCCATAACTGGATTTGCTGACGATTTCGCTATCCTGCTTTGGGTATACGGTAACATCCGTCAGGAGATCGAAAAATTCCTGGAATGGGAACGGGGCAGGATTCAGGTATAAACAAAGTCGCCGTTGTTGCTGGTGCCACGGGTCTCACAGGAGGCCAATTGGTAACCGCTTTACTTGACGATCCGCGATACGGTGTCGTTAAAGCAATCACACGAAAGCCTCTCACCCGCGTCCACCCGAAGCTTGAGAATGTTGTTATCGACTTCGATCGCATTCACACTTATACCGACGAGCTCAAAGCCGACGATGTATTTTGTTGCCTCGGTACTACCATGAAGGCCGCAGGCTCCAAGGAAGCCTTCGAACGTGTCGACTATCAATATCCGGTAGCACTCGCTGAAAGAGCAAAGGCGTTAGGTGCGACGCAATTTCTCCTGGTATCCGCACTGGGTGCCGATACGAAATCAATTTTCTACTACAATCGAGTCAAGGGAAGGGTGGAAGAAGCCATCGCAGGTCTTGGGTACCATGCGCTTCATATCATGCGTCCCTCTCTGTTGGTGGGGCCCCGTGAAGAATACAGACGAGGTGAAGCAGCTGCCAAGTGGTTCTTCAGAACATTCGGCACGTTTGTGCCATCCAAATACAAGGCCATTGCTTCCATCAAAGTGGCCCGTGCGATGGTACACTTCGCCAATTCAGGATTGACAGGCATCCATATTCATGAATCGGCCAGTCTTCAGAAGTTTTGACGTGAAGCATTTTGATGTATGATTGCAGTGATTCAACGCGTAAGCCGATCGTCAGTAACGATTGATGGACACGTAAAGGCTTCCATCGGAAATGGCCTCCTCGTATTGGTTGGAATTGAGAATGCCGACGGCGCAGAGGACATTCAATGGCTTGCCTCGAAGATTGTCAACCTTCGGATTTTCAACGACGACGCTGGCGTCATGAACCTGAGTGTCCGCGATATAGGGGGTGATATAATCGTGGTCAGTCAGTTTACGCTGCACGCGAGTACCAAAAAGGGAAACCGCCCTTCGTATCTCCGCGCCGCGAAACCGGATGTCGCCATTCCGATTTATAACCAATTTACCGAGACGCTTTCGCGGGAGATGGGAAAACCAGTACAAACGGGCGAATTCGGTGCCGATATGAAGGTGGATCTGCTCAACGATGGGCCGGTTACCATCATAATCGATACAAAAAATCGTGTCTGAAAGACTTTTTGTCTGGCCCGTGCATCTTCTTGCCAATGGGCTTATTTCCACACGTGGTCACCTCCTACTTCACGCCTTCCAGCGCAATGATGGTGATGATCATGTGGTCCGTGTGCTTCAGTGTCACGGTGAGGGCACAAGAGTCGGTAAAGGTACTTGGAACCATTGTTGACAGTGAAAGTCAGTCGCCGGTGCCATTCGTTCACGTATACACAACTACCCATCGAAATGGGACAATATCTGATGCGCTGGGACAGTTCGAGCTGAACCTCAGAACGCCGGACACACTCATCTTTTCTTCTGTTGGATACGAGACGAAACTCATCGCCTTCTCTGCTGACGACAAGCGTCAACTTCATGGGATGAAGATCGAACTGCACCCCAGGACCTACCAACTGGATCCCGTACAGGTCACGGCACATCCAACGATCGAACAATTCAAACATGATGTTCTCAACCTCGAGCTGGAAGAAAAAGAGACATTCAAGCTTAACATCCCCAAAGGCGCACGACTTCCTCCGGAAGGTCCGAATGACATAAATCTGAATCCGTCCATTTCAATAGGCGGAGCCATCGGTGGATTGTACGACGCGCTGTCACGAGAAGGGAAGGAAAGAAGGAAACTAGAAGCCACGCGCGAACGAACTTTGGATTTTCGTGCAGTCGATTCCAAGTACAATGTGGATGTGGTTCGCCGTGTAACCAATCTCGATGAGGAGGGTGCAAAACGTTTTATGGAATGGTGTAAATTTGAAGACGAGTTCATTCTGAAATCGACCGAGTATGAGATCGCTGTGGCGATGCTTAAATGCCTCGACGAGTTCAACAGAAGGGATTCGCTTCGATGAGAAAGTTTGCGTTGAACCCGAAGGACTGTAGCTAATCCAATAATCAAGAATTATGACATTGAAGGAAGCCCAGGAGCAGGTTGACACCTGGATCAAAACCGTTGGTGTTCGATATTTCAGTGAGCTCACGAATACCGCGCTGCTGGCGGAGGAGGTAGGTGAGGTGGCGCGCATTATGGCCCGCCGTTATGGCGATCAATCATCCAAGCCTACAGACGCTGACCATGATCTGGGTGATGAGCTTGCCGATGTGCTGTGGGTACTGATCTGTCTTGCCAACCAGACTGGAGTAGATCTTACGGAGGCGTTTCAAAAAAATCTCGACAAGAAGATTACTCGCGATCAGCAACGCCATCGGGAGAATCCGAAGTTGCAATAAGAGGTAAGTAGTGCCAGTTGGTGTTGATTGACATCAGAAACCGGTGGTGATCCCACGTAGAGACGTGCATGCAGGGCCTCTACTATTGACTTTCGCGCTCAGTGAGCGGCAACCTTGCTCACACTCTCACGTAAATTTTCTTTCGGTCCAGCCCATACCCAATGAGCCAGTTCATCAGCATCCACCACACCGCAGTGAGGAGGGAGGCGAATTTCGGGGCGGCGAAGCTGCCGAAGCATGAATTATACATCCAGCCATAGAACGACGTATCGCCGACGCGGATCATGAAGATGATGCGCAGCAAAATGGAGGCCGTGACATAAATGAAGAGGGGATTTCTTCCAAACACCTGAAAGAAGTATACGCCGCGTGTGTAGTGTACAATGTCGATCAGATAGATCAGGCTCGCAATCATGGCAAGGTTGATGCCGCTCGTAAGCAATACGAAAGAGCTTGTCCAGATCTTCTTGTTAAATGGAAATGACAGGTCCCAGGCAAAGGCGACGAATATCAACGCACCAGCAGCGAGCATCAGTCGCGCGATCGTCTCATACGAAATTCCATGGCGACGTATGAACTGCCCCGCGAGATAACCAATAATGACGTTAACCGTTGCCGGCAGCGTGCTGAGCAATCCCTCGGGATCGAATGGTATACCTTCGCCATGGTAAAGGTGGTTTGGACCAAAGATCAACAAGTCCAGTTTCAAGACAGCGTTACCTTCCAGGCTGTAGGGATCCGACGGATCACCGAAGAGGTACATGATACCCCAGTATCCAAGCAAAGCGAGTGCGCTGAAAATATATACGAACCTTTTTGAGCCATAATGCAGTACTACGCTCGCGATGAGATAACACAACGCAATGCGTTGCAGCACACCTGGGATGCGCGTCTCTGAAAGCGGTTTCATGATCCATTCGCCGTCAACCTTCACGACGAAAGGAAACCAATACATCATGAACCCAATCAGGAAAATCAGGAACGATCGTTTAAGGGTCTTCCTCCAGAACGCCGCGTTGCCCCTGGCCGCGTATTTCTCCATGACAAAGGCCATCGCGTTGCCTACAGCAAACAGGAAGGACGGAAAGACAAGGTCGGTGGGAGTGAATCCATGCCATTTCGCGTGTGCCAGCGGTGCATAAAGATGACTCCAGCTTCCCGGCGAGTTGACGATAATCATGAAACATATCGTCATCCCGCGAAACACGTCAAGCGCAACAAAGCGATTCTGTTCCGCCATTGGCAGTAAAATAGATGAGGTGTCTGAAATGTATTAAGAATTATGTCGCACACCAAATACACATCGGGGAGTTATTCACAAGAGATTCCCCTTCACAATCACTCCGCCTCGTACAACAGGTACCACATCATACTTTCCCCGCTCGAGGCAAAAGGCTATGTCCTTTTCGATGTGGAGTCGTTTCAGGCGTTTGACGTGACTTGAGTTGCTCAGGAATCCTGCCAGGTCGTGTTGTGCCTGGCGGTAGAGATGGAGTGCCATGAGGGGCGCGTCACATTCAGGCTCTGCGTCACCCGCGAGCTCGTGTACCAGGGCTCCTGCAAATAACGTGTCTTCAAGGTTAACTTTCCCTTTCCACCCTGCACAGACGGCCAGAATATCGCGTGTTCCAGATTTCAGGTAACGTACAACCGCGTGCAGGTTGAGGAAGGATCCGATTATGATTTCATCGGCGCTTAGCGACTTGTTGATGGCGCGTGTCCCGTTGGTTGTTGTGAAGGCGATGCGCTTTCCGGCAAGCTCTGGATTCATATATTCGAACGGCGAATTACCAAGATCAAAACCGTCAACCTTTTCCCCGTTCCTTTCTCCTGCCGTACAACATTCAGCGCTGCGCATACCCCGGCAAGCCTCAAGATCTGCCACAGGAACAATTTCCCCCACACCATGCGCAAGGGCTGTGGTCACACAAGATGTGGCTCTTAGGATATCGATTACTACGACTGTGCGGTTTTCTAAAGGATATAGGTCAATAAGCTCCGGACTCAAACAAACATCGATGCGTTTCAGCGAAGAAGCAGCCATAAAGCCGGGTAATTCTGTAGGCGATAACTCCGGGTTAAACAAAAGGTAGCTTTGTCACCTTTGCGCGGAGCTTCCGCTCCCGCACCTTTATGTAAATTTCTGTATCAGGCGCTGCATGTTCAATCGTCACGTACCCGAGGCCTATGCCTACGCCAAGTACCGGCGATTGCGTTCCGGAAGTGACCTTGCCAATGGTATTATCAGATGCATCCAGGATTTCGTAGTCGTGGCGTGGTATACCGCGATCAACCATTACGAATCCCACGAGCTTGCGCTTAACACCTTCTCTCTTTTGGCGTTCCAAACCGGCACGATTGACAAAATCTTTGGTGAACTTCGTAATCCAACCAAGTCCTGCTTCCAGCGGCGAGGTTGTGTCATCGATGTCGTTGCCATAGAGGCAGAAGCCTTTCTCGAGCCTCAGCGTATCGCGGGCACCTAATCCAATCGGCTTGATGCCCTCTTCTTTCCCTGCCTCGAACAACTTATGCCACACTTGTTCCGCGTGGTTTAGCGGTATGTACAGCTCAAAACCCCCGGCCCCGGTGTATCCGGTGTTCGAGATTATCACGTTGTCAACACCCGCCAGCGCGCCGATGGTAAAATGGTAGTATGGTATCGACGAAAGATTTGCCTGGGTAAGTTTTTGAACCACGGCCGCTGCTTTAGGGCCCTGCACGGCAAAGAGGCACGTGTCATCTGAGATATTCTTCATTTCTGCTCCCATGGAATTGTATTTTGAAATCCAATCCCAATCCTTCTCAATGTTGGAAGCATTCACTACGAGAAGATACTCATCGGCCTTTATCCTGTATACCAGCAAATCATCGATAATGCCGCCATCCTCGTTGGGGAGGCAGGAGTATTGTGCCTGACCATCCTGAAGTTTCGATGCATCATTGGTTGTGACCTTCTGAATGAGGTCAAGCGCCCTGGGTCCGCGTATGACAAACTCGCCCATGTGTGAAACGTCGAACACACCCACGCCTTTTCTGACGGTCATGTGTTCTTCAATATCAGAGGAGTATCGAACGGGCATCATGAACCCTGCAAACGGTACCATTTTGGCGCCGAGTGATTCATGAATATGGTGCAGCGGTATCCTTTTTGTATCCATGGCCTAATTGTCGCGGCAAATGTAAGTATTATTCTGTTAGTCAACCGCCTGTAACGCGACGACGTTTTCAACGTGCATAGTGTGCGGAAACATGTCTACCGGCTGGATATCAATTACCCTGTATTTCTCAGATAGTATCTTTAGATCGCGGGCCTGGGTGGCCGGATTGCAGCTGACATAAACAATCCTTGCAGGATGGGCTTTCAGTAACATGCGACATACATCCTCATGCATGCCCGCGCGCGGTGGATCCGTAATGACAACATCCGGACGACCATGTGTGGCCAGAAAGTTTTCGTCCAGAAGATTTTTGATATCGCCTGCAAAGAATGAGACATTTTGAAGATCATTCAATTCTGCATTTGCCCGCGCATCTTCTACGGCGTCAGCTACATATTCCAATCCGATAACGCTCTTTGCGCTGCGTGCGACATAGCATGCAATTGTGCCTGTGCCAGTGTAAAGATCGTACACTGTTTCATGGCCTTCCAGTGCAGCCATTTGCCAGGCAACCCGATAGAGACGCGAGGCTTGAACGGCGTTGGTTTGATAGAATGATTTTGGCCCTATACGAAAACGCAATTCATTTTCGCCACCAGGCGAAGGCATGGTTTCTGTAATCCAGGGATTGCCTTTCCAGCAGATAATATCGAGGTCGTGAAAGGTATCATTGCGCTTTCCGTTAATGATGTAGTTGAAAGAAGTGATCTGCGGGAAGTCGCGTGCGAGTCGTTGCAAAATGGCTTCAATCCATTCCGGTTTGTCATACGTAACCTGAAGGATGACCATGATCTCTCCGCCAGTAGTGGACCGGATGGTAAGTGTGCGCAGAAAGCCTATCTGTTTCCTCAGATCAAAAAAGGGGATGCCACGCTGGATTGCTTCGTCGCGGGCGGCCAACCGGATTGCATTCGAAGGGTCGGCCTGAAGGTGACATTCTTTTACGTCAAATACTTTATCATACTTGCGCGGCATGTGGTACCCGAGCGCCGGCTCACTGGCGGCTCGATCCGGAGTGAACTGCTCCCGCGGAATCCATCCTTCGGCGGAGAACGTAAAGTCAAGCCGATTCCGATAGTATCGTGTTTCCAATGAGGGAAGGATAGGTCGGATTGGAGGGAGCACCAGACCGCCAATGCGTTCAAGGTTATCCACAACCTGCTGTTGCTTGTACTGGAGTTGTACGTCGTATCGAATGTGCTGCCAGGAGCACCCACCGCAGGTGCCGAAATGGAGGCAGAAGGGCTCAGTCCGATCGGGAGAGGGTACCGTAATTTCAGTCACGCGCGCCTCCAGGAACCGCGATTTTACCTTGTAGACAACTGCGTCTACGACATCCCCGGGGGCACATCCGGTGAGAAAAACGACCCGCCCTTCGTGATGACCGACACATTTACCCTCTGCGGCCATTGTTTCGACCTGAATCCCCCGGATCACCTCGCCTTTTTTCATAATGGCCCCAAAAATATACAAACAGCCTCGTTTGGGCGACTAAACGGTCCAACGGATAACCTTTTTTGGGTGTCTAAGAGTGAAAAAGCCGTGGGGAGAACTATGCCACGGGCAACACTGAATTTTGCTATATTTAATTCTTGACGGTATGGTATGAAGTGGATTCTACTGGCTGTGTTGTGGGTGCTCGTGGTTCCGTCCTTTGCCTCCCATATTGTCGGAGGAGAGTTCGAATTGGTCCACCTGTCAGACAACACCTTTCGGATCAACCTTATTCTGTATTTCGATGAATTGAACGGCTCTCCCGCCGCACGCGATGCGAACGTTGTAGCCAGAATCTATCGGAAACGGGACAACTTTTTCATGCGTGATGTGTTCCTCCCGATGGTATCACAGACCGCGGTTAGCTACACGCAACCGGAATGCTCGAAGGGGGAGATTGTCACGACGAAAATTCTCTACTCTGACGTGTTCGTCCTGCCTGCCAACCAGTACGATGACCCCGACGGTTATTATCTCGTATGGGAACGTTGCTGCCGTAATTATTCTATCACGAATATTTACAGCGATGACCCACTCTTTGGCATATACGCTGGTCAAACGTTTTACCTCGAATTTCCCCCGGTAGTTCGCGATGGTCAGACGTTCATTAATTCAAGTCCGCGACTGTTCCCGCCCCTCAATGACTATGCATGCCCAAACCGTCCCTATTATGTCGACTTTACCGGAGTGGACGATGACGGCGATTCGTTGGTGTATTCACTGGTTACGCCGCTGAATACAAAGACAAGCGCGGCTATTCCTTTCCCGGGCCCTGGTCCGCGTCCTTATCCCGAAGTTACCTGGCGACCTCCGTTCGGTCCTAATAACATTCTGAATGGCAATCCCGATCTGAAGATTTCCAACGACGGGTTCATCACTGTCACACCTACGGTGCAAGGTCTTTTTGTGTTTGCCGTGAGATGCGAAGAGTTCCGCGATGGTGTCAAGATTGGGGAAGTACGACGCGACTTTCAGATGCTCGTTGTTGACCGGTGTCCGCAGGCGGAGCCTCCACAAATTCTCGGAAAGAAGAGCGCCGATCCCGATTTTATTTACGACGACAACATGACCGTATCGTTCAGCAATTCTGTGACGGATGAGGAGCGATGCATTCAAGTACAGGTTTCGGATCCGGATGCATCCAAACAAGATGAGAACTTCCAGGAGCGCATCAAGATCAAAGCAATACCCCTCGGATTCAAGAAGGACGTGGCAGGCATACTGCCGGAGATTACATCAGCGACGCTTACAAACGGGAGTACAAGCGTTTTTGAGATTTGTTTTCCGGATTGTCCGTATCTTCCCGATGGCGGACCCTATACTGTAGGTATTGTAGCCTTTGATGATGCGTGCAGTCTTCCACTTTTTGACACGCTTAAGGTTACTGTCAATGTAGAACCTCCACCGAATAACGAACCTTATTTCGTAACACCTGACGTCTCCGATGTCCTTGCGGAGGGAACTTCAAAATCCTGGTCGATCGAGGCTCGCGACGATGACGGCGATCCGCTTTCCATTCGCTTTGTGCCTGTTGGCTTTGTTGCTGAGGATGTGGGTATGAACTTTACTATACAGGAACAGCAGAACGGCCTTGTTAAAGCAACGTTGTCGTGGGATGCGTTGTGTGACGTTTACGACTTCGACGCGCGAACTGACTTTGAAGTGCTGGTTGTGGCCGAAGATGCTGACTATTGCAACCTGCGAAACGCTGCGACAATGCGGTTTGACCTCAAGGTATTGCTTCCGCCCGATGAGCTTCCCATCATAGACACCGACCTTACCCCCGATCCTGCCGAGCGGTTTGTTCCGGAAGTGAAGCGACAGGTGTTTGAAAGCCTCGTGTTCAACGTGACCGGTACTGATGCCGATAACGATCTGATTGACCTGCGCATGGAAGGTGTCGGCTTTGACGTTTCCGAACTCAACGTGTCCTTCGAGCCCGTCAGCGGATTTGGGCATGTAACGTCGCAGTTTAGATGGGATATTACGTGTGATGGAATTGATCTTAGCAAAAAGGACGTGTTCAATTTTCGTTTTATTGTTACGGACCAGGCCAACAAGTGCCGGTTTGTGTACACGGATACGGTTGATGTGTTTGTTCGGGTTGAAGCTCCTACCAATGCATCACCAACCCTCGTATACAACAGTCTCAACGAAATTCACACGTTCGTTGACGGAAACCTGACTGTCCACCTGGGTGAGCAAATAGACGTTGCGCTTGCCGGTACAGATCCTGATCATGTTCCCAAACCGGATAAACTGAGGCTGGAGCTCATTGATGCGCAAGGTACTGTTGAACCTGAGGGCTACATCTTTGCTCCGGCCGAAGGCATGGGCAGTGTAAATACAACGTTCTCCTGGCTTCCGGATTGTTCAATCTTTAAGGAGGGCGTCTACGAAAACGACTATGCATTCACATTTAGGGTATACGACAGCCGATGCTTTAATGTGAAAGGGGATACGGTGACAATCAACATTACAGTGCGGGATGTTGAGTCCGACATTGATGCATTTAACCCACCCAACATAATAACCCCTAACGGCGACGGCTGCAACGACTACTTTGCGTTCGAGGGCTACGATCCCGTTACCGGCTCACCATGCTCAAATGAGGAGCCGGATGCTGTTATTCGCTTGCCGAAGGATAATTGTCTCCGGCAGTTTGAGGCGATTCGCATTTACAACCGATGGGGCAATCTTGTCTACGAAAGTTTTGACCGCAATTTCCGCTGGTACGCAAAGGATCAGCCCAGCGGTGTATACTACTACTCCCTGTACTTTACCGACAAGGAATTCAAGGGCAGCGTCACCGTGAGATATTAAGAGGCGCTACTGCGACTGCTTCTTGCGCATTAAAGTGTCGTACACCTCCTTCGCCTGGGCATTTACGGACTTGGTTTCAGCGCTGATAAGCTTGCTGTGCCTGTCCATCAGGTCCGAGTAAAAATCAAAGATGTCGTCATTATTCGGATCCAGGCCAACGGTTTGAAGGATGGGATGATCCAGGTGAGGCTGGAAAAAGGAATACTCAAAGCCGAGCTCATGAAGGGCGTTAAAGAACCTCCTGCTTTTTAATTCCTCACCAATCAGCGTTAGCGCAAACGCGGCATTGTCTGGGCGATCGCCAGTATTAGGATGGTGGGTCATAGAGAGCAATTTTTTTGCGGTTGAAAGTATAAAAAATCGGCGCGGTTAAGGCAAAAAATAATGTGACTAAAAGTCACATTATTTGCGACGACTTTACATGTTCTGCAGGACACGGAGGGGTACAGCGGAGAATCCGTTACTTTTGTGTTATGAAAAGAAAGGAAATTCGCTTTCGTTGCTGGGTTGACGTCGATGGAGAGCGTTTTTTCGGCCCCGGTCCTGCGCAGCTGCTCCGACTCATTGAGGAGACCGGGTCGATCTCCCGGGCGGCACAAGCCATGGGGATGTCCTACAGAAAGGCGTGGGACATTGTGGACAACGTGAACACGAGGGGAAGCAAGCCCTTTGTCATTGCCCAGAAAGGTGGTCAGCGCGGAGGAGGCGCCCAACTCACGGAAACCGGTAAAAAGGCATTGGTTGCCTATGAAAAACTTGCCGGCAAAATCGAGAAGATTGTGCGCGTCGAAAAGGCTCTGCTAAAGTTAATCTGACTACTGCCTCACAAATCTCACAGCTTCGCGTACGCTGATATTGTGAGACAATCCTTATCTTTATTCGTTATATATAATCTTATATAACGATCGCAAATAACATTCATGATGAAGTCACGGGCGTACTTTGCCATTTTGTGCTTGCTGATGATTGTGGGGAAATCCTGGGGCCAGGAGCGCATAAGGGTCGCAGTGGCATCGGATATGAAGTATGCCATGGATTCACTGGTAAAGGCGTTCGCGTTGCAGTCCGCAGGAGAGGTCGATGTAACTTATGGATCGTCCGGAAAGCTCACAGAGCAGATTCTTAACGGCGCTCCTTTCGATGTGTTTTTTTCTGCCGATATCGACTTCGTGGAACACCTTCAATCGCGGAAGCAAACATCATCGCAGATCTATCCCTATGCAAGAGGTTACCTGGTCTTGTGGTGCCGAAAGGTCAATCCCGAGAACCGAGAAATTCAAATACTCACCGACCCTTCAATCGCGCGCATAGCCATCGCCAACCCGCAGCATGCACCTTATGGAAAACGTGCAGTGGAATGCCTCAACTATTTTGGCCTGATGGATGCCGTGAAGGCTAAGTTGGTGTACGGTCAGAATGTAGCGCAGGCCGCACAGTTCGCGCTCTCAGGTGCAGCTGACGCGGCGATTATCGGGCTTTCTGCCGTGCGATCCAAAGCCATGCAGAAAAGCGGAGGTACTTACATACTAATACCGGACGAGAGCTATGCGCCGCTTGTTCAGGGCGCGGTCATTACCCGCCATGGCGGCGGAAAGAAACTTGCAAGCGAGTTCTTCGAATATGTAAAAAGTCCCGCAGCTGTCGACATACTTTCGTATTATGGCTTCACCAAACCTGAGTAATGCTCGACTTCGAACCATTTGTACTCACGCTTAAGCTTTCGCTGATTACCACGGTACTGCTCTTTATCATTGGCGTGCCTATAGCGTACTGGCTTGCATATAGCAGCAGGAGAGTAAAAGTGTTGGTGGAAGCGTTAGTAGCCCTACCGATAGTGCTTCCTCCATCCGTGCTGGGCTTTTACCTTCTTCTGGCATTCAGTCCACAAAACGCGTTTGGTGAATGGCTGGATCGCCACATGGATATACAGCTTGTGTTTACATTTCCCGGACTTGTCGTCGCCTCGCTGCTTTACAGCCTCCCCTTTATGGTGCAGCCGATACAGTCCGGATTTCAGCAGCTGCCGCGTGCACTGATGGAAGCTTCTTATACGTTGGGTAAGGGGCAAAGGCACACGTTCTTGCGGGCTTTGTTGCCAACTTCCGGCCATTTTTGGTA
>QGUY01000082.1 GCA_003242315.1 Bacteroidota bacterium
ATGGAGTCCGGTGAAGTATCGGTATTCTCACTGGGCTGGTCTGGATGGCGCGGAAGACCGATACCTGCATGTCAACAGGGGATTTGGTGTCCTTGCCTTTGAAGGACGCTTTGGTATCTGGCCGGAGATCACCGTAATTGAACTACGCCGCAGGCGCTGACACCCGCTGTCGCTTGTCGTCCGGTCGCTTATGCTTCCACCGCTTGTGCGACCACAGCCACGTAACGGGATTGTTAATAATATCTCTTTCAAGGCGGCGGGCGAACATTTCAGAGATCGCACCTTCTTCCGTCTCTGCAGGGTTTTCACAAAGGAGTTCAACCACCATCTCATAATATCCCCTCCGAATCTTGTGCATGTTCACGAACACTACGGGGAAGTTGAACTTCTTTGCCAGCTTTTCGGGACCCATGTAAATCGACGTGTCCTGGTTGAGGAAGGTGGTCCAGTAGGCATCGCGGGGAGCCGACTGGTCTGCTACAAAGGCTGTGGCGGTAACCGACTTTCGGGCGGCGGCCATTTCGCGAAGGGTACGTCCTTCGGCGATGATCTTAATGCCGAAGCGGCTTCGCATCCGTTGCACAAGCTTGTCGAAATGCTCGTTGGAAAGGGGACGGTAAATGACAGAAAGATCATAAGGTGTATTCAGCTGGAAGCACGAGCTTGCCCATTCCCAATTTCCAAAATGCCCCGTTACGACGAGGATGCTTTTGTTTTCGTTGTAGAGTCGATTCAGCCATTCGTGTTGCTGCATGATGGTATGCTCCCGCGTTTCGGCCTCGTCCATTTTCATGGCTTTAAGCGACTCAACAATGACATCGCACATGTGCTGGTAGTACTTGTTGGCGATCGACCGTATCTCGGATTCTGATTTCTCGGGAAAAGAAGTCCGCAGGTTGGTCAGGATTACCTTCCGACGGTATCCTATAACCCTGAATACAAGACTCAAAATGTCAGAAACCACGTACAGGGCGCGGAACGGCAAGGACGCGACCAACATGACCAGAGGCCGGACTGCATAAAAAATAATGGCGTTCATCTGGAATTCAATCTCCTTCGCGGCGAAGTTACGAAGATTTCGAGTTGCGGGGCCGGCCCCCGTTACCGTACCCGCTTGAAGTAGAAATTGGAACCCGCCGGCTTACCCTTAGAGAGGCCTTCGATGCGCGCAACAACTGAGTCGGAAGTGATCACAGTGTAAATGATCCGCTGCGGAAAGTCGTGTTCAGGGTTCTCGAACAGAAATCGATTATCTCCGTGCTCCGTAAGCTGGAAGCGCACAGACTTGTCGCCATTTGGACCGGTTACTGTGTAACCGATACCGTCAGCATCAAGGGCAAGGCGGATGGTTTCCCAAACTACGGTGTCGGAACCACTCACGTTAAAACTTCTGCCCGAGAGCGTGTTGTCATCGGTCTTTGACCACTCCTCAAAGATCAATCCCTTGCCGGTGTTCATACGCCACAGGCCTTCAAGAATCCAAAGCTTTTTGAAAACAGGGTCGGCAGGAGATAACGCCAGAATGGTCGGGGTAATAAGAACGGAGAAAAGCAAATAGCGAATCAGCCGGAGGGTCTGCATGGGTCAAAAATACGGTTTTTGAATCGATCTTCAATAGCCACTTACCGTGATCTGACTTCCTGGGTTGCCTGAAATCGTTTGAACTTTTCATCGACGGACGTTCCTCCTGGCGATGATCCATTAAGAGGAAAGAACGACTGTTCCCGGTTGCGTGAATGTTGCGCAGGCTTTGTCACGACAAATAACCCTTAAGCTATGCAGGTTACGGATGGATTATCTTTTTTGTCTATCTTTAGTCAGTTACCAGAGCCTATGCCTAACCCCGTTAAACTCGAACACTTTCGAAATCTTGTTGCTCTTTCAGCTGCCGATGGAAAGATAGCTGAAGTGGAGCGTTCAACCCTACTCCGGATTGCCAGCAATCAAAATATTCCTATCGAACGCGTGAATGTCATGCTTTCGAAAGCGAACGAGTACGCTTACCTGATACCACAGAACGCAAAGGATCGTGAAGCGCAATTGGAGGAAATGATTTCCCTCGCCCTTGTGGATGGCGTACTTGATGAAGGTGAATTTGCCCTGATCACGATGGTGGCGGAGAAGCTGCAGTTCACCCGTGAGGAACTGCAGGTCATCCTGGATCAGCGGGTCACCAGGGCATGACTTATCCCTGGTCGATCGTCACTCTTTCATTCCTGGCTACGGATCGATAGACCGCTTCTACTACACGGATATCGCGAAGTCCTTCCTCGCCAGGGGCGATCAGAGGTTTGTTTTGGAGAATCGCCAGCGCATCATCATCCATTTGATGCGCCTGCTGATGGGGAACTGTTGCGTTTAGTTGTACCCCGTCGCTCGTTTCTCCCCGGATTCCGCTATAAGCCTGGAAGGGCGATAGCTTGTACCAGCCGTTGCTGCATGTAACCATCAGATCGTTCATGTTCTTGCCAAAGCTGGTTTCGCAGGATGCGGTTACACCTCCGGGGAATTCAAGGTCGAACTGCATCGTCTCGTCGACTTCCTTGTATATCTCTGGTCTTGTGGTCGACTGCCGGGCGGTAACAGCAATAGGTTCCAGTTGTGTGCTGTAACGCGCTGCGTTTAGGGGGTAAACGCCCATGTCGTACATCGCGCCGCCACCCATTTCTTTCTTTTGTTTCCAGTGATTGGTTCTGCCTTCTCGATATCCGGCGGCTGCGGTCACGCGCATCACCTTGCCGTATGTTTTATTCTTTGTGAAGCTGATGATCTTTTGCGTGTTGGGTTCGTGTTGCATACGGTAACCGATGGCGAGCTTCACCTTGTTTTGAGCGCACGCATCGATCATGCTTTGGCATTCCTTCTCGGTCATGGCCATTGGTTTCTCACACCAGACGTGTTTTCCTGCTTTTGCCGCCCGTATCGTATACTCGGCGTGCATGGAAGGAGGGAGGACCACATAGATTACGTCAATGTCCGGATTGTCCGCGACGCGGTCGAAAGTATCGTAGCTATATATGTTCTTGTCGGGAATATTGTACTTCTTCTTCCACTCCTCTGCTTTGGAGGGTGTGCCGGTTACGATTCCCGCCAGGTGGCAGTATTTGGTCAGTTGTAATCCAGGCGCGAGCAGGTCTGTGCTATAGTATCCAAGCCCAACAAGTGCGACACCAAGTCGCTCCTTGCGCTGTGGTACAATAATGTTAGCAAAGGAAGGTTGCGCGAATGAAAGGGCAGCTACCCCTGCCAGGGCGCGCTGGAGAAAGTCTCGTCTGCTTGTCATAGATCTCTTGGGTTGTGGGAATGAAGATAAAGGCTTCGCTTCCCAAAACCAACCTTTTTCGTAAACGCGGCAAGAGGGTTTGTTTGCAATGGCTGGTTGATAATCATATGTTTGACATCACCATCTGCAACTATACGTTTAATCAAAATTTGTTTAAACGACAATTAAGATCGCGATGTGAAATAAGGAGAGCGCGAGCGATGCTTTGAAATGTGGATAAAACTGTTGAAAAGTTGTGGAGTTCTTTTCCAGCTTTTCTTTGGCGGATAAAATTAGTGAGACTACCTTCATATCACCAAGTCGTCATTTACAGATTCATCGGACAGAATCGGTAAACAAACACCTGATTTCCTACGGGAGGCAGGAACAAAAAAGCCGATTGTGAAAGAATGGGTTCACGTCAGGATCTTTCGGGATTTCTGGTGTGGGTTCAAGCCCTGCGGGCGACTATCGCAAGGTACCGCGTTCAGGGTTGATTCTGCTAAAGGCACTTGGGGTTGCAACAGACTACGGTCGCGTTGTAACAAGACGGGAAACAAGTCAAGCAATTGATTCTGTTTCCCGTTTTTTGTTTTTGGTCCTTCGACAGGCTCAGGAACCTCCCTTCGACAGGCTCAGGAATCTCCCTTCGACTACGCTCAGGGACCGTCCTTCGACAGGCTCAGGGAGCGTCCTTCGACAGGCTCAGGAACCGGTGGCTCGGGGCTTACGTTAGCATAAACGAACGTGTGAAAGAGATCGTAATATGAAGACCCTCTTATTGATAACGCTCTTTGTGACTCAAGGCATTGCCTGTATCGCACAGTCTGTTGTCTATCATCTTCCGGAAAAGAAATTAAGAATCACAGCAACGTACAAACTCACCGCCTATGTGTTGATGTCGGGTGCTGATAATAACGTTATCGACAGGAAATATGAATTGGTGATTACCGATCCTGTGAAGGTGGAAGAAGTTGTGGTGCCTGACGAAGGGCGGCGCTTTGAGGTCCGTATGCCTGAACGACTTTCATCAGGAGGCGCTCGTTTTGAGTGGAAGGTGCAGCTCGATCGAAGCGGAATCCTTACCGGATGGAATGCGTCGCGTGAGCCGGTGACTACCCAGGTACTGACCGGGATGGTTGGATTTGTCGCCAATGTTCTTACGAGCCTGACGCCTGTAAGCGGTGTATTGCCAGCATCAGCGGAGAAGCCATACAAGATCGACACTGAACAGAAATTTACAGTGACAGAATTGATCGACATTCCTGCAACCGGACTCAATAATGTAACTGTCGCCGATCCAAAGATCGACATGGCCCAGGCACACGTTCCCACCGTCACTATTACGCTGACACCTGTTCATGATGAAGTAAGCGGCGGCGATGCTATCGGTGGCACCGATGTCCTGCATTACATTGAACCGCGCGCTTATCGCTTGCATGTAGATGTCAACAACAATGGACTTGTTCCGTCAACCCGCGTCATTGACGCCATCATTCTTGTTCCTCAACACGGCGCGTTGCGGTCCATTTCACTAACGGGACTCTTCAAAGGCAGAAAGGCGGCTGCGGTCAGCTTTGATCCGGCTACGGGTCAGCTCTTGTCGTGGGAATACAAGCGCAGCGGCAATACGCGAACTGAAACGGCTGACTTGAGTAAGCAGCTTGCATCCCTTGCTGAAGCGGTGTCGTCAGCGCAGTCAGCAAGCGAACGGCGCCTTGAACAGGAAGTGTCCAGGTTGAGTTTGGAATTGCAGCGACTGGAGCTCGAGCGGAAGCTGCGCGATGTTGAGCGTAATCGGTAACCTGATATTGAAGAGCCCAGTTTGATTAGTTGCAGACGCAGATGCAACTGCATCTGCATCTATTTCCTTTTATGTTCCAAAAACCACCTATACAAATCCTCTCCTCCGTACACCCGTTTCCACGTATCGTGGCCCATGTCTTCTTCGATAGTGTATCGAACTTCCGGGTGGCCCAGTTCTTCCAGCTTGTTGAGACCGGCGAGGAAATACTTTTTCGGTACAACGGTATCACGACCACCGCTGAAAACCCAGACGGGAAGCCTGGACTGAGCGATAGGGGGCATTAGATCCGGGTGTCCCCAACCTACGATGGGGCTGATGGCCGCAAATACTTCCGGATGTTTGCTTGCCATGTACCAGGTGCCAAATCCTCCGTAGCTCAACCCCGTGAGGTAAACGCGATCTGCGTCGGTCTGATAATTGGTCAGTACGTGATCGATCATGTTCATCAGATCAGTTTCGATCTGATCCCAGCCCCTTGGTAACGTCACATAGGGCAATGAGTCAACCGGTTCGGCGCCCGCCATGGGCTGAGACATCCTGCCCGCAGGTTCACGCTCCGGCGTGCCTTCAGGCAATCGCTTCGGTATGCTGTTGCGATCGCGATTAGTAAGATAGTCGAACCCAAGCGTGTCCATACCGAACATTGGAAGCTGCGGCGAAATAATGATGAATGGCAGATCACGGCGCTGTATCCAGGCTTCGTATAATGGACCATGAATGAGGACAAAGTCCAGCTCATCCCTTCCGTTGCCGCGCTCTCCGTTGCCATGAAGGAACATCATCACTGGCCATTTCTTCGCGGGATCATCGCGATAACCCTTTGGCAGATATAAGAAGTATTCGTGCTCCTCCTGATCCAGCGTGCTGATGAACGGTATACGAAGGAGTTCTTCTACGGATGAAGATTTTTCGTTTGGAGAACAGGACATAATTGATAAGGTGATGCCCAGAAAGGCAATGATACCGGTAGAAGTTTTCATAGGGGTAAAATAGGAAATTCGCTCTAAGTGTTCTATGATCCCTATGTGATCTAGGTGGTTCCGGGAATTTTTTTGAACCGCATAGGTCACATAGGTCACATAGTTTGTGGCTACCGGAAGCTACTGTTGATTCCTTCCAGCGCGGCGCTTCCGGGGCAAAGCTTTTCTTGCGTCAGTGAATTCAAGGGTTGGTCGACGGTAGCAAGTACATCGTGAAGGTCGCGGCTTGAGGTTTCCGCATAAAGTAATCCGGTAAGGATTTTTCCCTCTCTCTTTGCCTTGTCCATTTGGTTCATCGCGGCATTGCGATCAGTGGGATCCCAGCCGGGACTCAACTTCCGCAGGGCAAGGAGGGAGCCGTCGTGAAGTTCAACCGTAGTCGACGATCCTTCTTCATACTCCACGGTTATTTCCTCTGCCTCAGGAACAAAATCCAACGCTGAAGTGGCTTCAATGTGCTGGCGGACGTAGTCGTACGACTTTGTCGATCCTTTGTTATTATTAAAAGTCACACACGGAGATATGACATCCAGGAACGCAAATCCTCGATGTGACAGTGCAGCCTTGAGTAAAGGTATGAGTTGCGTCTTATCACCGGAGAAACTCCGCGCCACGAAGGTTGCTCCCAGGGTAATCGCAAGTTCTGCCAGGTCAATGGCAGGGAAGGGGTTCTCACTTCCTGCTTTGTTAACAGAGCCGTAATCAGCGGTTGCCGAGTCCTGACCTTTTGTGAGCCCGTAGCATCCGTTGTTCATGACGATGTAGGTCATGTTCAGATTCCGGCGCATCACATGACAAAACTGCCCCAATCCGATAGAGGCCGTGTCGCCATCACCTGAAACACCTATATAAATAAGGTCTCTGTTGGCAAGGTTCGCGCCGGTGGTGATAGACGGCATGCGTCCGTGTACCGAATTGAATCCATGAGAATTGCCCAGAAAATATGTGGGAGTCTTGGAACTGCAACCGATACCTGAAAGTTTGGCCACACGGTGTGGCTCTATGGAGAGTTCGTAGCAGGCTTGCACGATGGCAGCGCTGATGCTGTCGTGGCCGCAGCCAGCGCACAGGGTTGACAGCGCACCTTCGTAGTCTGACTTAACAAATCCAACAGCGTTCTTCTTCTGTTCCGGGTGGCGGAACCGCGATTTTACATAACTCATCCTACAGAAAGTTTTTGACTCGGAGTATCAGGAATGCCGATGCGTGCGAGGTGATCTTTTACCTGTGCGACAATCGTATCCGCGGGGATCGGCATGCCATCGTAATGCAATACTGACAATACCTGTTGCGGCGCAAGGTTCAATTCATTGATTAGCAGCGACCGGAACTGTCCGTCACGGTTTTGTTCTACCACAAACACCTCCTGGTGGGTTGCAAAGAACCTCGCAACGGTGTCGTTGAACGGGAATGCGCGTATTTGCATGACATCGAGGTACACGCCTTCGCTTTCTAGAAGGTCTATTGCCTCCAGCGCAGCGTAACCTGTAGTTCCAAACCAGACGAGGCCACAGCGGCTGCGGTTCGCGGATTGAAACAGCTTCGGCTCGGGCACGAGTTGCTTTGCAGTCTCCCATTTCTTTTGAAGTCGATTTACGTTTCGCACGTACGCCGGGCCATCTTCGGTATAACGTGCGTACTCATCGCGCGACGTACCGCGTGTGAAGAATGCTCCTTTCGTCGGGTGCGTGCCGGGAAGCGTTCGGTAACAAATGCCGTCGCCATCTACATCCAGGTAGCGACCAAACTCTTTCATTTCTTCGAGGTCTTCGCGCGACAGCACCTTCCCGCGGTCGTACACACGTGCGTCATCCCAGGTGAGGGGTGGCGACAGATGCTGATTCATACCCAGATCGAGGTCCGACATAACGATAACCGGCGTTTGCAATCGTTCCGCCAGATCGAAGGCCGTTGCCGTCAATTCAAACGCTTCCGCGGGAGAAGATGGAAACAGCAGCACATGCTTTGTGTCGCCATGAGATGCGTAAGCGCACAGCAGGATGTCCGATTGCTGAGTACGCGTAGGCATCCCCGTGGATGGACCCCCGCGCTGAACATTGACCAATACCAAAGGGATCTCAGCGAAGTAGGCGAGGCCGAGAAACTCGGTCATCAGCGAAACGCCCGCGCCACTGGTCGACGTAAACGCTCTCGCTCCATTCCAGTTTGCACCGATGACCATACCTATGGCAGCCAGTTCATCTTCCGCCTGAACGATAGCGTATCGTTTCTTACCCGTTGCAGGATCAGTACGCAATTTCTTGCAATACTTTTCGAATGCATTCACTACGGAAGTTGACGGCGTAATAGGATACCATGCTGCCACAGTTGCGCCTGCGTATATCGCACCCAGGGCAGTAGCCGTGTTGCCGTCGATCATGATCTGATCGCCTGTTGCTTCGCGCCGCTCCACATGGATATCAAGCGGGTATTCGAAGTTGTTGCGCGCGTAGGTGGCTCCCAATTCGAGGGCCTTAAAGTTCGGCGGTACAAGCTTTTCATTCTTGCTGAACATTTCGCGGATCAGCTGACGGACGACTTCAAGGTCGACGTTGAGCAACACGGAAAGCGCACCGACATAGACGATGTTCTTAAAGAGTTGCTGGTGTCGCGGAACTTCGTAGTTATCCATACACAGCTTCATCATCGGGATGCCGATGTAGCGGATGTCTTCCCGGATCAGGTCGGGATGAAGCCGTTTGGTGTTGTCGTATACAAAATAGCCTCCGGGTCGTATGGAGGCGACATCCCGGGCATAGGTTTGCGGGTTGACGCCAACAATGAGGTCGATGGCTTCGCGGCGGCCGACATACCCTTTGTCGTTTACCCTGATTTCAAACCACGTTGGAAGGCCCTGAATGTTGGAGGGAAAAATGTTCTTTGAGGATATGGGTATCCCCATCCGAAAGATCGCTCTTGCAAAAAGTTCGTTTGCACTGGCAGATCCCGTACCGTTCACATTGGCAAAGCGGATGACCATGTCGTTCACCCTGCGCGCATGTATCATATAATCTTGGTTGTCTTGGTCACACTGTACAAAAACTTCTTCATGTCCCACGCCGACGTCGGACAGCGTTCCGCGCAAAGGCCACAGTGAAGACAAACGTCTTCATCCTTTACCATCACGCGTGAGGTCGGCAGTTCTCTTGAGACATACAGGTCCTGCGATCGGTTGTTGGCAGGTGCCATCAACCTTGATCTGAGGTCGTCTTCGTCACCGTTTGTGGTGAAGGTGATGGATGAGGTAGGACAGATATCCATGCATGCGTCGCATTCGATGCAAAGGTCCGGTGTGAAGACGGTTTGCACGTCGCAGTTCAGGCATCGCTGTGCTTCGCGAAAGGCAGTTTCGCGATCGAAACCGAGCTCGACTTCCGCGCGAAGATCCTTAAGCGTCACGTCCAGACTGGCGTGCGGTACTTTATAACGATCATCTTCTGTTACAACGCTGTCGTATATCCATTCATGAATGCCCATCTTCTGCTGGTAGAGATTTACCGTGGGAGCGGGGCGATCAAGAACATTCTGACCTGAACAATAAAGGTGTATTGAAATTGCAGCCTGGTGGCCGTGAGCAACTGCAGTGATGATGTTCTTCGGACCAAATGCCGCATCGCCACCGAAGAACACATCAGGCCTGGTCGATTGGAAGCTGATCGGATTGATCACTGGCAGATCCCACTTGCCGAACTCAATGCCGAGGTCGCGTTCAATCCACGGAAAGGCGTTGTCCTGTCCAACAGCTATGATGACGTCGTCAGCTTCAATAAATTCGTCCGGCTCGCCCGTGGGCACCAGCGACCTTTTGCCCGCCTCGTCGTATACAGCTTTCACTTTGCTGAAGATCATGCCCTTTAGCTTTCCATCTTCCACAACAAACTCCTTTGGAGGCATGTTGTTGAGAATGGGAATACCTTCCGCCTTTGCATCTTCAATTTCCCACGGCGATGCCTTCATGTCCTGGAACGGACTTCTCACAATCACCTTTACATCCTGACCTCCCAGTCGCCGTGCCGTCCGGCAGCAATCCATCGCGGTGTTGCCGCCCCCCAGGACGATCACGCGTTTACCGATGGTCTTCTTATGTCCAAAGGCTACGTTGGCAAGAAATTCTACACCAATATGAACGCGGTCGCCAGCTTCTTTACGGCCCGGAAGATTCAGGTCGCGGCCTTTCGGTGCGCCGGTGCCAATGAATACCGCGTCGTAATCCTTCTCAAGGATTTCCTTAAGACTTGAGACGTAATGATTAAAGTGTGTGTGAATACCTAAGGCAAGGACGTAGTTTACTTCTTCGTCGAGGACGCTTTCCGGAAGCCGGAACCCAGGAATCTGGGTGCGCATCATACCACCGCCCTTGTGCCATTCGTCATACAAGTGGATTTCATATCCAAGCGGTGCGAGGTCGCGCGCAACGGTCAGGGATGCAGGTCCGCCTCCAATAAGACAGACCTTGCGCCCGTTCTTTCTCACAGGAGGAAGCGGCATGCGCGCCTTGACGTTACCCTTGTTATCAGCAGCCACGCGCTTCAATCTGCATATAGCCACCGGTTCCTCGTCGACACGTCCGCGACGACATGCCGGTTCGCAAGGACGGTCACAGGTTCTACCAAGGACACCGGGAAACACATTCGATTCCCAGTTGATCATGTAGGCATCGTCATACCGTCCGGCAGCGATAAGGCGGATATATTCAGGCACAGGCGTGTGCGCGGGGCAGGCGTACTGGCAGTCAATCACCTTGTGGAAATATTCCGGGTTGGTGATATCAGTGGGGTTCACAGTTCTGGTTGGTTTTAGGTATCGACAAAAATTCCACTAATATAGGAGCAAAAGTGTACACATACACAATGGTGACCCTAAATCAGTTACCAGAATGAGCAGGACACCCTGTTGCTGATCGACCGACTCCCTGGTCGTGAACCGGGTAATCGCCGGTCATCGGTAACGTTTCTCATGGTTGTTGTGTGTCGGGGCACACTAAAAAATTCTTTAGCAATCTAACCAACAGAGGCTGGGGTCATGTTAGCGATACAACTAAATTGCGATCACACGTAAAATCAGATTCAAATGTATCGCAAGGCATGTTCGTTTCTTCTTGTCCTGATCCTTACCACAGTTAGTGCACACGCACAGGACAATATTATCCCTGCTCCTGTCAGCGTGCAAAAGACCAGCGCAAAGTTTGTGTTGGATGGAAGCGTAGATATGTACGTCGTGACACCTGATCCGCAGGTACGGCAAATAGCGCAACAGTTTTCCGGTGTCTTGAAAGAGCGCGGATACGATGTTGATGTGGTGTCAGGACAGCCTGCCACCAGGGCGATCACCCTTTCATTGAATGCATCGCGGGATGCTGAGTTGGGTGATGAGGGCTATACACTCACGGTTGATCAAAATCAGGTAACGCTCGCAGCCAATCGTCCGGCTGGACTTTTCAACGCGCTACAAACGTTGCGTCAATTGATACCAGCCGGAAAGGGCAGCGGCACCGCTGAAATACCGGGTTGTACGATACGGGACTATCCGCGATTCAAATGGAGGGGACTCATGCTTGACGTGAGCCGCCACTTTTTTACGAAAGAAGAAGTGAAGCAGTTCATCGATGTGATGGCGCAGTACAAGTTCAATACATTCCACTGGCACCTTACCGACGACAATGGATGGAGAATCGAGATCAAGTCGCTGCCCAAACTTACCGAAGTAGGTGCCTGGCGTGTGGAACGACACGGTCCATTCAATAGTCGACCTGATCCCAAGCCTGGAGAACCCGCTACCTACGGAGGCTTTTACACACACGAGGATATTCGGGAAGTTGTGCAGTATGCAGCAGAACGGAACATCACGATTGTACCAGAAGTCGATGTACCGGGTCATAGCATGGCCGCCCTGGCTGCCTATCCGGAATTGTCTACCCGCAAGGAACCCAAGTTCGTTAACCCTGGGACAGCCTTTGCCGAATGGTATGGCGATGGCAAGTTCAAGATGCTCGTTGAGAACACCCTGAATCCTGCCGACGAAAAAGTTTATGACTTCCTGGAAAAGGTATTCTCCGAGGTGGCTTCACTGTTCCCCGGACCTTTCATCCATGTCGGTGGCGATGAAGCTTATCACGGCTTCTGGGAAGAGGATCCGAGTTGCCAGGCTCTGATGAAAAAACACAAGCTGAAAGACGGCCATGAACTTCAGTCGTACTTCATGAAGCGCGTGGCGAAGATCATACAAAAGCAGGGCAAGAAGATGATCGGCTGGGACGAGATTCTCGAAGGGGGATTGCCTAAGGGTACTGCCGTAATGAGCTGGCGAGGTATGGA
The DNA here is from genome assembly GCA_003242315.1 of Bacteroidota bacterium. Classification (GTDB taxonomy): domain Bacteria; phylum Bacteroidota; class Bacteroidia; order Cytophagales; family Cyclobacteriaceae; genus ZC4RG29. The sequence continues at coordinate 12,364 of QGUY01000082.1, forward strand.
GGGTGGCATAGCTGCAGCCAAACTTGGGCATGAAGTGGTGATGTCGCCCACAACATATGCGTACATTGACTATACACAGGGTGACCACTCCCTTGAAATACCTATTTATGCCGACCTCAGTTTGAAAAAAGCATACGAGTTTGAACCACTTCCCGAAGGTATTGACCCGAAGTTCATTCTCGGGGGACAGGCAAACCTTTGGACGGAACACATTCCTACGTTGCGGCACGCATTCTACATGACGTATCCGAGGGCGTTCGCAACGGCTGAGTCGGTGTGGAGTCCGTCGTCAAAAAAGAACTGGGACAACTTTGTGAACAGGGTCCTGCATCACTTCGATCGCTTCGATGCAGAATCACTCAACATCTCAAGAGCGGTCTATGATCCGGTAGTTCGGGCGAAGATGGAGGATGGAAAGCTCGTAGTAACCCTTTCCTGTGAGTTGCCTGGCACCGACATTCACTACACGCTGGACAGAACTTTCCCCGACGCGTTCACGCCTAAGTATACAGGCCCCATCACCATTCCGGATGCGCCTGTGACGCTAAAGGTGGTGTCAGTGCGCGACGGCAAGACGGTCGGAAGAATGATTTCGCTGACGCGCGAAGAGTTAGTGAAGCGTGCAGGAAGATAGTTAGCGAGCCGACCGGATGGTAATGGTACCACCATTGGGGACAGCCTGATACTGCACGTAGGTGCCCCTGGCATCTTTGTCGGGTACCAGTTGCATTTCTTGCGTTCCCTGGTGAACGACTACTCTCCGCCAGTCATTGTCGACGTAAGTTCTAAGCGTCAATGGCAGGCTGTACATCTCGGGATCCAGTATATGCGTTAGCTCTATTGTGATGGAGCCGTCGCCTACACGGGTTTGCACATTTCCGTTCATGCGTTCGCGCATGTAGCGCGTCACATTGCCGAAGGTGTCAACCCAGAGACGGTCTTCATAATCTTTGATGTAGGAGAAATACTCATCCAGTTCTTCGTGCGGTTTGGCTTCCCAGCCCACACCATCGACACCGTGGAAGACGAGCACCAGCCAAACGTTGTTGTTTTGCGCGACGACGTCGATCCAGGATTTCATCAGGTCCAGGGGCGTGTCGGCCAGTGCACCGCGTTGCCATTGAACATAGGTCTTGTCAGACGCGCCGGGGTCCATGTCGTTCCATCGGTTTAACTCCTCAAGGAAAGGTTCCGGCATTCTGTTTCGCAGGGCCTCGTGAATTCTTAATGCATATTCCATCACCCTTTCGTTTTCCGTACCGTAAGGGCATTAGGCAGAGAAGGTGTGATATGAACCGAGGCGGCGAAGCAACTCTTCCTTTCCTTTTTCCAGCTCATACAGGAGGTTGGCTTCGTCCAGCACAGCAAGACGGGGATGGGTTACGGTATGATTGCCGAACTCATGCCCTTGCCGGGCAAATTCAAAAATCTCGGCCCAGGTAATCCCACCCTCCGGCGAAGGACGTAGGGCGTTGCTCACCGCCTTCACGCGGGCTGTTGCGAAGCCCTCGTCAACGATGGCGTAAGCGTCCTGCTTTTTGCCCTGTTCGAAGAGGGCTCCAGCCTCCGTGTGCAACTCGACAGCGTCGGGTATTCCGAGATAGGCCAGGGCCGACGCGCGCTCAAAGAAGTTCGCGTCGTTCGTGGGCATTACGGCTGATTCGGCGATCAGTTCCTGCAAAGGGCGGCCGACGAACTGACCCCGGAATTCGGAGCCGGGAATGTTCCCGGTGATGATGAAGAATGTCCCCTTGAAGCCCAGCCGGTTGAGAATGGGGATGGCCTGTCGGAACTGGTTAATCGACCCGTCATCGAAGGTAATTGACACCGCTCCCTTCTTAGCTCCCTGCCACGTCATGATCTCGGTGGTTCCGATTATTCCGGACTTCTGAGAGCAACCGGAAAGCCAAAACAAAACAATAAGGGCTCCAAACGCCTTCATGAGTGAGGTTTGGG
>QGUY01000369.1 GCA_003242315.1 Bacteroidota bacterium
TTCGCCTGTGTATGTTTGTTTAAAAGGCCGACATCATACTGTGAGGCTCATCTTCGACGATGACAACGCGCAGTATGCTATCGTCGCCTCTAATCATCATATTGATCGGGAATGGTGATTATGACTTTCGTCCCGCTGGAACGTGAACTTTCGTTCAGGTCTTCAATACGCACAAGTGTCTTTCGGCTTTGCTTTTTGTTAAACAGTGTTAGTCGTTGCTCAGCCAACGCCATACCCCTGGGGCGATGATCAGACCTCACGCCGTCGAGACGTCTCGCGTGATTTCTGCCAACACCGTTGTCTTCCACCACACAACAGACATTGGCACCGGAGCGTCTCAGGCTGATGGAAAGTCGACCACCCGCAGGACGATGTCGTAGGCCGTGCTGAATGGCATTCTCTACGTAAGGTTGCAGCAGCAGAAAAGGGACTTCGATATTGTGGATGTCAAGATCGGGATCGACAGCGATTTCGTGTTCAAATCGCTGCCCGAAGCGCAAGGCCTCCAGCTCAATGTACAATTCCAGCAATCTCAGTTCATCAGCAAGCGGGACGATAGTGTTAACTGAATTTTCGAGCACCTGTCTTACTAACTGCGAAAACCGCGACAAGTATCGCAAGGCATTGTGTTTGTCGTTAGCCGTGATAAAGTGTTGGATTCCATTCAGACAATTAAAAATGAAATGCGGATCCATCTGTGCCCTGAGCATCCGCTTTTCGAGCTCCTTGTTGACCTCCTCGATTTCGCGATTCTTGTTGGCGATTTCCAGGTTCTTTCTCGCCAATTCCTCCTGTGCTCGCTTTTTCAACGTGTAGCGTTTGTAAAGAACGACCACCATGCCGGCCATAAAAAGAAAAGCGATCAAGAGGCTGACTCGAACACGTCTCTCAGATGCAGATCGTACCTCGAGCAATTCAATCGCCTTGTTTTTCGCCAGCAACTCCTTTTCCTTTTGTTCGGTTTCATACTTGACCTGAAGCTCGCTTAGCTGTCGGGCCTTGTCTGCATTGAGCAGACTGTCTTTCAACGTTACATATTGCTGATGCGCTTTCAACGCCTCGATGTGCTTTCCAAGGTTTTCGTAAACAGCCGACAGCGTCTTCAGCGCATCGGCTTCTTCGGGTTTCAGGTGGCTCTCCTGCGCAACAGCAACGCTTCGCTTCGCATGGGACAGGGCTTCCCTTGCGTTGCCGGACCTGCGCAGCATTTCAGCCATATCCTTGAGAAGCACTGTCAATCCGAAATTGTACCCTATGGCCTCCCGAATCGTAAGCGATTCGTTGTACAAGGCCAGTGCCTTTTCGTATTGGCCTCTTTCGTTGTATACATCCCCAACATTGCGCAGGCTCAGTGCGATGCCCTGCTTATCGCCGAGGCCTTGCTTGATGTCGAGAGCACCCTGAAAGTACATTAACGCACTATCGTATGCACCCTGGTTCCGGAACAGCAAACCCATGTTGTTTGACACAACGCTTAGCTTTTGAAGATCGTCTTGTGCTCGGGCGAGGCTTTCATACTCATGGAAGTAGTGAAGTGCACTGTCATAATTTTGTTGTTGTCGAAATAACAGAGCGAGACTATTCAAGGATGCGTACAGCAACGTTGTGTCAGCCAATTTCCTCCGTACTGCGAGCGCCCGATGAAAGAAGAGGTGGGCTTCGTCGTTGCTTCCTCTGAGTTGATGGGAGTTGCCAATATTGTTAAGCGTGTTTGCCCGCAGTCTTTCGTCTCCCGCCGCTTCCAATATCGGGAGTGCCGCATAGAAATTCTCAAGACCCCGGGTATAGTCACCCATGATGGTAAAGCAAATCCCCGCTTGATTGAGCGCCTCTCCTTCTCCCTTCAGGTATCCAGCTTGCTTCGACAATGTGATGGCCTCGGTCGCGTACTGAAGCGCCTTAGCGGGCGTCTTGTGTTTGAGCTCCCAGGCAAGCTTATTGAGTACGTCAACTTTGAGTGTATCCGGCGAATCAGGCCGTTCCAGTACTGCTGTCAGGCTGTCTTCGATTTGCGCCGCTGCTGCGAGGGGGGCGAGGAGCACGAACAATAATATCGGGACTCTCCGGTTCAAATCATCTGGGTGGGGATGATTCTGGAATTTGCGAATTTTGACGCTAAGTTTCAACACTTCAAAATCCCTCTTCGCGGCTTTTCAGGACATTTCGACGCGGTTTGGTGCGCTGCAGCGGGATGGCAATGTCAACGCCACTGGGTACCCAATCAACATTTATCGGCATTCCTAACAACTTGCCTATGAGATGAATGCGTTCCCGTATCGCATGCCAGGATGGCCCGGCATACGTTTGTGGAAAAGGTAATTCCGTCCGAATTCTGCAAATGATTTCATTTCCCTGTACGACGAAGATGACATCCAGGTGACCGTGTTTTTTATTCACGAGGATACCCTCTGTCAGTATCCTTTCAACAAACGGCTGAATGAGCAAAACAGGTATTTCTGTTTCGAACACCTGGACGGACGGATCCACGGCCAGCGTGAAATCAAACCGCTGATTGAATCGCATCCTTTCCAGTTTCAGATACGTTTCCAGGATTTCGAGTTCACAGGCAACAGGCAGAAACGACTGATCGGAGGTGTCAAGCGTAGTTCGAATAAAACGGCTAAACAAGGAAAGAAACTTCATCGCTTCTGTTGGTCTGTTCTCAGTGATAAAGTATTGGATGGCATTGAGCGCATTAAAAATGAAGTGGGGATTCATTTGTGCCCGGAGTGCCTTAAGGGAAAGGGCGGAGAGTTCCTGTTGCGCGCGGTACAGCGTTTCCTGGTGAGCTTTCTTTTCCATCTCCGCGCGCGCACGCATCAGCTTGTTGGCGCACAGCGAGGCTATCAGCCGCAGCTTGTTAAGATGACGGTTTGAAAAAAAATCGCGCGATGTGTGCTCAGAGTCTATAACGCCGATAACCTTATCCTCGAACATGATCGGTACCGAAATCTCAGAGTATCGAAAGGCGTCGTCACAGATGTATCGCGGGTCCTTTGAGGTATCAGGTATAATTTCCGGTATTCCAGTCTTGGCTACCGACCCAACGATGCCGCTACCCACAGGGATTTCTATGGGATGATGAATGGTGTAATCCTTGGGACTTTTCGGACCGTATGCTGCCTTCTGTACGAGCATTTGTCTTTTCTCGTCCAAGAGATAGATAACGCAATCTTCAAAGCCAAGACGCGAGATGCAATTGCGGGCAAGGTCCCACAAGATCTCTTCCTCCGTATTTTGGCCAAAGAGCGAAATGGCGAAATAGTTTATGATTTCCTCTATATGATCTTCTTCCGCCCCGTTCAGATTCGACTTCAAAATGTTAGTTCTTAAATGATACTGTTAATTTTTCACTGAGCCCGGATTCC
>QGUY01000083.1 GCA_003242315.1 Bacteroidota bacterium
CGTCGATCGAAGAAAACAATGACATTGATTCTGAAAGCCGCGGCCACAAACCCCACATCACGATTGGTCCGATCCGCGGCGACATCGAATTTCAAAACGTTGAGTTTGCCTACGAGGAAAACAAGCCCGTTCTGCACGGCATCAGCTTTAAGTCGCCAGCAGGCACAGTGACAGCGCTCGTGGGCACGTCAGGATCCGGAAAGACTACGATTGCAGGGTTGGTTGCGACCTTCATCACTCCTACATCCGGTACAGTCACCGTCGACGGTTACGATTTGAGCAAAGTCTCCCTTTCCAGTTATCGCAGTCAGCTTGGCGTTGTTTTGCAGGACGACTTCCTTTTTGAAGGCACGATTCGCGAAAACATTCGATTCCCTCGACCCAACGCCACGGATGAAGAAATTGAACATGCCGCCGCTGCTGCCTACGTGAATGAATTTGCGTCGCGTTTTGAACAAGGCCTCGACACGGTGATCGGCGAGCGCGGCGTGAAACTGTCGGGCGGTCAACGCCAGCGAATTGCCATAGCGCGCGCCATCCTCGCCAATCCAAGGATTCTCATCCTGGATGAGGCTACGTCCAACCTCGACACAGAAAGCGAATCCTTCATACAAAAAAGCCTTTCAACATTAATGAAAGGCCGTACCACTTTTGTCATTGCCCACCGTCTCAGCACGATTCGTCAAGCCGATCAAATCCTCGTCATCGAACAAGGTCGCATCGCCGAACGCGGAACTCATGATGAGCTTATTGCAGCAAAGGGAAGGTATTATGAGTTGTATACGTATCAGGCGCGGATTTGATGATGTGTTTAGGCGTTTACGTACGTATGTGTTTATGTTGGGAAGAGGAACGCGAGGGTAGGAAATGTGTTGATGTGCTGATGTGTTGAGGTGTTGATGTTGTCTGTGCTTAAAAGGATGTGCAAGGAAAAAGGGGTTTTGGGTTCATCGTAGGATAGATGCGGGTGGGGTCCCTTTAGGGAATCAAAGGGTGTGCGGTGGGGGGAAGGTGTTGATGTGCTGATGTGTTGATGTGTTGAGGTGTTGATGTTGTCTGTGATTAAAGAGATGTGCAGGGAAAAAGGGGTTTTAGGTTCATAGGATAGATGCGCGTGGGGTCCCTTTAGGGAATCAAAGGGTGTGCGGTGGGGGAACGTGTTGACGTGTTGATGTGTTGATGTTGTCTGTGCTTAAAAGGATGTGCAGAGAAAAAGGGGTTTTAGGTTCATAGGATAGATGCGCATGGGGTCCCTTTGGTTTCACATCATTCTCTAGTTCACGTAGGTATCGGAGGCTGAGCCTGTCGAAGCCGTGTTTAAGTGGGCAGGCCATGATCTGTACCTCCCTTTGCGCCTTCGTGTCTTTGCGGTGAATGGCTTAGATGTAACTGCGTTATTACCAGCCATTTCTTAAAATAATCCACAAATTCCTGTAGTTTTTCCCCGGGTAGCATCACTCATTGGTAAAAATGAGAAAATCTCCATGAAGGAAGCTTTGGACCAGGCGTTTCTCAGCGAGGTAAACCAGAATCTCGGCATAGCGCACAAGGTGGCCCGCCTGTATTTCGCGGACCCGGATGAACGTGACGACGTCATACAGGAAATGATGTATCAGCTCTGGCGTTCCTATCCGCGGTTCAACAAGCAGTCAAAGTTCTCGACGTGGATGTACAGCGTATGCCTGAACACAGCGCTTACCTATGTGCGGAAAAGCAGCCGGCGAAAATCCGAACCGCTATCTGAAACCCATATGCAGATTGCTGACCCGGGTTCAGAAAACAAGGAGGAAAAGATCGCACGGATGTACCAGGCTATCGGTACACTTTCACCCCTGAACCGCGCCATCGTCATGCTGTACCTCGACGACCTCAGCTATGAAGAGATCGCCTCCGTTACCGGACTTACGAAGACCAACGTTGGCGTAAGACTGGTGCGAATCAAAAGCGAACTGGAGAAGAAAATGAAACTCACGGAAGAAAATTGATGTCAACCATGGATCAATTGAAAAAAGATTGGTCGGCTGCCCACAGTGGTACTGCCGGCACATACGACCCTGCAACGTTCACCAGGATTGTTCGCTCCCGAGTCAAGGAACACACACGCACCGCGATGCAATATTTCTGGGCATCGTTCGTCCTGCAGCTGATCGTTTATGCGCTGCTGAGTCATGTTATCGTTCGGTACTGGTCAGATCGTACGGTGGTGCTTCCTGCGATCCTGGGAATCGCGTTGTTTATCCCTTTCACAATTGTGCTGATGACGAAATTCAAAGCCATAGCAGCAGCGGGTAAGACGCACGATCCGGCTGCAGGCGATGCGTCGCTAAAGGAGTACATCTTACTCCGGCGCAACATGCTGTTGAGTTTTTACCGATTCAAAAGGTGGTATGAATTCATCCTGATACCACTGGCTTCCGCGATTGGTGTGTTTATCGTCTTCGAACTCTACGTTCCCGGTGGCGTTGCCGAACATCAGTCCGTCGCCCTCACCATCCTCATCATCACCCTCACCTCTTGTGCGTGGGCCATCCACCGCGAAAACCAGAGGAATTTCAAAGAGCCACTGGCCAGGTTTGATGAGGTGCTGAAGGAGTTTGAGCGGGAGAAGTAGTAATCGGTGCTCGTGGTAGAGACGCGCGGTCCGCGCGTCTCTGACTTTCGATATCACACAACCCCTATGTGTTCCCATGTGTCCCTATGATTTATGTGGTTCAAGGGTCTTTCGAACCACATAGGTTACATGGGTTTTCAAATTGTCGCAATATACCCCGGAAATTGACGCACCAGCACATCGCCATCCCCGGGATTTGACCGTATGTTTGAATGTGCAAAGACAAAAACCATTCGACATGAAAAAGCTTGAATTTGACATCAAAATCGATGCTCCCACACAGAAGGTATGGGACATCCTCTGGAATGACGACACGTACCGGAAGTGGACAAGCGTTTTCCACGAAGGCTCCAGGGCGGTGAGCGACTGGAATCAAGGCAGCAAGATTTTGTTCGTCGATGGTGACGGCAATGGCATGCATTCCGTGATCGAAAAGAAAGTGCCCAACAAGGAGATGGTTTTTCTCCATCTCGGAGAAATTATCAATGGCGAAGAACGTCCCGGTGATCCAAAGGCGGGTTGGGGAGAATCAAGGGAATCATACTACCTGGAGCAAGACGGATCCGTTACGGTACTCAAGGTTAAGCTCGACTCTCCCGATGAGTACGCAGATTACTTCACTACAACGTTCCCCAAGTCGCTTGAAAAGGTGAAAGAACTCGCCGAAAACTGATCGAACTGCAATTACTTAAACTCAATAAAATTAAGAACCCCCATGAAAAAGATCGAACAAAAGATCGTACCCTTCCTGTGGTTCGATAACAACGGCGAAGAAGCGATCAACTTCTACACCTCAATTTTCAAAGATTCGAAAATCCTCGAGATCAGTCGCTTCGGAGAATCAGGACCCGGCCCTGCCGGAACAATGATGGCCGCACGGTTTATCCTCGCGGGCCAGGAATTCAATGCCCTCAATGGCGGACCGCTTTTCAAGTTCAATGAAGCCGTCTCGTTCCTCGTCAAGTGTGAAACACAGGAAGAGATCGACTACTTCTGGGGAAAACTAACGGAGGGTGGTGAAGAACAACCTTGCGGATGGCTGAAGGACAAGTACGGTCTCTCCTGGCAGATCATCCCTCCTGTGCTGGACCGCATGCTGAGCGACCCCGACAGGGAAAAAGCCGACCGCGTTATGCAGGCGATGATGAAGATGAAGAAGATCGACATCCGGGCACTTGAGGACGCGTATGCGCATGCTTAGTTGCAGATGCAGACGCAGTTCGCCGCCCAGCTGCGTCTGCATCTGCCTCTGCGTCTGTAACCACAACGGCCTCTGCCCAAATTCGCGTCATTCCATGCCTAAATCAACCGTCTCGCGAGGCCCCCGGCGCTCAGGCGTTGTCACATCCTTACCCCGCAGCATATCCCAAATTCTTGACGATGCACCGTGATAGAATCCCGTGTCGTGTTCAAAATCCTTCGGGTTGCGGAATGTGCCGAAGATGATATCGAACAGCGGCAAGTCGGAATAATTGTACCGATGTATGCCTTGAGCGTGATGGAAGGTATGGCTTTCGGGGCGTTGGATGATATAACCTAACCACCTCGGCGTTTTGATGTTCGCGTGTTGGAAGATGGCGAAGAAGTTGGTTACCAATATCATCACAGTGATAGCTTGCGGTGTCAATGCCGCGACGAGGCTGAAGCATACGCTACTCAGTGTAATCCAACCCAGCATGTCGAAAGGACTGAAGTAAAAGGCACCGTACGTGTCAAGACGTTCCGCGCTGTGGTGCATTTGATGGAACGTCCTCCACAGGAAGTTGCTCCTGTGCAGGCTGTAGTGCCAGACAAACACTCCAAACTCGTACAGCAACACGGCGAAGATGCCACCCCACACCGTGCCCAGTGACGTGAGGTCGAAAAGCCGGTACGGCTCAAGCAGGGGGTTAATGAAGATCGGCAGATACGCCGACATGTAGAAGAAGCAGAGGAACGCCAGGATACCCCTGATCCTCCAGTTTTTCACCTTAGGAAGTTCCCTTCCAGGAAAAAACGCCTCCCACAGCATCAGGCCCGCGTACATGGCCAGGACAATCAGTGAAATAGGGTCTAGTAGAATTTCCAATGGTGTTGGCATAGTCTTTTGTTTTGTTTCCAACACCATTTGCGTAAGGCTAGAACTTACGATGTAAGCACCTGTGTTCAGATGCAGATGCAGTCGCAGACGCAGGCTCTGGGCTCGATTGCAACTGCGTCTGCATCTGCAACTGCAACTAACTACATTTGTCCATAAAGCTTAAGCTCTCTCATCGTCCACGTCACCTCATAATCAAAAGGCTGCCCTCTCCTTTCGCCTTTTACGACGGATTCGGACCGGGTGAGAACAATCCGGAAAAAGCGGCCGGTGCTGGGCTCAAACCGAATCTGCGTGAAGTTACCGGTGCCTTCTCCGTTTGTGACAACCTTCTGCCAACTGCTTCCATCAGACGATACCTCCACGTCAAAGCCGCGCGGATGTGTCAAAATTGGTGGCTGTCTGTTGGGACCAAAGCCCCTGTTAATAGGTATTGAGCGGAAATGAATTTCTGTGAGCGTTACGGGTGACGGGAATTCAACCTGGAACCACATCCCCTCCTTTTGTGTGACACCGGTTGTCCAACCTTCGTACGTGAACGCACCGGTCGGAGAAGCAGTGCTTCCTTTCCGGACATCCCCTGAATGACTCGCAGTTATCTTCCACGACGACGCCGGTTCAAGCACCTTGGGAACGGATGCCCACAGTTCATCAAAGGTGTAAGGTTTGTTTCGATCCGCCGTTGCCTTCCTGACCCGTGCCACATCTTCCGGTGTAACGAGCGTGGCTTCATTCTCGAAATTGGCGCGCACAAATGATGCGACAGAAGCAATCCACTCATCGCTTTGGTTACCCATGGGTGCCATGATTGCACCTGCGTAGGTCTTCCCTGCGATTTCCCCGGTCAAGCCGTGGAGCAGCGTCTTAATGAAGTAATCTGAATGTGCCTGAACTCTCGGTGAGCCAACCAGCGATGGCGCCATGAGCTGGCCCGGACCAACAGGTGTACCCGTGCCCAGCGGACCATGGCATGTTGAGCATAGACTGTTGTATATGTCCATTCCTTTTTCAACGCGAGCCTTCTCTTCTTCAGAAAAGTTGGGATCAGGTCTGCCAAAGAATGCAGTCACCACCGGTGGATCGAGAACCTGGGCACCGACGAGTTGAACTCCTGCGGATTTGTCGGAAGCCATCACCTTCTTCACCTGCGCATCCGTGCCAGAAATCTTCAGCAATCTGCCTGTCATCATCGCGCGCATCTTCACCTGCGTGTCCTTGTCGTTCATCAACTCCAGGTAATTGCGGGCAAGGGAAAGATCACCTGCCTTGTACAGCGTTTCGCTCGCCCACATAGCCTGAATGCGCATTCGCGGTTCGGGATCTTTCATCATGTCTTTGACAAGCGAAGACTCCAGCGCACCAATGCCCTCCAGACACCATAACGCGTGGAACCGGGCCAGAAGATTGTCGCTGTTGCGTACCATGTCGACAAGAGCGGGCGCTACGGATTTGTCGCGGCGTTGCACGATGACCTGCTGCGCCATATCGCGCCACCAACCGTTGGGATGCTCAAGATGCTTAAGGAGTTCGGCGGTGGACTCTTCATACATCCGCGGTTTCGTCGTATCGCGCTTGAAGTCTTTATGCGTCAACCGCCAGATGCGGCCAAGACCTACGACCTTATCGAGTTGGTATTGTTCGATCTTCACCCGGAGGTATGATCCGACCGGCGTCCACTCTCCCTCCTGGATGATACCGTGGTACATGTCGACAATGTACATTGTGCCGTCAGGCGCCGTAGCCATATCGACAGGGCGGAACAGCGGGTCGGTCGAGCGAATGAATTCGGATTTCTGTTCCTGGTAGACGTTATGAAGTATGGTGAGGCCCTCGGTAACGACCGGGTTGATTTGCCTTACAATGCGGGCCACGGGTTCGCCATAAAAGTATTGTCCACGAAGTGATTCAGGTAGCCTATGACCGCGGAACACATCGTTACCGGCGGCTCCTGTAACACGATTAAGGCTTCCATCTGGCATGCGAACAGCTGCCATACCGCCTTGCATGTCGGCGATTCCTATCGGCGCGCCCCAGGGAATCTCAAATCCTTCTGCGAAATTCTTTTCGACAATATAGTCGCCATAGTGGATGGGGAACTGGAAATAAGAAGGTAGCCCTGTTGCTCCACCCTGAAACCACAACTTGCCATCGTCATCGTGCGTGACTCCCCACTGCCCGTGATTGGAACCGGTGGATTCGCGAATTACACCGTCAGGTGTTTCGCGAACGCGGAAAGGATTGACGGTACTGTAAAGCCAGTTGTCCATTCCCCAGTAGAGGAATGCTTGCTGGTGCTCAACATTGCCGGCACGGCCGAAGTTGTCAGTGAAGAATTCTTTCTTATCCGCTTTACCGTCGCCATCGGTATCAGTATACTTATAAACATTGTCGGCGTTGGATTCCATGGTCAGGACGCTGTTCGGTCCGTAGGGCAGCACGAAGCGGGGAAAGACGAGGCTGTCGACGAACAGCCCACCTGTTTCATAGATACCATCGTTGTCTTTGTCTTCCCAACGTGAAATGCCGCTTACCGGGTCGAGCGTTCCGTCAGAGTCGGCAGTGAGCATATAGGTGCGCAGTTCCAGCACATACATGCGGCCATTGCCATCGAATGCTATTGCCCCAGGCTGTTGTATCTGTGGCTCCGTAAGCACGGGTTCCATGCTGTAGCCGGGTTGAAGCAGGAACTTTTCCGCCTGTTTTTCGACCGGAAGGGGCAGCACGGGTGGCTTAGGTTCCAGGTCAATACCTTTCCAGTATGGACTTGTGGTGTCAGCGCCTTCAGGAAGTTTTACTACCGGCCATTTTTCCCGGCCGTCACGAGAACATGCGGCGCCGACCAACAGAGCTGCGAATAACATGACGGCGTACCGCAGTAAAGAGTGTAAGGTCATAAGGATATCAGGGGGGATTGGTTTTCACAGATCGCCAATATGTCAAGAAGTGCCGTCTTTGCCAATGGGCGTTTGACCTCTGGTGTCATTTTTACACGAGGCAGGGGGTATACAGTCCTTTTCGCCCGTAAAATTTTTATTGGACTTTCCGGCGAATTGGGTTATCTAACCCCCTAAATCCAGACTACCATGAAAACCACGGTCACAGCTTTTATGCGGACGCTTTTTGCCGTTGTAATCATAAGCGTCTCTCAGCTTGCTACTGCCCAGGAAATTGGCCTTCAAATGGGAAGCTTTCGCGACCTACTACGCCAGGACGTTCGTCTTGCCTTTGCCCGGATGAAGGAACTTGGTATTCGTGAGATTGAAGGCGGCTTTGCCCGTGGGATGAGCCGGGAGGAATATAAGAAACTCTTAAAAGAGTACGGCATCACGGTCGTTGCAACGGGGGTCGGATTTGATCACCTCGAGCAGCCCGACAGTCTGAAGAAGGTCATTGCTAATGCCAAAGACCTCGGCGCGAAGTACGTTGTATGTTACTGGATTCCGCACGATGGCGACAACTTTACGTTCGACGACATGAAGCGTGCCGTGAAGGTCTTCAATGAAGCCGGCAAGACACTCAGGGAAAACGGTCTCACCTTTGCTTATCACGTACATGGTTATGAGTTCCGCCCGTACGAAGGTGGTAAGGGCACGATGTTCGAATACATGATGGACAACACCAATCCCGACTACGTTAGCTATCAGATGGATGTATTCTGGATCAAGAACCCTGGACAGGATCCCGTCGCGCTCTTAAAGAAGTATCCGGATCGCTGGAAGATGCTTCACCTTAAAGATCGCCGCCATGGTACGCCGAACAATCTCAATGGCAGACAGGACAAGGAAAGTAATGTGGTACTTGGCACGGGAGATGTGGGCATCGCGGAAGTCATGAAAACCGCCATGGAACTCGGGATCAAGCATTATTTCATCGAAGATGAATCATCCCGAGCATTGGAACAGGTTCCCCAAAGCATCGCTTACTTGAGATCACTAAAACTCTAACGGTCTAAACCGTTCATCTACCGAATTCGTTTGCACAGGCATTCCCGCCTGAGGGGCGTCAATTTTTTTTAAGCAAACCAAAATATTAAGCGTCTTCCGACGACTAATGGGCCGTGAAGCGGGCTTGATGGCCGATTCATGGCAAAAAAAAGTTCAAAAAAAGCGCTAAAAAGCTCAACCCAGGCGCAAAAAGGCCGTTAAAGGAAACCGTGGAAACTTTTAACATGAAAAATGTTTCCATAGTTTTGCGTCCCTTATGGAAGACCTTGAAACCCGACACAAACTACTGAAAGGAGCCGAGGAGCTCTTTATGCGCTATGGGGTGAGGAGCATCACCATGGACGAAATCGCGCGGCATCTTTCAATCTCAAAGAAGACGCTCTACCAGTATTTCGCCGACAAAGATGATATCGTGGCCTCGGTGACGGAAACGCACCTGAACCGGGAACGCGAAGAATACATGGCGAATACCAGCAGCGCTCGAAATGCAGTGGAAGAGTTGGTAAACCTTTCGCTTTGTATGAAAGAGAACCTGAAGGGCATGAACCCATCGTTGTTGTTCGACCTTCAGAAGTACCATCACAAAGCCTGGCGCATCTGGACCGAATTCAAGAATGTGTTTATTCGGAATTCGGTGATCAACAATCTCAAGCGAGGTATTGAGCAGGGACTGTACAGGGACGACATCGATCCGGAGATCCTTGCCGTAGTGCGAATAGAGAGTGTTCAGATGGGATTCGACGAGCGGCTGTTTCCCCGTGACCGGTACAACCTGACCCAGGTGCAAACGGCGATCCTGGAACACTTCATTCACGGCCTGCTTACTGATAAAGGTCGAAAACTGTATCAAAAGTATATCAAGGAAAAGATCAAAGAAACCTCGTACCAAAACGATTTGTCGATATGAAACACAGCCTTCTGTTCCTTATTGTATTCGTCACATCAATCGTTCAGCTCCGCGCTCAGGACGATACCGTGTCGTTTGATCTGGACGATTGCATCCGATATGCGCTGGAGAACACCGTAGAGGTTCAGAACGCACGCATCGACGAACAGATTGCAAAAGCGAGGGTGAAAGAAACGGTTGGCATTGGCCTCCCGCAAATTGATGGAAGCGTCAACATTACCCACAATGAAAAATTGCCCCGGTTCTTCATGCAATACGATCCCGAGCAGATCGGATTCTTCGATCCCGGAGACATTCCGGGAATTGAGGCCGGCGACGTTGTGGCCTTCGGCAACTTCTTTCAACTGCCGAGCAGCGGAGACGCCGGGATACACGTCAATCAGCTGATCTTCAATGCCTCCTACCTGGTAGGGCTGAAGGCTGCTGACACCTATAAGGAACTTGCTTTCAAGACGACTACGCAAACCCAAATCCAGGTCATCGAGAATGTGCAGAAAGCATACTACGCTGTTCTGATCAACAATGAAAGGATAGCGTTGTTCGATAATAACATCGCGCGGGTAGATTCTCTGCTGCGCACCACGCGCGCGATGAACGAGAACGGATTTGCTGAAGACATCGATGTCGATCGTGTCAGGGTAACGCTCAACAACCTTCGGTCTGAGCGACTCAAGTTCCTCAACCTGCAGGCGTTGAGCCTCGGGTTACTGAAATTCCAGATGAACTATCCGATCGACAAGCCGCTCAAGATCAAGGGAAGTCTTGATGAACTTACGGTCGACGAAGACCTCTTCAGTGAATATCAGGAAGGATGGGATTACAGGAACCGCATCGAGTACGAGTTGCTCGATGTTCAGCGCAAACTCCAGGAACTTGACATCAAGAACAAGTTCTCTGCTTCACTGCCAAGTCTTTCCGCGTTCCTCAACTTCGGCTACTCAACGCAGTCGCCTGACATTGGTGGCCTGTTCAAAACAGAATCCGGTGTGGCCTCGACTCCCTTTTACGGGCCCGACAAGTGGTACAACTACTCGAGCTTCGGCCTGACTTTAAACGTGCCGATCTTTAGCGGACTTCAACGCAACTACCGCATGCAGCAGGCGCGACTGAGTCTGATCAAGTTGGAAAACAGCTATTCGTCGCTGAAGCAAAGCATCGACCTGAGCATCCAGCAGAACACCACAACGTTTAAGAACTCGCTGGAAACTTTGAAGTCGCAGCAAGAGAACATGGAACTCGCTGAGAAGGTCGCGCGTGTGACAAAGATCAAATACGAACAAGGTGTTGGTTCGAGTATAGAAGTCACTGACGCGGAAAGCAGCCTGCGCGAAGCACAGGTCAACTATTACAACGCGCTCTACGATGCTATCCTGGCGAAGATCGACCTGGATAAGGCATATGCAAGGATTGATCCCTCACAATACGTAACAGATACCAAATAATTAAACCTAGCTCATTGACATCCATGAAAACGATTTTCAACAATAGGTCCGGTTTATTTTCCCTCGCGGCAGCAGTCATCATAGCGACAATCGTCGCGGCGTGCAGCGCCACCACCCGGGAAAACGAAAAACAGATACGGCTGGAGGAGCTTAAAAAACAGCACGCTCAGCTGAGCGACGAAATCAGGAAGCTCGAAGCCGAGATTGCCGCGGAAAATCCCGACACACTCGCGGTTCGCGCAAAGGATGTTTCGGTGTCTGTACTCAAGGCTCGTCCGTTCGATCACTATGTTCAGACACAAGGTCGCGTTGAGTCGGAATATAACATTCTGGTTAGTGCGAAGACCATGGGCGTTGTGACTGCAGTATATGTTCGCGAGGGACAAAATGTGTCCAAGGGTCAGACCCTGGCTCAACTGGACAACTCTGTCATACTTCGGAATATCGAATCTATGAAGGCGCAGCTTGAGCTCGCGACTTCCGTCTACGAGCGCCAGAAGAATCTCTGGGATCAAAGGATCGGAACGGAAGTACAATACCTGCAGGCCAAGACCAACAAGGAAAGCCTGGAGAAACAGCTCGCTTCATTGGAAGAACAAAATGACATGACGCGCATCAAGGCCCCTATCAGCGGTACTGTCGACCAGGTCGTTGCCAAGATTGGTGAGAACATTTCGCCCGGCATGCCTGCGTTCCGCATCGTGAACAACGCCGACTTGAAACTTACCGCTGATGTGTCGGAAGCGTATGTTACCCGCATCAAGAAAGGCAACAAGGTGCACGTCAGCATTCCTGAACTCAAGCAGGATATCGAAGCTGCCGTGACTTTTGTTGGTCGCACGATCGACCCGCTTTCGCGCACCTTCAAAGTTGAGGTCAAACTTCCTTCCCTGGAAAACCTGCGACCCAACATGACCGGTGTTCTTCGGATCATTTTCCATACCGAACCGACTGCCCTTGCCGTTCCGGTCAACCTGGTTCAGGATGTGAATGGCGAGAAGGTTGTTTACGTGGCTGAGAAGACAGACAAGCACACGGTAGCACGCAAGAGGGTAGTGACCGTTCACGGAGTATACGGCAACCTGGCACAGGTTGATGGTCTGGAAGAAGGTGATTCCATCATCATCGTGGGATATCAGGGTCTCAACGACGGCGACGTTGTCAGGATCTGATGTGACAGATCACGGCGACGAGTGTAAATCTTCTAAGTAACGTCTGTATGAAAGATATCGAAAAGGAGTTTAAACCGACCAGCTGGGCGGTCGACAATAAGGTCACTATCTATGTAGCGACCGTCATCATATGCCTCGCGGGACTCATTACATACATGAGACTCCCCAAGGAAAACTTCCCCGAGGTAGTATTCCCGCAGATATACGTTGCGACCGTGTACCCCGGGTCGGCGCCTGCTGACATAGAAAACCTGATCACCAAAGAAATCGAGAAGGAAGTAAAATCGATTAACGGTGTCAAGAAGGTAACAAGCAACTCGGTGCAAGACTTCTCCAATGTCATCATCGAGTTTGATCCCAAGATTACCATTGAAGAGGCGAAACAGGAAGTCAAGGACGCCGTAGACAGGGCGCGCCAGAATCTTCCCACGGACCTGGAAAACGATCCCGAGGTGATGGAGATCGACATTTCTGAAGTGCCGATCATGAATATCAACCTTGCAGGTGATTACGACTTGCAGACGCTTAAGCGCTATGCTGAACAGATGCAGGATCGCATCGAAGGCTTGTCTGAAATCAGACGCGTCGATATAGTCGGTGCGCTGGATCGTGAAATACAGATCAACGTTGACCTTTACAAGGCTACACTTGCCGGGGTTAGTCTCGATGACATAACGCAAGCCATCTCAGCGGAGAACGTAATCATTTCCGGTGGTCAGCTCTCGGTGGATGGCATGAAGCGTTCGCTCAGCGTAAACGGTGAATACACCAACGCCGACCAGATCGCCAATACAGTGGTCGGTTCTATTATGGGTGGGAAGGTTTACCTGAAAGACGTCGCTGAAGTGGTAGACACGTTTGAAGAGCAGGAAAGCTTTGCCCGGTTGAATAAAAAGAATGTGATCACGCTTAACGTGATCAAACGGAGCGGAGAAAACCTCATCAATGCGTCTGACAAGATCAACGAGATCGTCGATGAGTTCGAAGCGCATATACTTCCTCCGGGGTTGGATATCACGATCACCAATGACCAGTCGGACTACACCCGGCTCACGTTGCATGACCTGATCAATACGATCATCATCGGGTTCATCCTCGTGACGGTAATTCTCATGTTCTTCATGGGTGCGACCAACGCTATGTTTGTGGCACTGTCCGTGCCGATATCCAGCTTCATAGCGTTCCTGGTCTTCCCTACCCTGGACTTCACGCTGAACATGATGACGTTGTTCTCGTTCCTGCTGGCGCTCGGTATTGTTGTCGACGATGCCATTGTGGTTATCGAGAACACACACCGCGTGTTTGCGAATGGCAAAGTGCCTATACGAAAGGCCGCGAAAGTAGCCGCCGGTGAAGTCTTTATGCCGGTGTTGTCCGGTACCCTGGTAGTGCTGGCGCCGTTCGTGCCTCTGGCATTCTGGCCTGGGGTTATCGGGAAGTTTATGTACTTCCTGCCTGTAACCCTCATTGTTGCGCTCCTTGCCTCATTGTTGGTAGCGTACATCATCAATCCGGTCTTCGCGGCTGACTTTATGAAGCCGCACGTTCCGAATCACGGCAAGTCGAGGATTACGCGTGAGTTTAAGATTACTGCGATAGTCTTTGGAGCGATCGCGCTGCTGTCGTACGCGCTTGGCGCATTTGGTCTGGGCAATTTCGTTGTATTCCTGTACGGTCTCTATTGCCTGCATCACTTCTATCTCAAAGGTGTGATCGAGCGTTTCCAGACCAGCTTTTGGCCCCGCGTTCAGGCTAGCTACAAGCGCGCCATCAGCTGGTGCCTTGAAGGATGGAGGCCGGCGGGAATTTTCGGTGGTGTGTTCCTGCTCTTCATCTTCGCGATCGTATTCACTGCGATCCGGCAACCGCCTGTCGTGTTCTTCCCTAACGGCGATCCAAACTTTATCTACACGTTTATCCGCATGCCTATTGGTACAGACCAGGTGGTAACGGATTCCGTAACGCGAGTCGTTGAAGATCGTGTCATGCAGGCATTGGGTGAAAACAACCCG
>QGUY01000084.1 GCA_003242315.1 Bacteroidota bacterium
TCCAGGCGGATTACAATCAACAGCAGCGCCTTATGGAAGCCTTCCTGAAAGCCTGTGAAAGAAGCGACGAGGAAGAACTGAAAAAAATTCTTGCAGAGGACGTCTCCTTCTTCTCCGATGGCGGTGGAAAGGTAGCTGCGTCCCGAGTGCCGCTCTTCGGCCATGCTGCCGTGCTTAAATTCTGGATGCCTGTTGTTGCCAGGATCAAGCATAACATCGAAGTGAGATTTGTCGAGGTTAACGGCTGCCCCGGAGCGATGTTCCTGGACAAGGAAACGGGCAAGATCGACACCATTTTTACGGTTGATGTTGAGGGCGACAAAATTGCCGGCCTTTACATTGTGCGAAATCCGGAAAAAATTCTTCTGAAAACTGTCACGAAATCGTAGTCCGGGGGTCATATGGGCGAACTTAAAAACGCTTATGTGACATGGAAACACGTCTTGCTCCAATCGAGAATCCTACGGGATTCCTCATGAAACTAGTGTACTGGTTTTCTAAAAAGCAGTTTGGAAAAGTAATCACGCCGCTCAAGGTGATTTACGCGCGGCTCCCGATCAGCTTCGCTTCATTTACACAAAGGCTTCCGAAGCTGGAGAGTAAGTATCAGATTTCCAAGCATCTCGCGTTGTTGATCCGAACCCACGTGGCACAGTTGAATACGTGTCATTTTTGCATCGATATTGGCAAGGCTGAGGCGATGAAGGCCTTCCCGGACCAACTCGACAAATTTCTGTCCGTGAGTCGCTTCCGTGAGCTGCCGTCATTCTCTGCATCAGAACGTGCGGCGCTACAGTTTGCCGAAGAACTGACGCTGAACAAAAAGGTGTCAGACGAAACCTTCGAGGAAGTCAGCAGCTATTTCACAGAACGCCAGATCGTTGAAATCGCATGGGCGGTCACGCACGAACACATTTACAACCTAATGAACGGTGCCTTTAACGTCGGATCCGATGGCTTGTGTCAGTTGCCTGATACCGCGCCGGCGAAACGGGCGGAAGCCGCTACCGTTGCTTACCGCTAAACGGGGTATGTGTTGAAACTTTCTTTTCCGGGGTAAAAATATTCTCGTAGCCGAAGCGTCTAAATGCACGCGGGGCAGGACAGGGCCACATCGGCTCTGTCCGTTACCGTGAAAAATTTTGCCCAGCCGAAACTTTTTTTCGGATTGTAGAACGTGGCAAAATTCCGTTTGGTGATGGAACCATCGACCGGATTTTTTCGTAGAAAAAGAAGCTTCCGACGTTGACAAAGCTACAAAAGTACCCCTGGCATGTGATGATGACTAAAGTTGTTGTACACCCCAACTACCGCCACCTGGAAGATTATGTGCGCGAAATCCCTGCACGATTCCATTCTTTAGGTAAAATCATTCACAAAGACAGAAACACCCTGCGAAGGGATGAGATAGCGGATACCGCATTGGTTATCAAGTCATACGGACGCATCTATTTACCTAATCGTATCCGGTACACTTATTTTTATCCGTCCAAGGCACAGCGGGCATACGATTATGCGGGTGTTTTGTTAGAAAACGGATTCCGTACACCACAACCGGTTGCTTACATCGAGTGCTTCGAGCGCGGACTCCTTACGAATAGCTACTTCGTTTCTGAGTACACCGACTTCCAACCTTTGAAGACGATCCAATCCCTCCCTTCATACGATCAGACGACATTGTTGGAGGACCTGGCAACGTTCACCTATCGATTGCATCAGTCGCATATTTATCACGGCGACTATTCCATCGGAAATATCCTGTACAAGAAGATCGATGGGCGCTTTGAGTTTTCACTCGTCGACAACAACCGGATGAAGTTCGGTCCGATCAACTTCCGCCGTGGCATACGCACGATGGGAAGGTTAGGCCTCCCTGCCGAGCAGCTCGTCGCTATCGGTAAGATGTACGGACGTCTTTGGAATGTCGACGAAATTGTAGTCATGGAACGATTGTTCCACTACCAGAAGTCGCAACGCGACAGCCACATCCTCAAACAATCGGGAAAGCTCCTCCTTCGCAAGCTCAACCCTGCGTAAGCGCAGGTTGCGCCAACACCCCTTTGCCCCTATATTAGCTCGCAGTACATTGACAAACATAGCACTGCGCTTCCCTCATGGCACACCCCAACATCAACACATCAACACATCAACACCTCAGCACATTCTTCGACGTTGAACTCCTCCCGGTCATCCCCCTCCACGCCGGTGCTTTATCGTGCTTCTATGAACACGGCAACCTCCGCCGGATTTCCTTAGGAGACGCCGAAGTATTTACAATGCTTTATAGTGCCTTGCGCGATGAAAATTGGACAACCCTTCCCTACAATATCCGTGATGAAAGGATAGAACAAAGGGAAGGAGGTTTTCGGATCAGCTATACGGCGGAATACAACCACAAAGGAAAGCATGTTTACACGGCAGATATTCTCATTGAAGGAACGCCGGATAACACAATAACTATGGAGATGCAGGGTAGAGCCCTGTCGACGTTCAAGAGGAATCGTATAGGATTATGTCTGCTGCACAGTTTGTGGTCCAGGGGTGCTACGGTTAATGTTGTATCCGACGATGGTTCGGTTACGCAATCCGTATTTCCGGAGTTGATCAGTCCACACCAGGTGATGTTGAACATCCGCAGGTTGAATTACACGCATAGCGGTGTCACAGTGGAGTGTTCCTTTGAAGGCGACGTCTTTGAAACGGAGGATCAGCGCAATTGGATGGATGCCTCGTTCAAGACGTACAGCACGCCTTTGTCGATTCCCATTCCGGTTGATGTAAACCCGGGCGATACGGTACACAACAAGGTGATTCTAAAGGCAACAGGTGGTGGCGCGAGTTCGAAGTCCAGCGCGGAAGAGCAGTCGTTTTTGTTTCCGGCTATTGGATATGAAAAACATTATGGTGCGCCGTTGACGTCCGATGAGATCGAGCAGTTGAAGCGCATTCCGTTCGATCATTATCGGGTCGAATTGGATTTGTCGGACACAGATTGGAAGAATCGCCTTGATGAAGCCGCGCATGAGGCGGCGTTGCTGGGAGCGCGTTTGGAGGTGATTGTTTTCTTCGTGACGATGGAGCCCGGAGAAATTGATACCGTTGCACAGGTTCTCGCATCGAAGAGGAGACTGGTATCGCACGTGCTTCCCCTTGCTGCCGGTTATCTGACAACGCCAGAGCGATTGCTGGAACGGTTTTATCCGTCGATGAAAAGCCTGTCGCCGGATGTTCTGATAGGGTATGGCACGAATTCATATTTCACCGAAGTCAACAGGGAGCGGCCGTCGGGCGACATTTACGATTTCGTAAGCTTTCCGTTGTTCCCTCAGGTTCACGCGTCCGATACGCGTACGATCATGGAAAATCTTCAGACCGGGCCTGACATCCTCGCTACCATCCGAAGCTTTACCGACAAGCCTGTATTTGTCTCGCCGCTTACGCTTGCTCCGCGGGGTGACGATGTTGATCCCAGGCAGCACACGCGTTTTGCTTCGCAGTGGATTTTGCTTTGCATTGCATCATTAGGAGGCGTATCCCGCATCACGTTGGAGAAGGCATCAGGCCCTCGTGGATTGCTGCCGAACGGAGAGCCTTCGCCATTGTTTGAGGCGTTGGTGAGATTGCGGGCGATGGGTGTTGAAAGGATGGCACGGCATGCCGATGGCAGCGCGTCGTTCGTGGGAACGAAAGGGGAGCTGAAGATTTTTGAATAGTGATTTTTGAATAGTGATTTTTGATTATTGATTTGCGATTGACATTCCAAATGATCTAGGAGGGAGAACCAAATCAAAAATCAAAAATCATTAATCCCTTGTTCCTTGCGATCCGGCAGGGACTCGAACCCCGAACCGTCAGCTTAGAAGGCTGATGCTCTATCCAGTTGAGCTACCGGACCGTATATCTTCAATTGCCGTGGCTCCGATACATCGCGAGGAGCATCTTGGATACTGCCTCGTATCGCTCGTAATAAGCCTGCGCTTCCGCCAGCGGTATGTGCCCTAACTGACTCGCTACCTCGAGCATGGCCACGCACTCGAATACCGCACTACGTGCCAGGGTCAAACTCTGCCGCTTTTCAGCCACAGTCATCCTGGCCGCCGCGTCGGAAAGATTCAGCAGAATCGCCATGCTGGCACGCCGCCATTGCTCCTTAATATAAGGATCAAGCGCGCTGTTGGAGTATATCGTCTTCAGGGAGTCGACCACCAGGGTCTTGGCCATCTGGTAGACCTCCAACTTTTCGAAGTCAAACATGTCAAACTCCGTTACCGTCCCCATAAGCGGTCGGGGTCCGCAAGAAGAGAAGGACTGTTCGAGTCCTTACGCGAGCCTGCGGCTCCCGACGGACTCTCACAAAATCCATCTGCCAGTATTTTTTGTTAGCGGAGAGAGGGGGATTCGAACCCCCGGTACACTAATCGTGTACGACAGTTTAGCAAACTGTTGGTTTCAGCCACTCACCCACCTCTCCGGGTCGTTCTGAACTTCAAAAAAGAAGTGCAAATATAACGAAATACGCCAATCATCCAGATGTTGGCGCCTTCTTTCGCGTCACCAGCGACCCCGTGTAAGAGGCCATGCCGCCCACCAGCGCGCCGATCAGAGTTGTGACAATAATCAACAAAGTCTCGTTGATGTGCATAATCGCAGCCACCTTCTCGGCGAGGTTGCCAGACGACGTTAAATCAATAATCACCGCCGCGCTGAACCACAACGCGCCAATGCCACAAAAGCCCGCCCAAAAGTTGGCGTCAGACCGGAGAAACAATCCCCCAAACACCGCCGCAATCGCCACACTCCACCACGGCAGGAACAACTCCAGCATGTACGCCAGCAAGGCAATGACAACAACCTGGATCACAAACTTCTTCATAACAACATTCTATCCGGAGTCTCAGTTTTCCTTTTCTCGTGGATTGAGGTCCGTCTCATAAAACAAATATAGCTGCATCTCTTCGGGCCGCTTCGGAAATGCAAGCCGATAATACCTGCCATTCGCCCACGCCTCCAGCATATCGCTGTAGTGATAGCTGCCCGGATTGCCCGATTGCCCGCCGGGATACACTCCATATGCCTTGATACCCGTCTTCTCAAGACTGACAATCATGCGCCACGACGGACCTTTCAAACGATCGCTCGCATTTACCGCATTGCCAACACCTCCATGCTGAACGTGATACCCCAATGCTTCAATGCGGGCCAGATGTCGTACATACGTATCCTTGTAATCAGCCCACCGAACTCTCTTCAACTCGCGATCCTCTTTCCATTTTTCAATACGCGCCACTGAAGTGGCAAATGACGTGCGCACAAGGTCTCTTAAACTCTCACGCGTTTCGGTCGACTGCACATCATAAAACATCGAAATGCGGTTTTCCTTCAGGAGCTTCACCGTATTGTACTCCGACGGTCGCGCTAACGAAACGGGATGCGACAACATTTCGTCCCAAAGCCGTGGATAAAAATCATCCCACCAGGCCTGGAAATACGACGCGCCTTCTGAATCCTTGTCGTTAAAGTAATCCCACGTAGCCAGCTTGTGATATGCTTTGATGAGCGCTATGCCCTCTGGGCCTTCGTCACGAAGAGCTGCCGTGTCGATGGCAAGCTGATTTAACAGGAAAGGAAGCGTCTCAGCCGCATGCAAATTGTAATTGTCGTTCTGCAGCCGCATCATGTCGGTGACCGTAACGCTGTTCAATCTGCGCAGTACATTGTTTATTCTTCGATTGCGATAGGCCTCGAATTCAGTGGCGGTTATGAAATACGGATACGTTGAATCGACAGGATATTGATTCGCAGAACTCACGAAACCACGGGAAGGATTCTTCTCCAAGATGTTTTGCTCAAAAGGGATGAACGCGGTCCAGCCATTCGAACTCTTGCTTCCATCAAGCACAAATTTCCCCTCATCCTTCCGACGCGCCGGAAATTTTCCTTGTATGCGAATGGCGATATCACCGGATACGGAGGCAAATACAAAATTCTGCGCGGGTGACGCATAATGATCCAAAGCCTCCATGAAATCGCTATAATTCTTCGCGCGATTGAGTTTGTAGAATGTCGTAGCCTCCTTCGATGGATCATGGGCAATCCAACGGAAAGCATAATCGTTCAGGCCCTCATCGCCCCGAAAATTCCTATCGTAGGGTACGGGGCCCCAATGCGTATAAATAACAGTGTCATACACCGTGGCGCCACCCCTCACGACAATCTCTTCAATTTTCTTTTCTGTTGGCCTCCATTCTCCGTCAAGAAGATAATGCTCGCGACGTTCATTCTGATAGGTAATCTTGTACCAGTCGACAAGGTCGCGCTGCGCGTTCGTCACACCCCACGCAATGGAGTCATTAAATCCGATGATGACACCTGGCGCGCCGGGAATAGATACACCCATCACGTTGACACCCGGACCATTAAGATGCACGGCGTACCAGATTGACGGAAGTGATGTATCGAGATGTGGATCATTACAGAGAATGGGTGCGCCGGTAGCCGTTCTGCTTCCGCTTACTGCCCAGTTGTTGCTGCCTACATCCGGATCATACTTCGGCATAGGATCTATACCTACCAAACCCTCCGGCAAAGCGGGAGGGACGTCGGCGAGGTTGACCGCGTCAAAATTCCAACCGCCGGGATTGTTGACGATCGGGTCGATGTCGCAGTCCGGATCAGGATACAGCAGATCGACCATCTCTTTGCCAAACAGCTTCAGGGCGTTGGTCATCTCGATGTCTTTGTCGCCCATGTTAAGTGTCTGCGCCATGCTCTTGAGCAGCAGTCCACACTTGAGCACAGTCCAGGGCTCCGGTTCGTAGTCCATCAGTTTGTATTCCAGGGGGAGGTCCTTGTAACGGAGCGAGTTAATATATCTGTTGATACCGTCGGTATACCGCTCAAGCATGCGTTTCTGCACGGGGTCCTTTACCATCATGTCGGCCGCATTTTGAGCGGCAAAGGGCAAGCCCAATCGACGTTGCCGGCGGTCGTACTCGATGAAGGCATTCTCGGGACCCGGACCCAGGATAGAAGAGAGGCGTCCCGCTGCTGCCATAACCTGGAACTCCATTTGCCATAGCCTGTGCTGCGCTGTGACAAAGCCCTGTGCTATATAAAGGTCTTCTTCGTCTGCCGCAAAGATGTGCGGGATCAGGAGGCTGTCGTACTGGACAATAACGCGTTGCTTCAAGCCATTAACCCTAAGGTCCTCGGGACCAATGTGATTACGAGGCTCTGCGTTTTGCCAGAAGCCGTTGAGGGGATCAAGAAATTTTCCGAGGGGCGGAATTCGGGTATAGCCGACCGTCCAGCTCCGGTCGAGAAACAGGATCAAAGCAAGCGTGCCAAACAGCGACAGAAAAAACTTCATGAGCTGACGGTACAAGCGTTAAAGGTCAATGTTTAAACCTTAACTCGCAATAAATCAGACTCACAATTTGGCGATAGTTAACGATCAAACGGTCAATTACAGGATTAAAATAATCCGTCAATTTGACGTTTTTCCCTAAACTTGGGCAGAGATCAAACCCTTGGCTCAGAAACGTAAAATTTCCGGCGACACTAAACGGCGGCTGGCCGACCTGAAGGCTATTTTCCTGGAGGCCGACGGGGTGCTCACCAACGGCAAACTTATTTACGACCTGAACGGAACGGAATACAAGCAATTCCACTTTCGGGATGCCGCTGCGGTATCGCCCTTGCAAAAGGCTGGTGTAGTCATTGGTGTCGTATCCGCCCGTGAGTCGGGTATTGTAACGCGATGGTGCGCCGACCTGAGAATGGATTTTTGCCACCAGGGCATCCTTGATAAGGTTTCAACTGTTACTAAGCTGGCAGCGCATTACCGCCTCAAACTGAAAGAGATAGCCTTTGTTGGTTCAGATTTTAATGACATACCGGTTCTGGAGATGGTGGGCCTTGGCGTCACTGCTGCCGACGCCCCGGATTATGTCCGCCGAGCCTGTGATCTGGTCACGCGTGCCAAAGGGGGCAACGGGGTCTTCCGTGAACTGGCCGACCTGTTGCTCCAAAAACGAAATTCCTGAATTACTGAGGTACGTGCCGCGCGGGGAGGTACACATAAAATGTAGTGCCCTCACCTGGCTTGCTCGAAGCGGAAATATGTCCTCTGTGATTCTGGACAATCCGTCGGCACAACGCCAAGCCGATTCCTGTGCCTGGGTATTGGTGGGTGCTGTGAAGGCGACGGAAGATGTCGTATATCTGTGGCGCATACTGCTTTTCAAACCCGATTCCGTTGTCGGCGAAACGGATTCGCACATACTCCGGCTCAGTGAGGTATTCGGGTAAGTCGGGCACCTCAGCCCGCTGAACCAGGGTGGCGTCCACATTGACCTCCGGAACCCGATTGTTGTACTTGATCGCGTTGCTGAGGATGTGCACCATCATTTGCACCATTTGGTGGAAGTCGCCATCAATTATCGGAAGCTCGCTCGTGGTTAGCTTCGCGTTTGTTTCCCGGATGAGGAGTTGCAGTTGTCCTTTAGCTCTTTGAAATGCCTGATTGAGGTCGGTGGGAGCGTGAGTCCCAGTGATGCGCGCCAGGGTGGTGTACTCCATGATCGCCCGGAGCAGTGTCGACATGCGTGCGGCCGAGTCTTCAATTTTTTCCAGCGTCATGCGCACCTTGTTAGGGTCTTCCATGTTGCGCCGCGCCACCTCGCCGAAGGTTCGGATCTTTCGCAAGGGTTCCTGGAGGTCGTGGGATGCGATGTAGGTGATCTGCTCAAGCTCCCGGTTCCTCGCCTCGAGGTCGGCTGCGTAATTTTTTAGTTTGTCTTCTGCCAGCTTTTTTGCCGTGAGGTCGCGCGTCAACTTCATAAACCCGATGTGTTTTCCGGAACTGTCGTGCAACGCAGTGATGACGACGCTGCCCCAGAATCGGGATTTGTCATTTCTAACGCGCCATCCTTCGTGGACTGCGCGGCCTTGTTCTCTTGCTTCGCGCAGCAGCGACTGGGGAAGTCCTTCTTCCTGGTCGCGCGGGGTATAGAAAATGCTGAAATGCTGACCAACGATGTCGGATGCGAAACCCTTTATCGTTTGTATACCGATATTCCAGTTGCGGATGTAGCCATTCTCATCCAGAATGACTATTGCGTAATCCTTTACTTCAGCAATGATCCGGTTGAAACCTTCTTCGTTTGCCAGTATTCCATTTGTGCTATCTTTCCGATTGCGTACGGCATCTCTGCTTTGCGGAGCAACCTCACTCTTAGTTTTTTTAATCACGTTCAATGGTTTATCCAGGATGAGGTGTTTCACGCGGTTCTGGGAGCGTTGTAAATAAATTCAAAGGAAAAGTACCAGGAGTTCTCTGTTGTATCACCTCATGCGTCCTGCGTACCGACTGTCAGGGATCTCAGGGCCGGCCTATTCCCTTACCTGTGGGGGGATTGATGCGACTACGCAAATGGGTCGGTAATTCGGTCTCTGTACGTAAAGGTAGCAAAAAATACGAGGAGTACAAGTCATTCCGCAGTTGACTGTCGAAAGCATCAGCGACTTAACTGATGGTGCGGACCAGCTTCTACGATGTCGTGTTATAAATTTATCATGGCAACGTTTGAAGTGCAATGTGTGATGTATCCTTTACGACAAAGGCTGAGGTGGAGGATCACCCGCTGGCTTGCTTCGATCTTCGGGAAGCGGAACAAACTCGCGATTATCATTTGGCGGAAGTTTGATGCGTCCTGCTTTCCAGTCGGCCTTCGCTTGTTCAATGCGTTCCTTTCGCGATGAGACGAAGTTCCACCAAATGAAACGTTCACCAAGCGGATCGCCTCCGAGAAGCATGATTATCGCTTCGCCGTCTTTAGCTGTAATCACGGGCTCGGCCGTAGCGTTGAAGACGATCATTTGTCCCCGCGTGTATGTTCGTCCGGATATTTCAACGGTACCCCGCGCAACGTACGCGGCGCGCTCAGGATAACCCGTCGGCAAGGTGAACCGAGCACCATGCTGCAACACGACATGCACGTAGAACAACGGTGAATGAACCTTTACATCGTTCTTTAGCCCGAACGCACCTCCCGCTATCACGCGCATCCACACGCCTGTGTCAGTGTACACGGGTAATACCTCAGGTTTGTAATTGTTAAACTCAGGGTCCGACTCTTCCGCTTTTTCCGGAAGCGCTACCCATGTCTGAATCATTTCCAGCGTGTTGCCCGCAAGCATCGCGAGATCTTCAAAGCGTTCGGAGTGTGTGATGCCCTTACCGGCCGTCATCCAGTTGACCTCGCCCGGTCGAATGGTTTGTTCAACACCAAGGCTATCGCGATGCGTTACTTGTCCGCTGAAGAGATAACTCACAGTAGAGAGTCCGATGTGAGGATGCGGAAGCACATCCATTGCCGGCGCGTTTACAGGATTGATTGTAACAGGTCCGGCATGATCCATGAATATGAAAGGGCCAACCATGCGCTTTGCCCGGAATGGAAGTATTCTCCTCACTTCCATCTCTGCTGAGATGGCCGCGCGACGTGCTTCAATGATTAAGTCGATCATTCAGAAAGATAACGAGAATAAATCTTCTTTCACTATGGAGGAATACGGAGACACACTGAGCGTTTTTTTGTGCGTTCGATGGGCCCTTTTACTCCCGGCTGTATGTTCCCATGAGTTCTCCTCTCGCAAGGATGTGTCCCTCCATCGCTTCTTCAACCAAGGGTTTGGTTGACGAAGGATCAAGGCCGAGCATGGTGTCCAGCGCATAGACTTTAAAGAAATACCGATGAGTACCCGGTGGAGGGCAGGGACCGCTATAGCGTTCACGCTGGCTGTCATTTAAGCCTTGCGTGCCGGGCACACTGTTCTCCAGGATTTCATTGACCGGAGGGATATCCCACACAACCCAGTGGTCCCAGGTGCCGCCCGGTGCATCCGGATCGTCGACGATCAGAACCAGGCTCTTCGTGCTGGCCGGGATGCCTTCTATCGAAAGCGGCGGATTTACGTTATCTCCGTCGCACGTGTATTTTCTGGGGATCCTGGCGCCGTGGTTAAATGCCGCGCTGGTTATGGTCAATTTAGGAGTCATCTCCGCGATTTTTTGAATCCTGGATTAGGTCATACAAATATCGCCATACATGGGCCGGAAATGAATGGGCGATATCAAAATCCAAACCTGAGGTTTGTCAGGAAATTGGATGTTCTTTTCTCATTCCGCAATTGACCTGCCTTGCAGTTACTTGCATTCAAATAGCCCCTGTTATGAAACCGTTAATTGTTTACTATTCGCACGGAGGTAACAACGAACTGCTCGCCTACCGCCTCCAGAAGGAGTTCAATTCCGACATTTTTGAAGTGGAACCTGCAGGAAAGCGCACGGGGTTTTCCATCTTTCTCGACATTGTGTTAGGACGTACCCCGCGCATCAAACCATGCCCGCTAACCCTCAGCGCGTACGACATGCTCATATTTGTCGCTCCCATCTGGTCTGGCAAGATTGCCAGTCCATTGAGATCCTTCCTCACACAGTATCGTGATCAGATTACAAGCTATGCCTTCATGTCTCTTTGCGGAGGCGGAATGAGCGCGCAGGTGGAGAAAGTTCGGAAAGAACTGACGACCACAGTGGGCCGCGCTCCGATAGCGGTGCGGGAACTCTGGGTTCTCGAACTACCGAAGTCACATCTGAAAGCCAATCCCCCAAAGATTTCAGGATACCGCGTCACGCCGGAAGACATCAACTATTTTGTGCCCGACATCCACGCGTTTGTCGAGGAGGTCACGGCCGACGTTGCCGTCAGCGATTGACTCGATTTTGCACACCTGACTTTTCTTTATTCGAATTTTGGTGTAACCTAGTGTAAGACACGGTAGCGCCGGGGGGACGCGCTGCTTCTTACACTGTGAATGTGATTCGACACCTGATCCTCTTGTTGTGGTTTAAGTTCCGAATTAATGGCAGGGTTTCAATAAGAAATCTTTCGATTGTCGCTGCGTTTACTGCCACGGGAATATTAACTGTCATGTGTGAAGGGACGGGTGATAGTCGTGTAACTCATCCCTCGGGTTTACAATTTGCCGGATCGGAGTCGTGTATTGCCTGTCATGCTGACATTTCCGAGCGTCATGCTCAGACGCCCCACTATCTCACATCACAGCCAGCCACCGCGGAAAGCGTAAAAGGTAGCTTCGAGCCTTCGCATAACCTTGTAGAACTCAACGACAGACTGCGAATAGTAATGGAAAAAACTCCTGAAGGATTATATCAGCGAGGGATTGTAAGCGATAGTACTGTCGAACGAAGACCCTTTGACATCACCATCGGTTCTGGAAGACAGGGGCAAAGCTACCTTTACTGGCATGAGGATGCGTTGTACCAACTACCGGCTTCGTATTATGCACCGGATTCGGTATGGACCAATAGTCCGGGATTTCCTGCCGACCAGATTGTATTCAACCGTCCCATCACTTCGCGGTGCCTTGAATGTCACAGCACGTTCTTCAAGATGGGCAGAGCTGTTGGTGAGATAGAGACGTTTGATCCAAAGCAGGTATTGCTGGGTGTGGATTGCGAACGTTGTCACGGCCCTGCCGCGAAACATGTCACGTTCCATGGTGAGAATCCCGATGTAAAAGACCCTAAGTATGTCATCAACCCCGCACGACTCACGCGTAGCCAGCGTCTTGATAACTGTGCGCTCTGTCACTCAGGGATCAGGAACAATTTTATGCCGTCGTTTACGTACATGGTGGGCGATCGGCTTGATGATTTTTCAACACCGGCATATGAGGCAGACAGCGCGGCTACCCTGGATGTGCACGGCAACCAATTCGGATTGCTCACGCTGAGTAAGTGCTTTCGTATGACCGATATGGACTGCTCCACATGCCACGACGTTCATAGCAGGGAAACTGGCAATCTGCAGTTGTTCTCGACACGGTGCATGAGTTGCCACACTCCCGATACGGAACACTTCTGCAAGCAGGAAACAATGCCAGGTCTGGCGTTGGAGAATAATTGCATCGATTGCCACATGCCAAAGCTCCCGTCACGACAGGTTTTTGTACAATCTGGTAACCACGCAACCCGAACACCATTTTTTGTTCGTACCCACCTGATTGGGACATACAAAGCGCAAATAGAGAAATTCCTGGAAGGGATCAGTAATTAACAATATCCTATGCGACCCTGTGTCTCTGTGTGCCCTATGTGGTTCAGAAAATTTTTGAATTTCTTACCTTTCAATCGTGAAACCAGTCAAGATCGAAGGGAGCAAGAAACTATCATCCTACATCGAGCCGATGAAGGCGCAGTTGTCGGACCGCCCGGCATTTGATAGTGAGGAATGGATTTTTGAAATCAAATGGGATGGCTATCGCGCAATAGCAGAAATACGTCCCGATGGCAACCGATTGTATTCCCGCAACGGACTCACTTTCGATAAAGCATATCCTAAGGTCTTTGAAGCGCTGAAAGCGATTAAGAAGCGAGCCATTATCGACGGCGAGATTGTGGCATTCGACAGCAATGGCAAGCCCAGCTTTCAAAAGCTGCAGAACTACAGGAGCAACAGCAACGTTCCGATTCAATATTATGTGTTCGACATCCTTGAACTGGATGGAAAGTCGCTCACCGGTTTGCCATTGATAGAGCGCAAGAAAAAGCTTCGCAAGATGCTGCCCGACTCCAACATCATTCGGTATTGCGATCATGTGGAAGACGATGGTAAGGTGTTCTTCAAAGAGATGCAGAAACTCAACCTGGAGGGAATGATCGCAAAGAAAAAGGACAGCCGTTACCAACCCGGGAAGCGGAGTGCCGATTGGCTGAAGATCAAAAACATCCACACGCAGGAAGCGGTCATCGTTGGTTTTACAGATCCGAAAGGGTCGCGGCAGTACTTTGGATCGCTGTTACTTGCCGTTCATGACAAGGGAAAGCTCGTCTCTATTGGAAACGTGGGTACGGGATTTACAACAAGGACGCTCGCCGAGATCTACAAGAAACTCGTTCCACTCAAACGCAAAACCTCCCCACTGAATATACCCATTAGGGAAACACCCGATATCACCTGGGTAAATCCAGTTCTCGTATGCAATGTCAAATATTCTGAGATCACGGAAGACGGGATTGTGCGTCATCCGGTCTTTCAGGGCCTTCGTGTAGATAAA